>PLDO01000065.1 GCA_003136215.1 Bryobacterales bacterium
ACGTCTTCTCGATGAAGCCGGTGAAAGGGTGGATGAATGTGGCGGTCATAGGGTTGGGCTATCCAAGACGCTGCGCCGTGGCGCGTTCCGCGGATACATCGCGGAAACTGCCGCCCGAATCCAGCGCGCTCCCGGCATAGTGCACGAACACGTCGTTCAGCGTGTGCCCGCCGCCCAACGACGCTTCCAGTTCCTTGCAGGTGCCAAGCGCGGCCACCTTGCCCAGGTGCATGANNGTCGTGCCGTAGTTGGTCCGCAAATCCACCAGATGTTTCCAAACCGCGTCGCGCGCAATCGGATCCAGGCCCACCGTCGGCTCATCCAGGAACAGCACGCGCGGCCGGTGCAGCGTGGACTGCGCGATTTCCAGGCGTCGCACCATGCCGCCTGAGTAATGCCCCACCAGGCGTCCGCCATCGGCGGTCAGGCCCATGAACTCCAGTGCTTCCAGGATTCGCGCCTGCTGTTCGCGGCGTGGCAGGTCGTAGAGCTTGGCGAAGATCAGCAGATTCTCGTAACCGGTCAGCGAACCGTCCACCGAAACCGCCTGCGGCACATAGCCGATGGCGCGGCGAACGTCCACTGCCTGCGTGGTGATCGAGAAACCCGCCACATGCGCCTCTCCCGAGGACGGCGGCAGCAGCGTCGTGAGCATCTTGATCGTCGTCGTCTTGCCGGCGCCGTTGGAGCCGAGCAAGCCGAAGACCTCACCCGCCTTGACCGAAAGCGTTAGTGCGTCCACCGCCGTAAATGCGCCGAAGCGGCGAGTAAGATCCTGAATATCCAGAACCATGTCACTCACGCCGCACCCCGGCGTGCGCCGTCAATGGCCGAAACTGCGGGAGCGTAGCTCTTCCACGGCATGCAACCAGTCCTCTTGCCCTGTCCCTTCCGGACAGCCCCTGGCCAGCCAGAGTTCATGCGCCAGCGAGGCGATTTCGTCATGTCCGAATGCGGCGATGCCATGTCCAACCGTTGCTGCTTGAGTATGCTCATGAGCTTCGCGCGAGTGTTCCAGGGCTTGCCGCGAATGCTCCTGCCCCGTAAGGTGATCCTGCTGCCCCGCCTGCTCGGCAACCCGGTGGGCATGCGCCGCCTCGTCGTGTAATTCGGCGGCTAGTTGGTGGTTCTCGTAATGCGATCCATTGTTATAGCGAGTAGACATTTTAAGGAGTCTCCATCTGCCCTGACTTGTTGTGCGCTTCCTTTGCAAGTCTGTAAGCGTGATCCGAGTACTCCAGTGCCCGGTCCGCATGCCAGCTTCCCGCTTCGTGCTCGCCTTTTTCGTTATGTTCGGCGGCAGTACGATGCGCGTGCGCCGCAAGCTCGTGCTGCTCGGCGGCTTTCCCGTGTTCGCTGTGCATAGCCTTAGACGAACATGCCCAACATGTACGCGATAAGGAGGATCAGTAAGATGGTGCCGAGCCCGATGCCGGCGCCGCCGCCGTAACCCCAGCGGCTATGCCCGTAGTACCCGCCGCCGCCGCCTAAAACCAATAACAAAACGATCAGTAGTATCAACATTCCGTTTCCGCCTTTTCTTCTTCCTTCTGAAAGACCAGCAATCGCGTATCCAATCTTCCGCCGGTAGGCCTTCTGTGATGGATCGCCCCAATGAACTTCGGCCCTCGTCATGCTCTTATCACGGTCATTGACCGATTTCGGTTTACAAGGAGAAAAATGAAAACATTCAAAACGTGCTTGTCCTTACTGGCCGTGGCGGTTGTCGGAACTCTCATAGGGTGCTCCACCACTTCCACGAAGGCAGCCAACGTTTCCGACAGTATCCGTTCCGCGCTCGATCAGGCCGGCTTCAAAGAGGTCTCGGCAACTCAGGATCGCGACAAAGGCGTCGTCACCTTGGGCGGACACGTGGCCAGAGACAGTGACAAGGCACAAGCCGAATCCATCGCCCGGTCCCTCGCCGGAACCCAGGTGGTGGCCAACCAGATTGCGGTAATTCCGCAGGGCGTCGAGAGTGAAGCCAGAACCGTGAACTCAGACCTCGACAAGGGTATCGAAAGCAACCTCGATGCGGCTCTCATCATGGGAAATCTTCACGACAGCGTAAAATACGCCGTCAAGAATCACGTCGTCACTCTGACTGGCCAGGTCGATTCTCCAGCCAAACGCGACCAGGCCGAACAGGTCGCCGCCGCGGTCCCCAACGTGCAACAGGTAGTCAACGTGCTCCAGGTTAAAGAGCAAAAAGCCACTTCTACTAGGTAAAAGTGGCTCAACGGTATTCGTCACAGGAGAAACTTATGCTTTGGACAATCGTCGCTTTACTCTTGATTCTCTGGCTTCTCGGTTTCAGCTTTGGTGTCGGTGGAAGCCTCATTCACTTAATTCTCGTCGTGGCTTTGGTCGTGTTCGTCATCAATCTGTTGATGGGCCGCCGCGGCGTAATCTAGATCTTCGCGGGTGAGCCGCCCACCCAGCACCTCCGCGTTCCAGCGGCCTGTGGACGCGATCCTCCGGGTTCACGTATAATCCTGTTAATCCTGGGTAAATGCGTAACCTTGCCATCTTCGTTTTCATCCTCTCCGTCCCCGTCCTGGCGAAGACCTATTCCGTGGATGGAATCGTCGTCGCCGTGGACCCTCCGGCGCGAGCCATGCTCGTGTCGCATCGTGCCATCGCTCACTACATGCCGGCGATGCTGATGCCGTTCCACACCGAAAACGCCGCGGAACTCGCGCCGCTCCATCCCGGCGCCCGCATCGCTTTCCTCCTCTCGGTGAATCATGGCCAATCGTTGGCCAGCAACATTCATCTGAGCGGCGAACCCGACGCCCCGCTCCCCCCTCCCGCGCAAAAACTGCCCATCGGCGCCTCTCTCCCCGACTTCCAACTCACCGACCAGCATGGCCGCACCATTCGCGCCGCCGATCTGCGCGGCAAAGTGACGGCCATCGATTTCATTTATTCGCGCTGCCCGCTCCCCGACGTGTGCCCCCGCCTTTCGGCGAACTTCGCCATGCTCCAACGCCACTTTCCCGGCCAGTCCGCCGGCGGTCTCTTGCTGCTCTCCGTCACCGTCGACCCCGAGTTCGATACCCCGCCCGTGCTCGCCGAATACGCCCACCGCTGGGCCGCCGCCGCCAACTGGCGCTTCCTCACCGGAGACGTGGCCCCGCTGGCTGCAGCGCTAGGTGAGATTTACTGGGCCGCCGAAGGCTCCATCGGTCACAATTCCACGACTTCCATCATTGGCCGCGATGGACGCCTCGCCGCCCAGGTGGAAGGCTCCAACTACCGCCCGGATCAACTCGTACATCTCATTGCCCGCCAACTGGAGATCCAGCCATGAAGTTCGCCGTCCTTTGCATCCTCGCCTTTTCCGCCGCGGCCCAATCGCCCAAGGGCGGCGACAATTGCGCCCCTCCGCCCAGTTCGCTCGCGCCCACATTGCCCGCCCGCATTCTTCCGGGAATGGGAACCGTTCATCTGCCCATCACCACTTCCAACCCCGAGGCGCAGCAGTTCTTCGACCAGGGCCTGGCCCAGATGCACTCCTTCTGGGCGCGCGAGGCCGAGCGCAGTTTCCTGCAGGCCGCCGCGCTCGATCCCGCCGCCCCCATGCCCTGGTGGGGCATCGCCATGGTCGCCGCCGGCGATTGGCGCCCGCGATTCCAGATCGATACGCTCGCCGCCTTCTTCGGCAAACAGGCCGCGCCCGCCATGTCGCGCGCCCGCGCCGCCGCCACCAAAGCCCTTGAGTTGGGCCAGGTCCCCGGCAAGGCCACCGATCTCGAGAAGCTGTACATCGCCGCCGTCGCCGCCCGCCGCGATCCCGATGCCAAAGATCCCGAGGAGGCTTTCGTCAAAGCCACGCGCGCCTTGCTCGCCTCCTATCCCGGCGAAGTCGAGGCCCAACTCGATCTCGCCCTCATGATCATGCGCGGCTTCACCTTGCCCGATAAAAAACCCGCCGCCCCCGGCAGCACCGAGGCCGTGGCCATTCTCCGCGGCCTGCTGCCCACCGCCCCCGAGCACCCCGGCGTGCACCACTACATCATCCACGCTTTCGAAGGCTCCACCTTTGCCGCCGACGCCTGGCCGAGCTGCCGGAAGTATTCCGAGCTGGTGACCAATATTCCGCACGCCCTCCACATGCCTGGCCACATCTACTCGCAGACCGGACGCTGGAGCGACGCCGTGAAGTCCTTCTCCGATGCCGCCCAAAACGAGCGCCAGTGGATGGCCCTCGATAAGCTCTACGGCGATGGACATCACGGCCACAACGTCCACTACCTGGCTACCGCGTACTCTTTCGAAGGCCGCTACGACGATGCCATTGCCGCGGCGCGCGAATTGCTTCAGTTCCCGGAGAATCCCGCCCAGGTGGCCGCCGCCGATGGCGTCGGCAGCGCCCGCGCCCAGGGCTGGTTCGCCATGCTGCGCACCTTGGTCCAGTTCGAAAAATGGGACGCCATTCTCTCCCCTGACCTGTTGCCCGTCCTGCCCCGTCCGCGCCAGCAGGCATGGCGGCACTGGGCCCGCGCGCTCGCCTTCGCCCATACGGGCGATGCCGCCAAAGCCCGCGACGAATTGGCCCAGTTCGACGCCGCGCTGGCCGGCTATCGCGCCCGCACCAAACGCGCCAACCCCGCCGAGCTCGAAGTGGCGCGCCAGGAGCTCGAAGCCCACCTGGAATTGGCCGCCGGTCATACCGGCCGCGCGCTCAAGCAGTTCGAGTTGGCCAGTAAAGCCGAGCGCCGTCTCGTCTACACCGAGCCGCCCTATTACCCTCGCCCCGTCGCCGAGCCCTGGGGACGCGCCGCCCTACAGGCGAACCAACCGCGTGTCAGTGAGCGCGCCTTCCGCATCGCCCTCCAGCAGTACCCCAACGACGCGCACGCCGCCGCCCCTGTCGCCATCGCCCGCCAGTAGGACAGGCCTCCCGGCCTGTCCCCCGCCGAATGGTAAGCTGGTGATCAATACACTTTTCAACCCCCAATGGGACTTTTCTCTCCGGCGCAACTTGTCGGATACATCGCTCTGGCTCTTGGCATAACCGCTTTCCTTCAGAAAAGCGATCGCCGTTGGAAGCTCTTCAATGCCACGCAGGGTCTGTTTTACGCCCTGCATTTCGTTCTCCTGGGCAATCTTCCCGCCTGCGCCAGTTGCCTCATTTCGTCGTCGCGCTCGTTCCTCGCGCTGCGCTATCGGTCTTTGTGGCTTGGCGCGGCCTTCGTCGTTCTCAATCTCGGCATGGGCGCGGCTCTTGCCCGGAACGCCGCCGGCTGGTTGCCCGTAATCGGATCCTGCATTGCCACCGTCGCCATTTTTACCATGCGCGGCGTTCCCTTCCGTTCCGTATTGTTGGCCAGCACTCTGCTCTGGTTGGCCAATAACATCATCACCGGTTCCGTCGGCGGAACAGTCTTGGAAGTGGCCAATGCCGTCGTCAATATCTCCACCATGATCCGCATGCTCAGGTCCTCCACCAGGACGCACGACCAACTCCCTGCCGTCCCCGTCCCCTGATCTTACGCCCGCCCCGCAAACCCCCGGCTCTCCGTCGATACTTTTACCTTTTCCCCTTCCTTGATAAACAACGGCACGCGGATCTCCAGACCCGTCTCCAGCGTGGCTGGCTTGGTCACGCTCCCGCTCGACGAGTCGCCCCGCACTCCCGGTTCCGTGGAGGCAACTTCCAGCTCGACGAACGTCGGCAGCTCTAAGCCGATCGGGTTGCCGTTGTACTTGAGCAACTCCACCAGCGTGCCCCCAATCAGGAAGTCCATCGCGTTCCCCATCACCTCGTCCGCCAGGGTGTGGGTCTCGTAGCTTTCCTGGTCCAGGAAGTGAGAACCATTGCTGTCGCTGTACAGATAGGAGGCCGAAACCTGTTGGAGATCCGGCTCCTTGAACTTGTCGCCCGCCTTGAATGTCTTCTCAAAGACCGCGTTCGTCAGAAGGTTGCGAATCTTCAGCCGCACCAGCGTCTGGCCGCCCCGCGCCGTGGGCGTGTTCACTTCCGCTTCCAGGCAGCAGAACGGGGTGTTGTCAAACTCAAACAAAGTCCTCTTCTTGACGTCAATCGCATCGATCAATACGGCCATGTATTCCTCTGTGGCATAAGGCTCCGCCTTGTGCATCCGCTTCGAAGCTCGGGCGTCGCTTTCCCCTGTCTCAACGCCCCGCCATCGGGTACCCCTGCCATACATATTCCAGTGCCTCAGGCAGTGTTTGCTGTTTCACCGCGCGATCCGTGTGCCCCGCATTGCGCGCAAATACAAACTGGTAGTGATAGCCTTTCGCGGCCAGCACTCTCGCCATGTTCTCGTTGGCAACCACCCAGTCGTGCATGTTATCGCGCATCACATTCGGATTGAACAGGTCCCTGTCGCCCACTTCCATCCAGATGCGCAGCGGTTTGGCCGCGCTGTTCGGGATGAGGTGCTCATGGAACTCCCATGCGCCGTGCGGGGTCTGCCGGTTCGACGGCCACTGCTGGTTCACGTAGGTGCCCGAGTAAGTGAGAACCCGGTGGTAGAGCTCCGGGTGATACCACGCCATGATCAGCGCGCACGAGCCGCCCGAGCTGCCGCCCATCGTCGCCCGCCCCTCGGGGTCTTTCGTCAGTTTCACGCTGGCTTGCTTCTCCACCAGGGGCAGCACTTCTTTCTCCACGAACTCCGCGTACAGGCCCGACATCGTGTCGTATTCCATCCCGCGCTGGCTTCCCTGCGCGTCGCCGCTGCCGTTGCTGATGGAGATCGCAACTATCGCCGGCACCCGGTGCTGGGCGATCAGGTTATCCAGCGCCGTGAACAACGCCTGGTCGGGTCCGTCCGCCCCCACAATGAACGGCGCCGCCGTGCCGGGGACGTATTGCTTGGGCACATACACACTCACCCGCCGGGCGTAAGCAGCGGGGTGGCTCGTGGTGACCACCAGCTTCGCGGGGTCGGTGGGGTCCGCGGTCCCAAACGTGCCAGCCTCGCGCGCGATGCCCGGATAGATCTTGCTGTCGGTCGATTCCATGGTGAAGGTGAACACCGCTCCCTGCGGCACGCCTTCTTGCGCGGCCATCTCCGGCGCAGCGTTGTGCGTCGCGCCCAGGATGAAGTTTCCGTCCTCCTTTGCCGGAGCGTTGGCGCCGTCCGCTAACTCTTTCGCCGTGACATAACCGGCCGTGTTGGGGTCGCGCGTCGGCGGCGTTGGGCGCGCCGGGCGCGGGGCCGCTGCCGGAGCTTGGGCCATGGCTGAGCCGGTCGTCAGGCCGATCAATAACGCGATGCTCGCAAGACGGAACATAGAGACTCCTTTTCCTCTAAGTAATATCGATTCCCGCCGCGGCTTCGCGATCACCCCCGGTATTCGCCTTATTCGGCGTGGGAACGTGCATTTCTTCTTTCGATTCTACCCCCTCCGCACATGCTTTAGCTCAATGCCACTTAGTTTTGCCACTATCGAACATCTGCGTTAGTTGTGGGGCAGGATGTTATCCTGCGCGCCGGTTGGCAACCGGCGCCTGCTGGCCCGTTTACAGGGGGTTCGGGCAGGTGGCCAACCCGGCCCACGATTTCCGCAGAAATTGCACTTTCGGGAAAACTAAGTGCCATTGCGCTTTAGCTTGCCCTTGTGGCTCAGGGACCGCACAACTATGGGCGATTCATACCTCAGCGCCACCAGCGGTTGCGGTGACGCCGTAGAGCATGCCGGATAACGCGCGCGTCAACTGCAAGGCGGCGGCCGAGATGCCGTTCGGCCAGGAACCTGAGGAATCGGCTCATCCGCTCATTCCGCAGGAACCCAGGGCTCGCCAGGACCCGTTCCAAATGCCGGCGCACGGCCATGAACTCATTCGGCGGCCGCTACGGTGTCTTGCCCACCGCCGCCGACGCTTTCTCCAGCGCCGTCACGACGGAACTCCCGGCGCCTGCCGGCAGCGTACGGCCGAAGGCGATCCCCTCGTCATAGGCTTTCTTGGCTGCCTCGGGATCCTTCTTCTTCTCGAGCAGGCGCCCCTTCATCATGTAAAGATTTAGTTTGGGGGCGCCGTACGCTTTCGCCAGTGCGCGGTCGCATTCCCCGACGGCTTCGTCGTACCTCGCCATCTCCTGGTACAACCTGGCGGCCAGCCGCGGCGGATTGTAGTCGTTGGGCAACTCGCGCGCGGCACGCTCGACCTCCGCCAACGCCAACTCGGGCCTCTTCAGGAATATCGCGGCGCTCGCCAGGTGCAGAGCGTAGCCCATGCGCGCTTCCGCATTGGGCGCTTTGGCGATCTGCTGCTCGAGGTACGCGAGCCATGCGGTCGCCGTGCGTGTGGCGCCTTCTTCGTCCCCGTCGCGGCGGTAGATGCCGGCGAGGTTCTGGTACAGGCCCGACGTATCGTCGGCCAGTACGCCGGAAATCTTGACGCCCTCTTCGGCCAGCGTCTCCATCTGTTTCAGTTCCGGCGTACCCGGCTTCGCGCATTCCAGGCCGAAGTACACGGTGTTGACAAAGCTCCGGTCACGCCGCATGCCGGGCGCTTCCCGCGCCGCCGTCTCGATGCACTTGCCACGGTTCCGCGAGAACTCGTAGGCCATCACCAGCGATTCGATGGTGCGTGTGCGATGCGCCCAGGACGGCCCGCCGCTCTCCAGCGCCTGCTCGTACCACGTGGCCGCTTCACCCGGCTTCTTCTGGCCGTTCATCTCGTCGCCGCGTGCCAGCAGTGCATCGGCGCCCGTCGCGCCTCCGGCGATCGCGTTTTTTCCGTCAGCCAGCAGGTTGACCAACTGCGGTGCGGTCGCCGTGCCGTACCAGTTGAGAATGGACTCTTCCTTCAAAGGATCGATCACTAAAAACAACGGGACCCCGCCGGTCGCGAACTTATCGACAAATCCCGCATTGACCGGCTTCTCGGAATCGATGGAGAGCCAGGCAAACTGCCCGGCCTGCTTCACCAGCGCGGCATCGTTCAGCACGTTCGCGCGCATGAAGCGGCAGGTGTGTCACCACGGCGCCCAGACTTCCACAAACAGCGGCACGTGGCGCGCTTTCGCCGCCGCCAGAGCCTGCGCGTAATTGTCTTCTACCCACGGCAAGGACGCAGAGACGGAGGCAAAGAGCAGGATCAGCTTGAAAATCAAAACCGCCCTCCTGAGCAGTCAATTGTAACGCCCCTGCCGGCGATCCTCCACCGCCGTGAACTCCTTGTCCGGCCGCACCTGTTGCGCGAGTGGGTCGAGAAAGCGGTCGAGTTTCCCAAGACCCACGAGATCGAGCGGCTACTGGAGTTTGTATGTAGCGCGAATCCCCAGGCCGCGGATGCTCTGGCTCCTGCAAAATGGCTGGGGCCATTCGCCGTGGATATCCGGTATCCCGGCGATGCCGCCGAAAGCCCAACAGAGGAAATCCGCCCCAGTGTCCGAGTAGCGTAATCCGGAAAGAGCACATGCCCGACATGGCGGAATTGGGCGGCCGCGATGCTCGTCCGGCACTTTCCGGTAACGGCCTCTACCGACCGTTATGTTCGGGATACACTTGGGAGCCACCCTTAGTGAACAGCGAAAAAGGGGCGGCTGCTGCGCTACGCTCTGGGACATGAAATCGTCTGTTGCCGTATTGGCGGCGATCGCTTGGATCGCTGCAGCCCAGGGTCGGCTGCCACAAACCCCGTTCGGCTGCGAAGAGTCGCGCGACAAGAATGGTCCGTTCATTCGGGATACGGGCCTTCGGTTCGAACCCATAACGGATCCTAAACGGATCGCGGAGATCACACGCCTTCCATCGAAATCGCTCGCCGGATTCGCCGCTTCCTACCAAGTCGACACGGTACGTGTGTTTGCTGCCGTGTCCTCGCCCGAAAGCGAAGAGTTCAGCCAGCTAGAACCCGCCACGGTCACTCTCTACCTCGGGCTCAGCCGGAGCGACGGCTCGCACTACTTCGCACTGCGGCCAAAAGAAGACGAACGGTTCGATATTGCGGCGGAAAATGAGCAGGACCTATCCCGGCTAGATCTATTGCCCGCCACCCCGGACAAAACGTTTCCGCTAGTCGTCCTGTCGATCTCTTCGCACTCCGGTGGCGTGAACGTTGGCGGCGACAGGACCTTATTGCACCTGATCGATGTTTCCGGACCGCAGCCTCATTCAGTGGCTGCGATCGATTGTGATTTCCCCGAATCCTACAGCTCCTACTGTCCGGAACGCCACCTCGACGATGCCAACGTCAGCTACCGCCTGGCCTGTGAATGGAGCACGGCCAGACAAGACTTTGTCTGTACACAAGTCACCAGCACTCATTGGGATTGGGGCGACACGGAAGTCAAAGCGATGTTCTATGTCCGTTCGACGGACCGGATCTGGCCGCGGGAAGTAGATACGAGTGGTCCTACCGACTTGCAGACTTGGGGGGCTGCGCTTCAGCGCGGCACCAACCTTGCCGGCCGGCACATCGTGCTCCCAGAGCTAGGAGACACGTTCGTTCTGGATCGGCTGCGGGGCAGCGACGCGCTCCTGGTCGCGTCCCGCGGAGAAACGAATAACTTGATGCCCAAGTTTCATCTGATTCATGGCCGGAGCGGACGCATGGAAGAACTTCCGGTCCAGACACTCGAACCAACCCTAAGTCACTCGGCCAGACAATCGGTACCGCCTGGAATCCTGACGGGCCCACGGATGCGCTTTGCCGTCAAACGGTTGCAGGCCACCTCCGCCGGCGTGATCTTCGACGAAGTCTTAGTCATGCAGGAGGGGCACCATTCGGTCTTCTGGGTAGCCATTGACGTTCGGAACACCCAACACTCACGAGCCCTCCTGATCGCGACGGATGCGATGGATTCAACGGGGACCTGCCCTTATGCGCTGATAACGGCCTCAGCAGCACGGGCTACGTGGATCGGGAGGCTCTCCCGCTTGGTCACGCTCGATGTCGAGCCCACCCGGTATGTCAATACGTACTGCGAACGTGACTGTTACGCTGTGCAATTGCCGTCTGAGGACTCGCGAAAGGAAGTGGCAAACAAGTGTTCGTACGAGGTCGCGGTCCGATGGTCGACCAGCGATGGCTGGGTTCTCAATAAGAAGGACCGGCCATGCGACGAGGAGGACATCCGGGTTCGCGCGATTTCGATCTCGGACAGCGGCAGCCTGAAGGCGTCTCCGGCCGGTTTGGAGAAGCCGGACGTTCACTGATCGGCCCAACCGTCGGCGGCAGCGGAGCGATCAACCCTACGGCCTTCTGGGACATCACCCTCGTGAAGGCCCCAGGACCCCCGCCCCTTACCCCGCCACCTTCTCCACGCACGACGGACCGCAGATTCGCTCCACCGCCGCCGTGAACTCCCGATCCGGCCGCACCTTCGCCGGCACGTCCAGCAGCACCGAGAAATCCCTCGGCGCTTCGAGGCGCAGCCGTACCGACGTCCCTCCCGGCTTGCGCTTGAAAACCTCTTCCAACGCCGCCGCCCGGTCCACTCCGCCGTCGCGTCCGATCCACACCCGGATCGCGATCACCCCCGGTAGATCGATTCGCGCATTGTCCAGCGCCACGATATCCTGTACCGAAAGTTTCGGCGTCGTGTTCTCTTCCGGCAGCACCAGTCCCCGCACCATCACCGCCGTGTCTTCCATGATCTGCGCCGCCAGCCGCTCGTAGTTCGTGGCGAAGCACAGCGCTTCCACGCTCCCCGTGCGATCTTCCAACGCCATCACGCACCACGGCTTGCCGTCGCGATTGCGTTTGCGCGTGATGCCCGTCAGCACTCCGCAGATGGTGACTTCGGTGTTCTTCGCCAGGCCTTCCAGGTTCGTGCTGTCGTGGCTCGCCAGCTCGCTCACCTTGTCCAGGTATCCGTCCAGCGGATGGCCCGTCACCCAGAATCCCAGCAGTTCCTTTTCTCCCGCCAGCTTTTCTTTGTCCGTCCAGTCGGGCACGTCGGGCAGCGGCGTAGCGTGCTCTTCGCCCAAATCCACCGCCTCGCCGAATAACCCCGCCTGCCCGCTCTCCCTGTCGCGTTGCGCCCGCTGCCCGGCTTCCATTGCCCCTTCCAGCGCGGCCCACTTCTGGCTTCGCGTGCCCTCCTGCGAGTCCATCGCGCCCGCCTTGATCAGGCTCTCGATCATCCGCCGGTTGACGCTCCCCAAATCCACTTTTTCGCAGAACTGGTGCAGCGACGTGAACCGCCCCACCTCCTGCCGCGCCTTGCCGATGGCCTCCACCGCCGATTGCCCCAGGTTCTTCACCGCCCCCAGCCCGAAGCGGATCGCTTCCCCATCCGGCGTGAAGCTCCACTCGCTGTGGTTCACGTCCGGCGGCAGAATCCTGATCCCCATCTCACGGCATTCGTTGATGTATTTGACGATCTTTGCCGTGTTCCCCGTTTCCGACGTCAACAGCGCCGCCATGAAGTCCACCGGATAGTGGCCCTTCAGGTAGGCCGTCACGAATGCCAGGTACGCGTAGGCGGCCGAGTGCGATTTGTTGAACCCGTATCCCGCGAACTGCTCCATCAGGTCGAAGATCTTCTCCACCTTCTTCTGCGGGAAGCCGCGCTCCAGCGCGCCTTTGACGAAGCGCTCGCGCTGCTTGGCCATCTCCTCGGCGCTCTTCTTACCCATGGCGCGCCGCAGCAGGTCCGCATCGCCCAGCGAATAGCCGGCGATCCGGTTGGAGATCTGCATCACCTGTTCCTGGTACACAATCACGCCGTACGTTTCTTCCAGCAGCTCCTTCAGCTCTGGCAGGTCGTAGACCACCGCCTTGCGGCCCCACTTGCGCTCGATGAAGTCGTCCACCATGCCGCCCTGTATCGGCCCCGGGCGATACAAAGCGTTGAGCGCCGTCAGGTCTTCCAGGCGGCTCGGCTGATAGCGCCGCAGGATGTCGCGCATGCCGCTCGATTCGAACTGAAACACGCCGCTCGTGAAGCCTTTGCAGAATACTTCGTACGTGCCCTTATCGTCCAGCGGAAGATCTTCCGGCACAATCGTCACGCCGTGGCGTTTCTGGATCAGCCGCAGCGCGTCGTGAATCAGCGTCAGCGTGGTCAACCCCAGAAAGTCCATCTTCAGCAGTTGCAGTTTGGACAGGCCGTTCATGTCGAACTGCGTGACAATTTCGTCGCGGTT
>PLDO01000024.1 GCA_003136215.1 Bryobacterales bacterium
TGCGCTAACGACCAGATGATGAGCAGAAATTCTTGAGGAAAAGGGGTAACACTCCAAAGCCGTGGTTCCCGGGAGGAACCAAAAGGAGTGTTACCTATGGAAGGTACAAACGAAGTTCAAAGGAAGAGGAAGAAGACCCGCCCCCCGAGGGGGGCGGCGCGACGGACAATTCGTCCGCACGTTTACTCCCACTCGTTTGAGGTCCGGCGTAAAGCAGTGCAGTTATGTTTGGAGGAAAGCTTCCCCGTGGAGCGGGTGGCCCGCGAAATGGGGGTGGGCCGAAGTACCTTGTCCAAGTGGGTGAGGTTGTACCGCGACCAGGGGGAAGCGGGCTTGCAGTCCCAGTCGGCAGGTCCGAGTCCTCAGAGGCCGAAAGTTGCGGCGGCGGTGAAGACGAAAGTTGTCGAACTCAAGCGTCGCCATCCCGAGATCGGGATCAAAAAGATCAGCCAGTTCCTGCGGCGGATGTGGTTCTTACCGGTGAGCCGGGAGACGGTTCGCCGCACCTTACACGAGCAACAACTGCTCAAGAAGCCTCGCCCCAAGCCTCGACGTAATCCTCCCAAGCCGCGCTTCTTCGAGCGCTCCACGCCCAACCAGTTGTGGCAGACCGACATCTTCACCTTCCACCTGGGAGGCAAGAACGCCTACCTCATCGGCTTCATCGACGATCACTCTCGCTACGTGGTGGGGCTGGAGGTGTTTCGCAGCCAGACGGCGGAGCACGTGTTAGAGGTGTACCGCCGGGCGGTGGCGGAGTACGGGGTGCCCAAAGAGATGCTCTCCGATCAAGGCCGCCAGTACGCGAGTTGGCGCGGGACCACCCGTTTCGAGGCGGAGTTGCGCAAGGATCGGGTTCACCACATTAAGAGCCGACCGCATCATCCCATGACCTTGGGCAAGATCGAACGCTTCTGGAAAACCATCTGGGAGGAGTTTCTGGTGCGCGCCCAGTTCGACAGCTTCGAGTCGGCCGGCGAGCGGATTCGGCTGTGGGTGAAGCACTACAACCACCGGCGGCCCCATCAGTCCTTGGAGGGGTTGTGTCCGGCCGATCGCTTCTTTGCTATTGCCCAGGAGTTGCGCCAAGTCATCGAGCGCGGCATGCAAGAGAACATGCTGGAACTGGCGTTACGAGGGCAACCGCGCAGTCCGTTCTACATGGTGGGGCGGATGGGTGAGCAATCCGTGGTCATTCGTGCCGAGAAGGGCCAAGTGAAGATGCTCGTCGATGGCGAAGAACCGCGACCGCATCAGGAGGTCAGCTACGACCTGGAGGGAGGAGATAATGTCCACCGAAAGCAAAGCCAAGAAGGAACCGCTGCCTTACAATGCCCAGCAGCGAGCCCAAGCGGTGCTGTCGATCTGGACCGAGCGTCGTCGCTCGGTGGAAGTGTGCCAAGAACTGGCGATCAGTCCGGCCGTGCTGTCCCATTGGGAGAAGCGGGCGCTGGCGGCGATGCTCAAGGCGCTGGAATCGCAGACGCGTCTGGAACCGGGACCGGCGCTGAGTCCCAAACTGGAGCGGTTGCTGGCGCGCCAAGCGTTGCAGCAGAAGGGACGCATGGCCAAGCTGGAGAAGCGGCTGGCCAAGCTGCAAGAACCGAAATCACCGCCGCCGACCAAGTAGACCATCCCTGCGGGGCGGGAGGATCCTGCGATGAACGATCCGCAACCCAGCGCTCACCAGCAAGCCTTGGCCCGGCAACGGGCGCAGTGGATCATGCAGGTACGGAGCGGGGTGTTGAGTGCCCAGGAAGCAGCCCGGCAACTGGGCATCTCCCGCAAGACCTATTACAAATGGGAGCGGCGAGCCTTGGCGGCGATGGTCGAGGCGCTGGGCAATCGGGAACAGGGACGCCCGCCGCGGCCCCTCGACCCGGAGAAGGAGGCCCTTCAACGCCAGGCCCAGGAGCTGCAGGCGAAGCTCGAAGTCCTGGAGCAGACGGAGCAGATCCGTCAGCGGTTGGAACAGCCGGATAAAAAAAAAGCCTGAGGTTGCCGCGATGATGGTTACTACCCTGAGCCGACTGAAGCAACAAGTGCGCTGGCCGTACCCACGCCTCTGTGCGTCCCTCGGGCTGTCGTATGCGAGCTTCCGGCGTTGGCAACACCGCCTGGAGCACGGCCAGCCGGCCCTCTGCAAACCGGGTCCCCACAAGGTTGCGCCGTTGAACCTCGCGGAGTTGCACCTTGCCTTGTGCCACCTGCAGCATGGCCGCCAGCGCAGCCGGGGAGCTGGCAGACTCTATCGGCAGTACCAGAACCAGATCTCCCGTCGCGATCTGCAGGCGCTGATGGAAACGGTGCGGCGGGAACTGGCCCACCAACACCAGGCGGAATTACGCCACATCACCTGGCAGGTTCCCGGCCTGGTGTGGTCACTGGATGATGCCGAGTTGGTGAGGCTCGCCGACCACAAACTGTATCTGCATCAAGTGCAGGACCTCGCCTCGCGCTATAAGTTCACGCCCTGGGGGGGGGAGCAGGTGTTGGGAGAAACCGTGGCGGTTCACTTGGAACAACTATTCTTGCAGCACGGACCGCCGCTGGTGCTCAAACGCGACAATGGTTCCAATCTTAATCAGCAGGCGGTCGATGAGGTGCTGGCCCGTTACCTGGTCATGCCACTGAATTCACCACACCATTATCCGCCTTACAACGGGGGCATGGAATGTGCGGTGCGGGAAATGAAAACCCCGCTGGTGGAAAAGATCCTCGCCGGCGGCCCCCCTTCGGAGTCTCAGGTGCAAGCCTGGGCGGAAGTGCTGGCGCATGAACTGAACCATCGCTCCCGCGGCTGTCTCGACGGGCACATCGCCTGCAGGGTCTTTCAGGATGCGAGGCCAGCCCTGCAGGCGTATACTCTCCGCAAGCGAAGAGAGATCTTCGATTGGATCAACGAACTGACCCAGGCATTTATCCAGGTCTTGGCGGTTCACACGCAACACCAAGTCGAAACCGCCCGACGTCGGGCGGTGGAAACTTGGTTACAAACAAACGGAGTGATCATCATCACTCAGAACAAAAAAGTGTTACCCATTTTCCCTGAAAAAACTGCTCATAATTAGGTTGCCCGCACACCCTGCGCGAGAAGGCGCGGGAACTGGGCTGGAGCGAATCCCTGATTCGCACCCTCGACCAGGATTTGGGAAAGAAGATCGACCTTCGCGTAGATCGTGGTGGTATCCAGCGAGCGGTGACGCAGAAGGTCGGCAATCTGTTTGAGTGGTATGCCGCCTTGCACGAGTCGCTGCGCCAGGCTGTGACGTAATACGTGCGGTCCATGAAAACAGTGCTCCAACCCACAGCGCCTGGCCGCGTAACGAACTGCTGCTCATACAATACACGCTGTGGCGGGCGTATCAAGGGGAGGACGATAGCGCATGAAAAGTGCACGGCTGCTCGTTTGGGGGCGGCCATGGCGCAGATAGTTGACGATGGCGCGACCCGTTTCCTGAGGTAATGGCAGGACATCGACGCGGTGGCCCTTGCCACTGATGCGGATAAGCCCCTGTCGCCAGTCGATGTCATCCAACCGCAGCCGCGCCACTTCGATTGTGCGCAGGCCCAAGTCTACGAGACACCGGGTGATCGCATAGTCGCGAATGCCCGTGGTCGAGCTTCGATCAAAAGCCCTGAGCAATCGGGTGGCTTGGTCGGCTGAAATCCCTTTGGGTAATCCCGCCATTCTCCACTGTGCCACGGTCGGTATCGCGGCGCTCAAGGTGGCAGTGTGTTCGCCTTGCAGGGCCTTGAAGCGAAAATAGCTGCGTAGCGAATCGCCAGCAGCCCGCTTCGAGGACGCAGCCCAACCTTGTGTGTACTTCGCCATGAACCGGACCACGTCAGCGGGCTTCACCGCACTAATTCGACTATGGCCAGCGGCGAATCCATCAAGCAGGAAAGCACGCACGCGTTGCAGGCGCACTCTGCACGTTACAGGGCTCAGACCGCACACCTGTTCCAGGTAGTGCTCAAAACAGTGGATCTCTTCGGCGACAGTGGCAGGATCTGCCGACTTCCTGGGGGCGATCCGACCTCCAGCGCGCAAGAGCTTCAGTAGATGTACCAACGCAGCCCGAACACCGTGTCGGGTTCGCTGGCAGCGCCTCGCACAACGGCAGATGGGCAGGTGTTGATTTAGGAAGCGACCGACAGCATCTTCGTTGATCTCGGCAAGGCCAATGCGCTGGCGGGTGGACCAATGCGCAAAATGTGCGACGCTCTCCAGATATACGGCGAGAGTCTGGGGAGAGTACCCCCGTTCATTCAAATATAGAACGTACGCAT
>PLDO01000255.1:0-7352 GCA_003136215.1 Bryobacterales bacterium
CCGGCGCGCTGCCGGTGGCCACGGAGATATACCCGCCGGCCGCGATGATGCGGTCGAAGGCGGTGCGGTCCACCACCAGGTCCTTTACCACCGGAAAAGCTTTGGCGCGCCACGGTTCGAGGTAGAGTTCGTCGCCGTCCTTGAAGTGGCGCATGTGGAGCTGGCACANNCGAACGCCACGGGCTCTTCGTTCTTCGCGATGAGGTCCTCGTTGAGCACGTCCAGCATTTCGAGGAACGACATTTCCTGGTTGACGTCGGGGACTTCGTAGCGCACCATCTTGCCCTTTTCGTTGGGGTTGCGCTGGCGCCAGATGTGAAGAGTGATTCTCATTACTTGTAGCTCCGTTGCGAGGGGTGCACGTATTCGAAAGTCAACGGCTCTTTGTGCAGCACCGGCGGCTGGCCCACCCCCTGGAAGCCCCAGGCGGCGGCGTACGCGAAGTTTTCGTCGTCGCGCGCGGCCTCGCCTTCCGGGGTCTGATACTCCTCGCGGAAGTGGCCGCCGCAGCTTTCGTTGCGCTCCAGGGCGTCGCGGCACATCAATTCGGCGAGTTCGAAGAAATCGGCCACGCGTCCGGCCTTTTCGAGCGACTGGTTGAGCTCCTCGCCAGAGCCCAGCAGCCTGACGTCGCTCCAATACTGCTCGCGCAGCGGCGGAATCAGGGAAAGCGCGTGCTTGAGACCCCCGGCATTGCGCGCCATGCCGCAATATTCCCACATGATTTTGCCGAGCTCCCGGTGGTAGGAATCCACGCTCCGCTTGCCCTTGGCGTCGAGCAGCTTCCGGGTGACCGCGTGGACGCCGGCTTCGGCCTCGCGCGCCGCGGCGTGCGTGGCATCCACCTTCTCGAACTTGTTGGAGGCCAGGTAATCGCCGATGGTATTCGGCAGCACGAAATATCCGTCGGCCAGACCCTGCATGAGCGCGCTGGCGCCCAGGCGATTGGCCCCGTGATCGCTGAAATTGGCTTCGCCGATGACGTACAGCCCGGGGACGTTCGACATCAGGTTGTAGTCCACCCAGAGGCCGCCCATGGTGTAGTGCATGGCCGGGTAGATGCGCATCGGGTCCTTGTAGGGGTCCTCCCCCGTGATGCGGTTGTACATGTCGAACAGGTTGCCGTACCGTTCCTTAATGACGGAGGCGCCGAGGCGCTCGATGGCATCGCGGAAGTCCAGGTAGACGGCCAGGCCGGTCTCGCCGACGCCGCGGCCTTCATCGCACGCCGCCTTGGCATTGCGGGAAGCCACGTCGCGCGGCACCAGGTTGCCGAAGCTGGGGTACTTGCGCTCCAGGAAGTAATCGCGTTCAGCCTCGGGGATCTGGCTGGGAGGGCGCTTGTCGCCTTTCTTAGCGGGCACCCACACGCGGCCGTCGTTGCGCAGCGATTCGCTCATCAGGGTGAGCTTGCTCTGATACTCGCCGGAGACGGGAATGCAGGTGGGGTGAATCTGCGTGAAGCACGGGTTGGCGAACAGCGCCCCGCGCTTGTACGCCCGCCAGATGGCGGTGGCGTTGCAGCCCTTGGCGTTGGTGGAGAGGTAGTAGACGTTGCCGTAGCCGCCGGTGCCGAGCACCACGGCATCGGCGAAGTGGCTCTCGATTTTGCCGCTGATCAGGTCGCGGGTCACGATGCCGCGGGCGCGGCCGTCCACCACGATCAGGTCCAGCATCTCGGTGCGCGGGAACATCCTCACGGCGCCGAGGCCGATCTGGCGCTCCAGCGCCTGGTAGGCGCCGAGCAGCAACTGCTGCCCCGTCTGGCCGCGCGCGTAGAACGTGCGCGACACCTGCGCGCCGCCGAAGCTGCGGTTATCCAGGTAGCCGGAATACTCGCGGGCAAACGGCACGCCCTGCGCCACACACTGATCGATGATGTTGAGGCTGATGCCGGCCAGGCGATACACATTGCTCTCGCGCGCCCGGAAATCGCCGCCCTTCACCGTGTCGTAGAAGAGGCGGTAGATGCTGTCGCCGTCGTTGTGATAGTTCTTGGCGGCGTTGATGCCGCCCTGCGCCGCGATGCTGTGCGCGCGCCGCGGGGAATCCTGGAAACAGAAACAATCGACGTTGTAGCCCAGTTCCGCCAGGCTCGCCGCCGCGCTGCCGCCGGCCAATCCCGAGCCCACCACGATGATGCTGTACTTCCGCTTGTTCGCCGGATTCACCAGCTTGAGATTGAAGCGATGGCGGTCCCATCGCGTCTCGATCGGACCTTCAGGAGATTTCGAATTGAGTTCCATGGTTGGCGTTCTCTCTTATTTGGCCCGTTACTTGACCAGGCCAACCATCACCGCGATCGGGATGGAGCAGTTGCCGATGGCGATCAGGATGGCGAAAATGGCCGCGCCCGCTTTCAATTTCGGAGTGTAGCGGGGATGGCTGAAGCCCAACGACTGAAACATGCTCCACAGCCCGTGATACAGGTGCGTGCAGAGCAGCACGATGGCCAGGATGTAGAACGCCGAGATGGCGGGATTGGAAAATCCGGCGATCACGTTGGCGTGCACGTCCGGCCCGCCGGCGGGTGTCTCGTGCAAGGGCACCACCGCGCCCACCGTGAGGTGCAGCACGTGGAAAATCACGAACGCCGCCACAATGGGCCCGCTCCACATCATGGTGCGNNGCGTCGTTCTTCAGTTTCCAGAGCTGGAGGGATGCCAGTATGTGCAAGCCCACCGCGACCAGCAGTACGCTCCGCGCCACCCACAAGAGGCCGGCGCTGGCCGGATCGTGCAGAAAGGCGGCGTATTTATTGATTTGTTGGGGGTCGCCATAAATCTGCAGGTTGCCCAACAGATGCGCTACCACGTAGCCGAACAGAATCACCCCGGTCAAGGCCATAATGGCCTTCTTCCCGATGGGGGCTTCGTAGAAGCGGACGACCCGATGCACGGGATTGATCGCAATAGCACTCATGCGGAGATCCTTTGTTTGAGGCAATCCTCTGGGGATGCAAGAAACAGGGCAGTTGATTTCAAACCTGTAGTATAACCCCGTGACGCGGCGGAGCCGCAAGCCGCGGACGTTAGAACACGTAGTCCGGCGGCTTGATCCCTTTGACGCGTAGATAGACCTCGGCCTGCCCGCGATGGTGAGCGGTGTGGGTGAAGTAGGACCACAGCGTCTCGAAGGCGGTCATCTGCCGGCCCTCGGGCCCGACCATGGCATGGAGCTTCTCCGCACTCATGCCGTTCACCGCCGAATAGCAGAAGCTGAACGAATCGGTCAGGAACTGGATTGCCGTGTCGCGATCCACATCGATCTTGTTGGTGTCCTTGCTCCACGCGGCGATCTTCGCGGGCAACTCCGGCCGCGGCATTCCGCTGGCCCGGCTGCACGCCCCCAGATTGGCCAGTGCGATGTGGGCCATCACCTGGCCGAAGCTCATTTCCTCGGGGTTGGGCCGGAAATTGTAGCTTTCGGCGGGCATGGCCTTGGCCACCGTAATCGTGAAATCGCCGCTGGTCTTCCAGTGCCTGGCCAGCGCGTCTTGAATTCCGGTCTGGGGGAATGCCGGTAATGCCAGCGCGATCAAAACGAACAGTCTTGTCTTCATGATTTCAGCCTCGCGATACATTGTAGGCGAAACGCGGCCTGCTGCGGGGATCAGTCTTTGACGGCCACGACGTCCACGGCGAAACCGGCATCCATGCCGGGCAGGCCTTCGAACAACACCAGCGATCCGGCGGAAGCGGCGAAGAATTCGCTGCGCAGCTTGCGGACCTGCGCGGCGAGGAGGTCGGCCAATGGGTAGTAGTGGGCGAAGGCCACATCGCGGCCGGATACGCCGGCGGCTTCGAGCACCTTTTGGAGACGCTCGAAGGCCAGGCGGGAATTGGCTTCCTGATAGCCATAGCTGACTTGCGTTCCGGTCAACACGACATGTTGGGCGGCGACCAACGCAGCCAGGGGCTCGCCTTCCTCCGGCTGGAAGGAGACGCGTTTGCCCGTGTCCCGGCGGAGTCGCGCCACGGCTTCGCAGGCGGCGAGGGCGTGCGTTGGCAAACGCTGGGTTTGCACGTAGTTCAGAGCGGCGCGGGGATACTCGGCTTCCACCTGCTTACGGGTAGCGGCGAGATTCTCCAGGGAACTGAGGAAGCAGGTGACGCGCAGGACATCGGAGGACTCCGAGCCGGCGGTTTGGATGGCGCGCTTCAAGCGGTCGAGCGATTGCGCAACCAGCGGCGCCACGGGGTCGAGCGGATTCTCGCTGGCGGCGACGGGAGCGGACAGGAAGACCAGGCCCTGCGGGTTCACTTCTTTTTTCCCGGCCGCAATGGCCTCCAGAACCACCTGCGCGCCTTCCAACGGCAGGCCGCCGGATTGAATCAAGCTGAGCGCGGGCAGCGGCAGATGGCGCTCGGTGAATGTTTCGCTCACCAGGTCGCGCACGCGGCGCAGGTCTCCGGAGCCGGCCACGAAGGCACGAATCTTGAGCACGGGGTCGCCGCCGGTTTCGCGCGTGAGGGCCTTCAAAGCGTCGCGCACTTGGGCGGAAAGCAGGCCTCGGGAAGAAAGAGGGGTAACGTGGAAGGTGAGGCGGCGGGTTTCGCCGATGACGGCTGACGGCAGTTCCTTGGGGAGTTGCAGGACTTGCGTAATCTCTTCCTTATTGGGCTTGGTCTTTTTCTGTGCGGCCAGTCCGGGAGCAAGCACGAGGCAACAGGCCCACGCCAACAGCAACAGCCCTTTGATGGTGTTCGGGGTTCGCGTAGCCGTCGATGACGCTTGGGCGTGGGCCGGTATCATGGGCTGGAATTCCGCGCAACGGCGCTTGGGCCGCTTCCCGAGCGGCTAGAATTAGGATTGTAGCAAACGCGGATTTGAGCGCCGCCGATTCGCTGCCTCCCTGACAAAGGAAATCATGTCGGCGGGGGACCATTCGTTGATTATTGAGTGACGGCGGGAGTTGGCTCCGGTCCCATTGTCACGGCGGGCGGCGGATGACAGTCCAATGTGGTATGGTATGGCTGAGTGGAATTCCAGCCAAAACTCGATCACGGGGCCGAGGCGCCGCTTTACCGGCAGTTGTCCGAGCAGATAGCGCACCAAATCCGCACCGGGTTGCTAGTTCGCGGCGAGCGGCTGCCAGCCACTCGCGAATTGGCTGGCTTGCTTGGCCTGAACCGGACCACGGTCTCGGCAGCCTATGACATTCTCGAATCCGAGGGCTTGATTTCGGGGCAGGTGGGCCGCGGGAGCTTCGTGACTGGCGGCGCCGCCTCAGCGGGCGGAGTGGATTGGAATAGTCTGCTGGAGCGCAGCGACACTTCACCGGCCGGGCCCAATGGCGGGTGGAGCAAGGACGTCATCAGCTTCGCGGTTTCGCGGCCCTCGCGGGACCTGTTCCCGCTGGACGAGTTTCGGGCCACCTGCGGCACGGTGCTGGCTCGCGGGGATCTGGCGGACATTCTGCAGCTCGGCTCGCCGGGTGGGTACGAACCTCTGCGGCGCTACCTGATGGAAGAGGCGCGGCGGCAGGAGGTGGCGGGTCCGGGTGACGACCTGCTGATTACCAACGGCTGCCAGCAGGCGCTGGACCTGATTGGGCGCGTGCTGCTGAAGCCGGGCGACACGGTGGCCGTGGAAGATCCGCTCTACACCGGCTTGAAGAATCTGCTCACCGGAATGGGCGCGCAACTTTGCGGAGTCCCGGTGGGCGCTGACGGCATGGATGCGGCGCAACTGGAGCGCGTGCTGGAGCGCGAGAAGCCCCGGTTCCTGGTGGTGACCTCGAATTTTCAGAATCCCACCGGGGCGAGTCTGCCGCTGGCCGCCAGGAAGGCGCTGCTGGATGCGGCGCGCCGCGCGAGTGTGCCGGTGATTGAAAACGACGCGTATGGCGAATTGCGTTACTCGGGCGAGCCGCTGCCGGCGCTCAAGCAACTGGACGAGGGCGGCGGAACGGTGCTGCTGCGGAGCTTCTCCAAGGTCAGTTTTCCCGGACTGCGGGTCGGCTGGGCGGTAGGGCCGAAACCCCTGATCGACCGTTTGCGGCACGCCAAGGAAGCGGCGGATTTGCACACCGATCAGCTTTCGCAGGCGGTGCTGCTGGAATTCGCCGAATCGGGCAGGCTGGAGGCGCACCGTGCGCGTATGCGCCAGGCGGGGAGCGAGCGTTTGGCGGCGACGCTGGAGTCATGCGCAAAATACCTGCCCGCGGGCACGCGCTGGACGCGTCCCGAAGGCGGCATGAATGTCTGGGTGCGGTTGCCGGAGCCGCTGGACGCTGGTGAGTTGCTGGCTCGGGCGCAGCGCGCCGGCGTGGCCTACATGCCGGGGCGGTACTTCGCGGTTTCCCGGCTAGAACCGGGAGCGTTGCGATTGAGCTTTGCGGGCCTGGCGCCGGAACAGATCCGGGCCGGCCTCGCGATTCTGGGGCGGACCGTCGCCGCGGAGATGGAGAATGCCGGGCGGACGTACGAGCCTTCGCCCGCCATGGTGTGAGTGTAGGAAACCCCTTGCTGACGCGCGCGGCTCCGATCCGAGCCGCGACCGTTAGGGAGCGGTTCCTCGATTTAGTAGGAATAGGAGAGCGATATGTTGCAGTTTTCGAGCGAGCAGTTTCGACTGAAGGTGGGATTGGCGGAAATGCTGAAAGGTGGCGTGATCATGGACGTCACCAACGTGGAGCAGGCGAAGATCGCCGAAGATGCCGGAGCCTCGGCGGTGATGGCCCTGGAACGCGTGCCGTCGGATATCCGCAAAGATGGCGGCGTGGCGCGCATGGCCAATATCGAAATCATGGAAGCCATCATGCAGACGGTCCACATCCCGGTGATGGCCAAGGCGCGCATCGGGCACTTCATGGAAGCGCGCGTGCTGGAAGTGCTCGGCGTGGATTACATCGACGAGAGCGAAGTTTTGACGCCGGCGGATGAAGAGCACCACATCGACAAGAACGATTTCAAGGTGCCGTTCGTGTGCGGAGCGCGCAATCTGGGCGAGGCGCTGCGCCGGATTGGCGAGGGCGCGGCGATGATCCGCACCAAGGGCGAGGCGGGCAGCGGCAACATCGTGGAAGCCGTGCGCCACATCCGCACCATCGTCCGTGAGATGAAGCAACTCACCGTGCTCGGCAAGGAAGAACTGGCCGCCGCGGCCAAGAACCTGCAGGCGCCGCTGGAACTGGTGGAGTGGGTGGCGGAGCACGGCACGCTGCCGGTGCCGAACTTCTCGGCTGGCGGGATCGCCACCCCGGCGGATGCGGCGCTGGTGATGCAACTGGGAGCGGAGGCGGTGTTCGTGGGATCGGGGATTTTCAAATCGAGCGATCCGGCGAACCGCGCCAACGCCATCGTGATGGCCGCCAAGAACTACAACAACCCGGTGAAGCTGCTGGAAGC
>PLDO01000255.1:7357-9982 GCA_003136215.1 Bryobacterales bacterium
GAGATCGACGGGTTGATCCTGCCTGGCGGCGAGAGCACTACCATGCTCAAACTGCTGCGCCGCGAAAACCTGTTTGACGATCTGGCCGAGTTTGGCCGGCGCAAGCCCATGTTCGGGACCTGCGCCGGCGCCATCCTGATGGCCAGGGACGTCACCCACCCGGCGCAGGAGAGCCTGGGGTTGATGGATATCGCCGTGGAGCGCAACGCCTATGGCCGGCAGGTGGACAGCCGGGTGGTGGATCTCGACCCGGAGCCGGAATTCGAGCGGCGTACGGCCCCCGGAAAGTTGGAGGCGGTTTTTATCCGCGCGCCGATTATCCGCCGGGCTGGTGACGGGGTCCGCGTGCTGGCGGAGTACGCAGGCGATCCGGTGCTGATCGAACAGGGGCGGCACCTGGTGTCGACGTTTCATCCGGAGCTGACCAATGACGCCCGTGTGCACAACCTGTTCCTGGGGAAGCTGTGATTCCAGCCGGCAAGAAGCGCGTGCTGTTCGTCTGTATCGGCAATGCCTGCCGCAGCCAGATGGCGGAGGGCTTCGCGAGGGCTTTCGGCGACGATGTGCTGATCGCGGCGAGTGTGGGCCTAGCGCCGGCGGCCATGGTGGCTCCGGCTACCATCCGCGCCATGGACGAGAGGAAGATCGATCTGCGGGATCATTTTCCCAAAAGTCTGCGGCAGTTGGGGCGGGCGGAGTTCGACCTGGTGATCAATATGACCGGCTTCTTCCTGCCGAAGGAGTTCCGGTGGCGGATTGTGGATTGGGAAGTGGCCGACCCGGTGTTCATGGAATATGCCGAGCATTGCGAGATTCGGGATAGCATCGAAGCACTCGTAATGAAGCTGATTGTGGAACTGCGCACGGCGCCGCGCACGCAATTCCGCGGACAGGGTTCGGGCCGGCTGGAACTCTGAGGTTGGGTTAATTCTCTATGAACAAATACTATCTCCATCTACTCTTTAGCGCGCTCCTGCTGCCTGCCGGCGCAGCCGGCCAGTTAGTCGAACAGTTTGCCCCGCCGCGGGCCAACTGCTGCCTGCCGTCCACCGCCAAGAGTCTCGCCGATCAGTTGCAGGACTGGAATCAGCTCGGCCGTTACTACGCCGATAACCAGAGACTCCAGCAACTGCCGCCGGACGCGGGGCGGGTCGTGTTTCTGGGCGATTCCATCACAGACGGTTGGAAGCTCGCCCAGCATTTCCCCGGCAAGCCCTACGTGAACCGTGGTATCAGCGGCCAAACCACGCCGCAAATGCTGGTGCGCCTGTTTCCGGATGTGATCGCGCTCAAGCCGGCCGCGCTCGTGGTGCTGGCGGGGACCAACGATATCGCGGGCAATACGGGATGGTCCACGCTCACCCAGATTGAAGATAATCTGCAAGCCATCACCGAACTGGCGCAGGCGCACGATATCCAGGTGATTCTGTGCTCGGTCATGCCGGTGAGCGATTACACCGCCCGCAAGCAGACACTACAGCGCCCGCCGGCGGACATCCTGAGGCTGAATACCTGGATACGCGATTATGCCGCCAGGGCAAATGCCGGGTTTGCGGACTACTATGCCGCCACGGTGGACGAGAGCGGCATGTTGAAACAAGGGTTCTCCGGCGACGGACTGCATCCCAACGAGCAGGGCTACGCGCTGCTAGTGCCGGTCGCCGAGGCGGCGATTGCCAAGGCACTGCCGTAAATCCGCCTATCGATACCAGAGCTGGTAGGTCAACGTAAGCGTTTGTCCGAGCAGTTTCTTGTAGCTGATCGAATAAATCGCGCCCGTGGTCGGGGGCCAGGGATCGTATACGCGAAGGGTGGTTCCTTCGGCCGTGCCGTCTCCGCGAATGCCTGCAAATATTCGAAAGTGACCGCTGCTGCCGGAATACAGGCCGGTCGGCAGACGCCGGGAGTAGCCGCTGGCATCCCACAGCGTGTTCACCTGTAAGGTACCGTGGGTCTGCATGATTCCCGCCAGGTAGTCCGGCATGTAGGATTGCGGCGGCAGGTAGTGGATGCCGTAGAACTGTGTGAACAGGCGCGTGGTAGCCGGATCACTGAGGTCCGAATCATTCGGCAATCCGTTGGTTGTGTCGACGCCGGGCGGCGCGGCCACCGGCGCGTTGCGGCGGAGCAGCATGGCGGTGGCCGCCGCCCAGCAGGTGGTATCGGTTGGCTGCGGCACCAGACTCACGGTCGTCAGGACCATGTACTGCTCCAGGTCGTTGATGGCGCTGAGGGTGCAGGGACCGGCAATGCCGTCCGCCACCAGCCAGTTCTGTTCCTGAAAAGTGCGGACGGCCTGAAAAGTCTGGGCATCGAAGACGCCGTTGGTAGGGATGTTGAGGTGAAGTTTGTAGTTCAGCCGCTGCTGCAAATCCGTAACCAGCGGCCCACGAGAACCCATACTGAGTGTGTCTGACATACCCCCTAATATACGCTGGCCCTTCCTCAGAAACGGGGTGGCCGCCAAATCCCAGTACTAGTGCTCTGACTGCAAGACTTGGTGCTTCGAAAGA
This sequence comes from Bryobacterales bacterium, assembly GCA_003136215.1. Classification (GTDB taxonomy): domain Bacteria; phylum Acidobacteriota; class Terriglobia; order Bryobacterales; family Bryobacteraceae; genus Solibacter. Next base: position 9,871 of record PLDO01000255.1, read on the forward strand.
ACCGCTCCCTCACGGTCGCGGCTCCGATCAGAGCCACGACCGTCAGGGAGTGGTTGCCGCCCAAAGGAACAGTTTCTCACGGTCGGAGACCTAGTGCCATGACCGCTTGAAA
>PLDO01000040.1 GCA_003136215.1 Bryobacterales bacterium
CTGGCGCTGGGCTCGCAGGTGGAACCCGCGCTGCACGAACTGGGCAGGCGCGTGCCGCTGCTCGACTTGAAGTTCTTCATCACCGCGCTCATCCTGCAGCGGCAGACGGGCGCCAACATGGTGAGCGTGCTGGAGAACCTTTCGACGCTGGTGCGCGAGCGCCTGAACATGGCGGCCAAACTGAAGGCGCACACCGCGCAGCAGCGTTTTTCGGCCGCCCTGTTGTGCTGTCTGCCGCTGGTGGTGGGCATCGGGTTCTGGATTCTGAAGCCCGAGTATGTGCGGCTGCTGTGGACCGATCCGGTGGGCATCAAGTTCTTCACCTACGCGATCTGTTCGGAAATTGTGGGGATTCTGGTGATTCGCAAGCTGGCCAATATCAAGGTATGAGGAGGACACTCAAATGGCGATAGTGTACGACCTGCTCCTCTTCCTGTTCACCGGGGCGACGCTCAGCCTGCTCTTGTGGACCGGCATCGAACTCTTCCGGGCCCAGGAAGACCCGCTGAGCGACCGCCTGGAAGGGCTGCAATCGCAGGCCATGGTGGTGGCGGCGCGGGCCACGCGGCGCAAGAAATCGGCGCGGGGCCTGGACCGGTTCCTGTATGTCATCGCGCTGGTCCCCGGCGGCGAGGATTGGATGAACGGGACGGAACGGCTGCTGGCGCAGGCGGGCATCCGGCGGAAGAGCGCGCTGGCGCTGTACACGATCTTCGTGCTGCTGTTCGTGCTGGCGCTCTGCGCCGGCACGGTGTGCCTGCAACGCAACAATCCCAACGGTCCGGGGTCGCTGCTCGGCGGTCTGGTAGCGGCGTTGCTGCTGGGCTTCATTCTGCCCAAGCAGATTCTCTACCGGCTGGTGAAGAGCTATCGCGGCAAATTGCAGGAGGCGCTGCCCGACACGGTGGACCTGCTGGGCATCGTGCTGGGCACGGGGTTGGGGTTGGATCAGGCGATGATGCGGGTGAGCGAGGAGATGCAGTACATTTACCCGGAACTGTCCAACGAATTCGCCACGGTGGTGATGCAGGTGCGCGCCGGGCAGGAGCGCGGCAAGAGCTTCCATCAGTTCGTGCGGCGGACGGGGATCGAGGACATCAAGAGCCTGTCGGCGATGATCGTGCAGAGCGAGAAGTTCGGGACGAGTCTGGCACAGGCGTTGAAGGTCTACGCCGACGCGTTGCGCACGCGGCGGAGACTGCGGGCGGAAGCGGCGGTGGGCAAGGCGGGAATCAAGATGCTGTTCCNNCTGTTCGTGATCACGCTGGTGCCGGGGATGCTGAGCGTGCTGAAAGATCTGAAGCTGCTGGGCGCGGGGCGGTAGGTTCTTCGCCAAGTCGCTTGTTAGGGCTTCCTCCTCAGTTTTCTGTTGGCGTTTTCTCCATGTAATCGATCACTACTTGGTCAACGCTCATCTTCTTCGGGGCAAGTCTCAGCCCGAGTTGCGCAGGCAAGGCGCTAAAGATGGAAGGGAACGCGCTCTCCCGCGCATCGCCGCTGACCTCGGTGTTGCAGGTCAGAGTGAAATCGTATTTTCCGGACAGCCCTGTCGAGTCCATGACAGGCTGATTCAAAGCGTTCGAGACTAGCGTCGTCAGTTGCTGCATTGAGCCTCCGAGCGACCGCACGCGCATCGCGTAGTTCGCGAATGTCATATTCAAACCGCGACGTAAGGGCTTCTCGGGAAAACCGTCCGCATCCAGTTGGAGCGGAATGGGCGCTGCTGGCTCGGCAGGCGTAGCGCTGTCTTCCTTCTCAGCACTCTCAACTGATTCGCGTAGCTTTGACCCATGCTTGTCCACGGTCAGCGAGTAACCCGCGAGCTCGACCTGTTCGTAATGGACCTTGAGTCCGAACCGGTCCGTCAGCATCTTTCTGAGCATCAGCGCAAACTGCGCCTTATTAGTGCCTTTTGGAATGGCTGCCGATATGTCAACGCGCACCGTGTCCAACCATTTGGGACCGGAGATCTGACGTCGCGTCACGCTAAATGCTATGCCTACGATGTTGATCAGGACGATATCCCGGTATTGGATTCGGCCCGGATCACGCGTACCGGGCCCACCTTCCATCGTGGTGATTGTCATCCCACCGACAGAAGGTGGCGCACTCGGTTTTACGGATACAGCATCAAACTCGATCGGGGTATCCCCAGTCTGGGCAACACCCATGCAGCAGGCGAGCACGAGTACCACCGCTTGTCGTATCACGGCATAACCTCCAGAACGCTCCTGCTTCTTGCTTGCCCAAGAGAGCGGCCGGAACCATGACAGATGATATACCGAAGCGTCGTGTCTGTAAATCTACTGCTGCTGCCGCGAGACGCTCATCGTTTGATCTCGCATGACCACCAGGAGACCGGGCCACTGACTTAAAGCGAACCGTGACATAGCGAGCATCACGGCGTTGTGAATCTTATGCCGATTCGGTTGACGCAAGCGAACTACCAGGATGCCTGAGTGCCGGTCACCGCGGCGTTCCGTGAAACCCTTGTCGGTGGTAATCAGCATGCGCTCTTCGGCGAGTGCCAATGCCCACAACTCGGTGTCGGGAAGCCCCTGTTGCCGGGTGCCCCGGATGTCCTTAACGGAGTGACCGAGTTCCCGGAGGGCAGCGACGGTCATCAGGGGGATGTTCTCGTCTGCCAGGATGTCCATCGGTCAATCGCCGGCGATCTGAATCGGGGTGACCTGCTCTTCGGTCAGCGCGGCGGCATAGTCGAGGCAAGCCAGGATGTCCTCGCGGGACAGGGATGGATATTCGCCCAGCAACTCGTCCACGGTATCGTTGTTGGCGAGCATGCGGACAATCTGGTGAACCGGAATGCGGGTGCCCTTGATGCAGGCCTGACCGTGACAGACATTCGGGTCAATCGAGATCCGGTCAAAGGGCACTGAGGAAACCTCCGGTACCAGTCTACTCCAAGCGATTCGATGCGATTGTGCCGTCGACATATTGCGCAGTCGGATCGGAGAGATCCCACCTTGCACAAGGCGGACCCTTATGCCACCTACTGCCGCGACATGTACTTTTCGTAGAGGCGGGTTTGTTTGTTGACCAGCGGGATTTCCTTGCCTTTGATGAAGACGTACTTCACCTGGGTGGAGATTTCCAGCGGGTCGCCGGTGGTGACGATCAGGTCGGCGACTTTTCCCTTTTCGACGGAACCGAGATCGTTGGCGTGGCCCCAGATCTGCGCGGGGTTGATGGTGACGGCCTTGAGGGCTTCCTCGTAGGGCAGGCCGAACGCCACCGCGGTGGCGGCCTGGTAGGGGAGGTTGCGCACGAATTCGTTGGTGAACGTGCCGAAGGCGAACTTGACGCCGGCTTTGTAGGCTTCGGCGGGTTGCGTGAAGGCGCCATCGTAGGGGTCGTCTTCCTGTTCGGGAAGCGCCAGCACGCGGCCGAGAATCACGGGGATGTTTTTCGCCTTGAGCTCGGGGCCGGCCTTGGCGATATCGCGCGGCTGCAGGATGACGATTCTGATCCGCTGCTTATCGGCAAGCGCGATGGCATCGTGGATGACGCTGGCGCGGGCGGCGGAAACGGCCAGGGGAACCTTGCCTTCGAGGACGGGGATCATGGCTTCCATCTTGAGGTCGGTCTTGAAGCCCGGGGCTTTGGCGGCGCGCTCCTTCTGATACTGGCGGGCAGTATCGAAGAATTCGTTGATTTTGGCGACCTGCAGATCGTAGGTGCGTTTGGCTGCGGTGAAGCCGGTGGCGCCGGTGGCGCCGGGGATCATTTCGAGCACGGCGCCGGGGAGCGCGCCGCCGCGCCCACCGCGTCCGCGGTCCTGCGGCACATCGATGGCCGCAACTTCACCGGCGCGTCCGTTGGCCTTGTTCGCGCTGTCGCGCGCCGCACGGTCCTTCTTCTGCACCTCGCTCTCTTCCTTGACCTCTGTCCACACGTCCATCGGCATCGAGATCCGGTACACCGCGCGCACGAGATGCGCCGTCGATTCGTCGAACCAGAACGAGCCGACGCTCAGGTTCCACTTGGGCCAGCGCGCCTCGATCTTCAGCTCGCGCAGCGTGATGCGTTTGGCGTCCGGCAGCGTCATGATCACCGAGTCGCCCGTCTGGTACGTGTAGTACGCTTCGGCGCCTTCGGCGATCGGGTGCACGAACTGCGTTTCGTCCACTTCCGACTGGGCGAGCCCGCCGCCGATCCAGAGATCGTTGCGGCCGGGATAGTACGGAATCGGTGACATCCCCTGGATGTTCACCCCGCCGTTGCCGCCCCGCTTGCCGTCCTTGCCGTCCAATCCGGCAATCGGTACGACGGCGCGGCTCCCCTTCACGTCCACGAGCGCGCCGCGTCCCTTCTCCCATTGCACGCGCGACGCTTCTTCCGCGCGCATGGCGAGCCGGTCCCGCCCGAACGCCTTGAAGCCCAGTCCGGCGGAAACGCGCTGATACGTCGTGGCGTCGTAGCTGAGCAGCGCCGAATCCTGCTTGAGGCGCGCCTCGCGAGCGCGAAGGAGCAGGTCGCGCGCCGCGGGATCCTTGAACGCGCTCGCGCGCATCGCGTCGGTGAGCGGAATTCTGTGGAACGTCTGCGGCCGCCGCGGCGGGGCGCCCGCCTCGAACATCGCCTCGCGTTCCGCGCGCTGGGCATTCTGGCGCGCCTTCTGCGCCGAATCGGAACCGATGGTGACGCCCACCTGCACCTGGAAGGCGATCGCGATCGGAATCAAACCCATCATCGGCACTGCCTCCTCATGGTGACGCCCGGCGTGTCTTTTTCATACGGAGGGGGTGGCATTCGAGTTTCGGACCCCTTCGATTTATCATTCTACCCCGCCCGCCCCACCTTTGCGCCCTTCCCCGATGCAAGCTGCAGGCCACAAGAACGCCGCACTCGTCGTTCGCGGTCTCCGAAAGTCGTACGGCGACGTCGTCGCGGTCGACGGCCTCGACCTCGAGGTCGCCGAAGGCGAGGTCGTGGGCTACCTCGGTCCCAACGGGGCGGGCAAGACAACCACCATTCGCCTGCTGCTCGGGTTGATCCGGCCGACGGCCGGACGCGCCGAGATCTTCGGGCTCGACT
>PLDO01000086.1 GCA_003136215.1 Bryobacterales bacterium
GTCGTGTGCGGCTCCACACCCCGGAGGATGCGCTCGTGCTTCCTGTACCGCAGGATGCACGCCCACCCGCCGGGCCCGGGATTGCCCAAACACGATCCATCCGTGAAGAGCGTGACTTCCTTCAATTCCCTCACCTCCTGTCTTCCCGGATCACGAGATCGCCGGCGTCATGCTGGAGTTGCAGTCCTTTCAAGCTCCGTGAGTGCCGTCTGGACCTTGCCGATGTCGGCCGCACCGAGAGTCCTCAAGTTGGCAAACGTGAATGTTCCGTTCGCTGCCTGGTTGATCACGACGGCAAGCGTCCGTCCTGTCGCACCGGAAACGCGGTTCGCCTCGCGAAGCAGCCGGCCCCGCAACTCACTCAAGCCCGCCGTGTCACTCTGCGATCCGTGTCCCGCCGTGCCGTTGGTCGTACCGTTCGGCGTTTGCGTGGAACCACCTTCGAGCGTTTCGACCAGCCGACGCAGTACCGTCCGGTCCGGGATGTCATCGATGGACTCGCTTGCCAGATTCAGTTCGCGGCACAACGCCGAGTACCGTTGGTCTCCGGCCTTCGCCACAGCCGCCCGTAGTCGTTCGACACCGCGCGCCATGTCCTGCAACTTCTCGAACGCAGCCGTGAGCTTGGCGATATCTCGAATCTTGTCCGGATCCTCTACCTTCGCTACAACCTGCAGCACGCTCTTGGAGAGGCTGAAGCCGACTGTCCCGCAAAGGGCCTTCACGTGGCCAAGCAGTTCCTCCCGGTACAGGCCGCCTCTGCCGTTTCTTGCCCCGCCGTTGGTCCCTATTTGTTGCTGTCCATTGCCCTGGTGCTCACTGTGTGCGCCATTCTCGCCATGCCGTTGCAGCTTTGGACGTGCCCAATCCGGCAGCCTCGGTGTCTCCAATGGGCGCTTCTTCTCGTCGAGATCCACCCACTGTCCCTCCAGATCGTACAGGTAGCGGCCAAGCCCAAAACACGAACATGCCCGCTTGAAAGCCTGGGCCTCCGCTGCCGTGCCGGCGTTGTCGTTCTCCGCCCACTCCTCGCCGAGTCCCGTGTGTACACCGAAACCATAGATGGTCACCCTGCATGTAACCACGATCTTCGCCGTGATGGACCGTTCTGTTGCACCGCGTTCCTTCCGCTCGAAGTTTTGTACGGTTTGAACGTTGTAGTCCCGGGTCCAGCCCAATGGCGTGAATAGGTCGTTTAACCGGTCGGTGTACGCCCGCGGATCGGCATACGCCAACATCTGACCTCGGTCGCGAGGACCCTTCGGCCCACCGACCTTACACGTGTTCGTCACGCGCCACTTGATCTCGCTGGGATCGAACGGGTCTTCCAGTGCCGCTACCAGTTCCTGAACCCGTTCTGGTGTAATCGCCGTCGCCGCACTAGCCCCTGGCGACTGTCCATTCATCGCAACCGCCGGCGGCGGCGACGATGATCCGTTTGTCATCGTTGTGTGCTGCATACTGTTCTCCTTTCGTTCATTTGGTCAAATTGGCATTACCCACCCCCCGCGCCGTGGACGCATGAGCTGGCGGGCGTTGCAAGGCTTTCGCTCGGCCCAGTTCGCCGTCCCATCGCGTGCTGAAGCGGCAGTTCCCCGCGCATAGACTTCGCCTCCTGGTGCACGCGCGAACTCGGGAACCACCTGCTGCTGGCGGTCGCGAGCGTGGCGGCGGTGTCGGTCTATCTGCCGGCGCGCAAAGCAAGCACAATCGCTCCAATGCGGCGTTCGGTAGTGGGTCTGTTTTAATCGCAGGCCGTGCCTTCGCTAATCCGCATGAGGCGATTCGCCTGCACAATGCTACATTCGGAAGAATGAATCGTCTTGTTTGGGCCGCGCTCGCATACACGGCAATCGCGTTTGGACAGATGGGTGAAACGGCGGCCGATCTGGCGGCGCGCTACCTGCCGGACCTGATCCGTCTGGACACCACGAATCCTCCCGGGAACGAGACGCGTGTCGCGCGATACCTGAAGCAGGTGGCCGACCGGGAGGGCATTCCCGCGGAACTGCTCGGCGACGATCCCGAACGCCTCAACTTTGTGGCGCGTCTGCGCGGCACGGGCAAGCAGCGCCCGCTGCTGTTGATCGCGCACAGCGATGTGGTGCCAGCCGATCGCTCGCAGTGGTCGGTAGATCCCCTGGCGGCCATCGAAAAGAACGGCTACATCTACGGGCGCGGGGCCGAGGACGATAAGCAACTGCTCGCCGCCGAACTGGCCGTGATGGTGGATTTGCACCGGCGCAAAGTCGTGCTCGATCGTGACATCATTCTGCTATCGGAAGCGGACGAAGAGGCCGGGTCGCTGGGCGCCACGTGGATCGTTCAGCATGCGTGGGCGAAGATCGACGCCGAGTTCGCGCTCAACGAGTACTCGTACATTCTGCCGACACCCTCGGGGGTGCCCGTCTTCCAGATTCAGACGGCGGAGAAGGTCCCGACGCGCTTCAAGATGACGGCGCGCGGCACCGCGGGGCATGGCTCGCTGCCGCGCGACGATAACCCCGTGGAGCACCTGGCGCGCGCCATCTACCGTCTCAGCCAGGCCGATCAGCCGGTGCAACTGAATGCCACTACCCGCGCCTACCTGAACGCCATCGGCAAATTGGCGGACTACGCCTGGTTGGCGCCGCTGGTCGCGAAGTTGGACGATCCGGCGACCGCCTCGCGCACCGCTGACGAGATCCGCAAGCGCGATCCCGAGATCCACGCCATGTTGCGGACCACGGTTTCGGCCACGATGCTGAGCGCCGGGACGAAAATCAACGTGATCCCCAACGCCGCGGAGGCGCAACTCGACGGCCGCCGCCTGCCCACGGAAACGCGCGAAGAAGTCTTTGATCGCTTCCGGAAGATCATCGACGACCCGGCCGTCACCATCGAAGCGACCAGCAGCCAGCAGCCATCCACTGAGCCGAGTTCGCTGACGTCGCCGCTCTACCTTGCGATGGAAAGGGCCTTCCACCGGGCGGCGCCGAACGCTCTGGTCGCGCCATTCTTAATGCGCGGCACCACGGATGGCGCGTACCTGCGCGCCAAGGGGATGGCGGTTTACGGCGTGCCGATCTTCCGCAAGGACGGCGAACTGCGCCTGCACGGCAACGACGAGCGCATGTCGCTTGACAACCTGCGCTCCGGCACGGACCTGCTGCTTAAGATCGTGGTCGAGGTGGCGAAGCCATGACGCATAAATGACGCATCGGATCTTACTCTTTCTTGCGGCTGTTGCCGCCGCCGCCCAAGTCCCCGGCCCGCGGACTCTGCGGCTGGACTATGTCCACACCGGCATGGCCGCGGAGGAGCACTTCGCGCTCGATGGCGTTGTCCTCGAGGGCGAGTGGCCGGGACCGCTCGATCGCTGGACGGACGAGAGCAATCTCGGGAAGTACTACTTCCAGGTGCTGGATCGCGCCACCAATCGCGTGATCTATTCGCGCGGCTTTGCCAGCATTTACGGCGAGTGGGAGACCACCGGCGAGGCGAAAGAGCAGCGCCGCGCCTTCTCCGAAAGTGTCCGCTTCCCCGCGCCCGATGGGCCGGTGCAGGTGGTGATCAAGAAGCGCGGCGCGCGCAACGAGTTCCGTGAGACTTGGTCGATCGTGGTCGATCCCGCCGGCGCCGACGTGGAGCGCGGCGCACCGCCTAAGTTGAACGTCTGGGCCGTAATGCAGAATGGCGCTCCCCGCGATAAGTTGGACCTGCTGCTGATGGGCGATGGTTACACCGCGGCGGAAATGGAGAAGTGGCACCGCGACGCGCGCCGCATGGCGGAGTTGTTGTTCGCTGCGTCGCCGTTCAAGGAACACCGGCGGGATTTCAACGTGTGGGCCGTGGATACGCCGGCGGAGGAGAGCGGCGTGGCGCGCCCTTCGGACGGTATCTTCCGCCGCTCGCCGCTGCGCGCCGCGTATGACGCGTTCGGGTCGGAGCGCTACGTCCTCACCTTCGACAACAAGCGGTTGCGCGAGGCGGCGTCCGCCGCGCCGTACGAGTTCATCGAAATCGTGGTCAACGACCGCAAGTACGGGGGCGGCGGCATCTTCAATCTCTTCGCTACCGTCTCCGCCGACAACGTGTTCACACCCTACGTTTTCGTGCACGAGTTCGGCCACCACTTCGCGGGGCTGGCCGACGAATACTATACGTCCGATGTCGCCTACGGAAGCGCGACGGAACGGCCGGAACCGTGGGAACCGAACGCTACCGCGGACCCGCTTGCGGCGAAGTGGAAAGATCTGCTGACCGCCGGCATCGGTCTGCCCTCCATCTGGCCGAAGAAGGAGTTCGAACAGATGGAGCAGGCAATCCAGGAGCGCCGTCACGCCATTCGCGCCCAACATCGTCCGGAAGCCGACATGGAGGCACTGTTCCGCGAAGAGGGCGCCACGGCGACGCGGATCCTCGGCTCCGGAGCTAACGCGGGCAAAGTCGGCGCGTTTGAAGGGGCCCTGTACGAAGGGCGCGGCTACTACCGCCCACAGCAGGATTGCATCATGTTCACGCGTGACGAGGTCGGATTCTGCGCCGTCTGCCGCCGCGCGATCGAACGCGTGATTCGCATGTACGCGAAGTGAGGCGGGACCTGCCGGCGCGGAAGGCCTGCTACCCGCTCTGGCGAACCGCCACCAGCACGCAGGTAGGGGGATGCCATTTTGTCACTTCGGCTGCTGCATCCGAACCCTCGCACACTTTGGGCACTTCCATTTTCGCTGCTTGTGAAAGATGTGGCCTTTCAGTTCTCTCATCGGAACTCGGCACTTGCGGCAGGTCACGCTCTTTCCTTTGTCTTTAGGATAGCCCTCCAGGCTCTGTTGTCAGTCAGGGAGCGGCCGCTTCGTGCCCGGATTGCAATCAGATCCAAACTGGTGTACTCCTTGCTTATCCAGCCCGGGCGAGAACGAGTCCGGCTAAGGAGAAGTGAAGATGAATTGCCACAAGGTTTCACGCCGGGATGTGCTGACGGGAGCGGCCGGTATAGCTCTCGCCGGGGCGGCGCGCGGGCAGATGCAGCCAGCTCCGGCGTCTCCGGTATCCATCGCGCGTTGCCGCGCTTATGACGAGACATTCGACAAGGCCCTGGCGTCTACCCTGGATAAGATCGGCGGCATCGGTTCGCTGGTGAAGGGCAAGACGGTGGCTGTCAAGCTGAACCTGACGGGCAACATTACGCGCTACCCTAATCGCCCGGAATTGCCGTACCGCAACGAGCCGGCGACGGTGCTGTCCCTGGCGCGCCAGATCGCACGGGCGGGTGCGACACGCATTCGCCTGATCGAGTCCTTCTTTCCGGCGAAGCAGGATCTGGAGCTATGGGCACGCTACGGGCTGGACATCAACGCCATCAACAACATTGGCTGCAAGGTGGAGTGGGAGAACACCCAGAACATGGGACAGGCCAAGCAGTACAAGCGAATGAAAGTGCCGTGGGGCGGTTATGTCTTCCCGGCGTTCGACCTGAACCACTCCTTCGCCGACTGCGATGTCTACGTATCCCTCTCGAAGCTGAAGCACCATTGGCTGGCTGGCGTCACCATGACACTCAAGAACAACTTCGGCAACACCCCCTGCTCGCTGTATGGCGGCGATTGCGGCCCCGACGGCAACGAGGACCCCAAAGGGGAGCGTGGACCGGTATGCCACAGCGGCACGACGACGCCTCCTAAGGGAGTGCCGCAGGAACTCAACCGCGAATCCCCAAGGGAGCCGGGCTACCGCATTCCGCGTATCGTAACGGACCTGACCGGCGTGCGATCGGTGGACCTGGCCATCGTGGATGGGGTGGAGTCGATCCGCGGTGGTGAGGGTGCATGGAACCCGGGGGTTTCGATCATCAGACCCGGCGTGATCCTGGCCGGCAGGAACGCGGTGTGCACCGACGCGGTCTGCATGGCAGTGATGGGCTACGACCCGAGAGCCGAGCGCGGCACGAAACCGTTCCTGCGCGGCAACAACACGCTCCGTCTGGCCGAGGCGGTCGGGATTGGCACAACTGACCTCACGAGAATCGAGGTCGCGGGCCTCCCTATCAAAGATGCGTTCTGCGACTACGGTCCCGGCGCCACTGGGTGACCTGCGCTCATTAGGGACGCGACCGAATGTCGATACCCCGCTATTTCGCCGGGCTCAAGGATTGCAGGCGGCCCTTGTTGATTTTGAGGACTATTCCCGCGTTGCGGTCGGCGGCTTCGCTCATTCTCGGGTTTCCTTTCCGCAATTCGGTGTGCGGACGAACGCTGGCCGCTTACGCAAACGGTGCGGAAACCCGACGTGGGATTAGAGGGTAGGATATCACTCTTTCAGACCGGGCAATCAAGCAGCGCCTGGGCGAACCGCAGGGCCCATCGCCGCTGGGCGGACGCGTCCGGAATTTCGTCCTGACGGAATTCCACCTGGAGGTGCGGCAGTTGCCGGCGCAAGGCATGAAACGGAATGCTGTAGTCCACTTCGGGGTTCAGATCGTAGGGTTGATTGTCCCCGACAAGCACGTCGCCCGGCCTGCGCAAGGCCGCGAGCACAGGGTCGGCAAGGCGGCGGTCGCGATGGCTGGACAGCGCGATCTTCCAGGGCCTTGGTATGCCGGCCAGCGACGCCGTCATGGAATGTATGGAAACCGCGATCGATGGCGCACCCGCCGCCGCGCGCTCCAGCAAGATCGATTCGACCGCATCGTGATAAGGGTGAAACCAGGTTTCGATGCGCGCCGCTCTGGCTGCCTCGCTGAGATGCAGATTCCCGGGGATCGCCGTGCCGTCGCTAACTTCCGGTATCAGGTCCGAGGCGTCGAGATGGCGGTTGCAGTCGATCACCAGGCGCGAGACGCCGCAGAGTACGGCCGGGGCGTCCAGGATTTCCGACAGCGCCTCGGTGACGCCCGCCGCGCCGATGTCCCACGCGATGTGCCGCGCCAGTTCGGAGGCCGGCAACCCGAGGCCGCAAAGTTCCGCCGGAACGGTATTGCGTGCGTGGTCGCAGAACAGAACATAGCGTCCGGACCGCCGCGGGCGGATGATTCGAGTTGCCGTCATGACCAGGTCATTCGGAGGTTTCGGTGACGTTCACGGTGACATCCATTCCCAGGAAGGCCCCAGCGGAACCCGCGTAGGTCCCCCACAAAGGCAACACCTGTTCGGGAGCCCAGGCTACGGCAACGCGGATCAGATTGCGATTGCCGACGATGCGGTTGGTGGGATCGAAATCGATCCAGCCGGCGCCGGGCAGGTAGGCCTGCATCCATGCATGGGTGGCGCCTCCGCCGGTGGTGGCCGAACTGTTGGGCGCGAAAATGTAGCCGCTGACAAATCGCGCCGCCAACCCCAGCGACCGGGCAGCTTCCATCATCAGGACCGCGAAATCCCGGCAACTGCCCTGCCGCTTGCGCAGCGTCTCGTCGGGAGTCTGCACGCCTTTCTCGATGCGGCGGGCGTAGCTGAACTGTTCGCGAATGCCGCAGGTCATGGCGCGAAGTATTTGCATGGTGCCGGTCGTGTCCGATGCATCAAGAAATTGCAAAGCCCAGTGAGACACTCCCTCGCCGGGATAGTGATGAGTCAAAGCGCGCGAGAGATTGGGTAAGTCCTCATCGGAATAGCGGAAAGGATACGTCCGCGCAGCCTGTTCCAGCGGATACTCCGGCATGGAGTTCTCGTAGTGCTCCAGCGTTACGGTGCTTTCGAAGCGGAGTTCGGACGTGGTCCCTTCAAACGTGGCGACGGCCACCGAGTTATCGAACGGATCGTGCAGCCAGCGCAGGTGAGCGGGCTGCGGCGCGATCGCCAGGCTGGTGCGGATCAATCGCAGGTCGTGACTGGCGCGCGGCCGGAACATCATCCGATGTTCGCCGAGGCCCACGGGCTCACCGTACCGGTAGACGGTGGAATGGTACACCGTGAGAAGAGACATCAGGCGGCCGTTCCGGGAATCGCGCCGCCATATTCGCGATCCGCTGAGATCTCATCGGTCCAGACTTTGAAACTCTCCAGCATGTTGGGCCCGAACGTCGTGGCGATCGCGACGTCGGAGGCATCGCGGCCTCGCGCCATCAGCACGCGGCCCACACGCGGCACATTGTTGCGCGGGTCGAACAGGTGCCAGCGTCCACCGATCCAGGCCTCGAACCACGCCGCGAAATCGCCCACGCCGAAAGGAGGTTGCGTCCCGGCATCGCTCAGGTAGCCGGTGCAGTACCGCGCCGGAATATTCATGCAGCGGCAGAAGGCGATGGCGAGATGCGCGTAGTCGCGGCAGACCCCGGTCCGCTCGCGGAAGACCTCCACGGCGCTGCGAGTGGCCCGGGCGTTCTGGTAGTCGAATGCAATATGGTTGTGAACGTAATCGCAGATTGCCTGCACGCGCGGATACCCGGGGGTCATGCCGCCGAAGAGTTGCCATGCCGTCTGCGACAGCAGATCGGTCTCGCAATAGCGGCTGCCCAACAGAAAGACAAGGGTTTCTTCGGGCAAATCCTGCACGGAGTCCTGCCCGGCGCCGGACACAACCTCATCGGGTTGGCCGCTGTCTCGAACTACCCCGTCGGCCGCCAGGCGGAGGCGGCCCGTGGGCGCGAGGAGGCGGTGGCACCGATTGCCGAAGGCATCGCGATAGGCGGAGATCGGGACGCCGGGTTCGGCGATGAGGCGAGCCGGAATGACGACGTCGCAAGCGCGCGAATCGTGGATATTAACGACCAGGATGATCGGCGTGGGTTGTGGAAAGCTATAGATTAGTTCGTAACCGATCCGGAACTGCATGATGGAACCTACAATCCGCGGAGCGAGTCCGCGAGCCTCTTAGACGCAGCACGCCAGGGGCCATTGCATGATCCGTCCCCTCCGGCGCCTCGAAATCGTCGATACTTGAGAATAGCAGGGCACCCACCCCGACAACGCGATTTCCATGACTGGAACGGTTTCCACGAGGGTGTACTAAGCTGGATAGAGCGCGCGGGCAGCGTTTGCCCGATTGCGCAGAGCACCCCGCGCGGACCACGTATTCGTCCCTTTATGATTCCGCTGTCCAAATATGGAGACGAAGCATGAACGCACCGGCAGACAAGCACCCTCTCCGCCAGCGGGACGAGGAACTGGATCGCTACATCAATCTCAAACTGGCCGCCATGGGTCAACCGGTGAGCCGGAGTGCCTCCGGCTCGGACTTTCTCGAACTTGCCGGGCCCCTGCTGCGCAATTATTACCAGAAGGACAGGCAATTGGGGAACTGGCTCTGCGCGAGCGATAGCCGCATCCAGTTCTTTCTCGACGAATATCTCAGCGACGTTTGCCCGCAAGGCGCGGCGCGACTGCCGGCCCACACTTTCGTGCTGGACCGCGAAGGCATGGGCCGCGTCTTGTCCTTACCGGTGACCTCCGATTCTTTCTCGTCGCCGTATCTGGATTCCTATCGCTTGCCGCAGGGCGTGCTGCACAATCCGCGAAGCGACAAGCGGACCACGCAAGGGCTCTTTCACATCGCCGAGGGCGGGTTTCCCGTTCCAGCGGATAAAGCCGCCGTACCCAAACGCGCCTTTGCGGCACTCTGGCGCGCGGCCATGAGCCCTCCGCCGGATCTGCTGACGCTGCCGTTCACGGCGGATCAGGACGATACCGCGCGCTGCTTCGTCTCCCTGCTGCTGCGGCCGCTGGTTTGTCCGGCCGCCGCGGGCGAACCGGCGAAGACTATGGAAATCCGCTTTTTCGCGCCGGGCAGCCTCGTCAGCAACCTCGATTTCGTGGAGAGTATCTTTGGCAATGGCGGCGACCCTTACCTTCCCGAAAACGATGCGGGGCTCGATATCTCGCACTGGACCGGACACACCGGCTGCGTGGTGCTGGCGCCGCACCTGGTGGGCATTCCGAAGAAAGCCTTGGGGCTGCCGCATGCCGGCGATGCTACAGAGCGGCAGCGGCGCGACGGTATGTGCTGGACCGACGAAGCCGAACCCTATAACGGAGGCCGTGCGTTCAAGGTGGTGGCCCGGGACGGGCGCGGTGTCATGGTCACCGTAATCGCCGACAACTATTTCGGGTATTGCAAGAAAGAGGTGAAGACTCAGATCGGCTTCGCGGCCAACCTGTACGGCTCCTGCGAGGAGGAACACGCCGGCGGCGCCCTGGCCTTCGCCACCTATGTTCTCGGACAGGATTTCTTTGGCGATCGCACGGTCAGCCTGCAGTCGGTCCCTTTTGCCGGCGCGGTGAAGCTGCTGGGAGATCTCATCGAGTTACACCCCGAAGGCTACGCGGTCGATAAGAGTTATCCGAGCGTGTACTATGTCCCGGAGGACGCTTCCTTCCACACGCGGGAAGGATTCGTGCGCTGGCGTCATCTCGGTACGGAGGCAAGAGTGCCTCTGCGCGCCGGAGCCGTATACTTTCTGCCCAACGGCTTTCGCGTCAAATTGCAGAAGCAGTTGGCCGGCACCGCATGGCGCCTGGTGGGCTCACGGCCACGCGGAACTCTGTGCCATAAGCCCTGCACGGTTTCCGGCGGCGGCAAGTCGGAGATCTCCAAATCCATCGCCGATGTCCTGCTGAAAGGTCCGGTCTTCGTCAGAGATTACCACCGCGACATGGACCAGGTAGCGGAGATCCTGGCGAAGGACTATTCCGGTATCTATCGCCACCGCAAGCCGGACGAGCGTTCCCGGCGCTCGATCCTGAGCGCCGCGCGCTCACTCGGGAGCGTCATCCAGGTGTTGATGCCGGCCTCCGAATATACCGACGAGCACAACGCATGGGTAAGAGAGCTCTCGCAGACCGTGCGCCAACTGGTCTTCACCGTGAAGCGCTATTACCAGCCCGAGTGGGGCGATAACTGGCGCGAGCATTTTACGGTGGATCGGATCAACGGTTTTCTGGGACACGAGCTGAAATTCGACAATCAGATACTAGTGAGTAACTATCTGCGGGTAGGGTACGATCCGGACGGCTCCTGGAGGATTTATAAGTTGCGGCCGGACTTCTGTCCCGCCGAGAAGGTGCAGATGGAGGATGACATCACCGCGTCGCTGGTGCTTCCAAGGGGCGCGCTGAACGATCTGGACTCGCAATACAACGACCCCAGCGTCAAACTGGTGGCGAACTGCGAGCGCCTCCTGTTCCAACGCCCCGATGACGCGATCCACCGGGGCGTGGATACTCAGGCCGAAGCGGATATCGCCGGCCCGGGCAACTTCCTCTCCAACTTCGAGCCGATTACCATCGGCGCCGCGCGCGCCCTGGTGGAACATGTAGTCGAGTTCGATCAATACTCCGAGCCGATGAAACGGCTTCTGGCCGGCTTTGCGGAAAGGCCCGGCACGGACTACGTGGTATCGTCGGCTCACCCGCGGGTGGTCAACGGGAAGCGCACCACCAACCCGCGATACTTGCAGCGGCGGCCCGACCTGGCAAATCCCAGAGAACTCCATCTGGCGCAAATCGCCGCGCGGTTGGCGCGCGGAATTCCGGCCGGCCGCCCGGTCTATCTGCCGGTGAACGCTGTGCTGGCGGGAAGGCGATGCAGCCCGGCGGACCCCCAGGCCGGCCTGCCGCCGCTGGCGGTGCATGGTCCAATCCACTACCAGGAATTGCCCGAGTTGTTCATGGATTTCATTTGCAGCCTGACCGGCAAGTCTCCGGCGACAACCGGCTTTGGCAGCGAGGGCGCGTTGACCAAGGCCGCCTTCAACGCGCTGCCTCCGGTGGTGGATCTGAACAACGCCCTGGTGTCGTTCATCCTCACCGGGTACGCGGGCTTCACCACGTCGGCGGGCTATGTGGGACCGCACTTCCGCGTCGACCACGACATCAGCCTGCTGGTCCCGGAGATCTGGTGCCGCATGCGGGTGGAGGAGCGCGACCCCGAATTCCTCAAGGCCAATGGATACCTGGAAAAGGTCTGCGATTTCTGCCTGGACAACCGCACCGTGATGGCCAGCCGCCTCGGCTACCGGGTTACGCCTCTTTTCGTCGACCGGTTCCTGGGACGCGTTTTCGAGACGCCCGCCGCGGTGTTCACGGAGCAGATGCTGCGGCCCGAGAAGCAGGATATCGTCCAATTCGCCGCGGGCGTGGATGCCATTGTGGAAGCGCAGACAAGGGTTGCCCGGCAATACTTTGAGGATGGCAGCGTGCAGGCGGCGTGTCCTCCGCTTCAGGCCTTGCTGCACATTATGGCCGAGGGCTCCTATCACGGGAAGTCCGTCGAGGATGACGCAATCAGAAGTCTTTTCACGCGCCATTACCTGATGGAGAGCGACTGGTATGCCGGGCGGCTGCGCGCCAAACAGGCGCGCGATGTGGCGCTCTGGACGCGCCATTTGTGCGCCCTCGAGCGATTCCAGGCAGGCGGCGACATGCTGCGCGGCGTGGAACTCGAGGCGCGGCTGGAGGAATCGCGCAGGCAACTGGCCCGCGTGGCCGCGCCGGGATACTTGCAGGAACTCGAGGGTACCATCGGCGCGGATCCGTTTTGCGGAGCGGTTTGCGGGCCGGCGCGCCGGCCCGTTGTCAAGGATTGATTATGCCCATACGCGTTGCGCTGCACCACAAGACCGACTACCAATACGACCGGCTGGTCGCTCTGTCGCCGCAAGTCATTCGCCTCCGGCCCGCCCCCCATTGCCGCACGCCGATCACGGCGTACTCGCTCAAGATCGCTCCGTCCGGTTACTTCATCAACTGGCAGCAGGACCCGCAAAGCAATTATCTCGCCCGGGTGGTCTTTCCGGATAAGGTGAAGCATTTCTCGATTGAGGTTGGGTTGGTCGCGGAAATGACGGTGATCAATCCGTTTGACTTCTTCCTGGAAGATTACGCCGAGAAGTTTCCGTTCCGCTATGCCGATTCGCAGGCCAGGGAACTGGCTCCGTATGTCACGCCGGAGCCCGCCGGGCCGCAACTGCGCGCGGTTCTGGACAGCATCGACATGAAGCCGCGCCGCACCATGGATTTCCTGGTGGATCTCAACCAGCGCGTGCATGGCATGGTGCGCTACGTGGTCCGCATGGAGCCGGGCATCCAGACCAGTGAAGAGACTCTGACACTGGGCAGCGGATCATGCCGGGATTCGGCCTGGCTGCTGGTGCAGACACTGCGCGGCCTGGGCCTCGCGGCGCGCTTTGTTTCCGGATACCTGATCCAGCTCAAGGCCGATGTGAAGGCGCTGGATGGTCCGGAAGGGCCGCGCGAGGACTTCACCGACCTGCACGCCTGGGCGGAGGTGTACCTTCCCGGCGCGGGTTGGGTGGGTCTGGACCCGACCAGCGGCCTGCTGGCCGCCGAGGGTCATATTCCGCTGGCTGCCACGCCGGAACCCAACTCGGCGGCTCCGGTGAGTGGCGGGGTGGGTTCCTGCGAAGTCGAGTTCGTTCACGAAATGTCGATCGCGCGGATCCATGAGGACCCCCGCGTTACGCTGCCCTATACGGATGAGCAGTGGCAGCGCATTGACGCTCTGGGCGACCGTGTGGATGCGGATATTCGGAACCATGACATCCGGCTCACCATGGGCGGAGAGCCAACCCTGATCTCGATCGACAATATGGATGGCGACGAGTGGAACTACGCGGCCACCGGGCCCGAGAAGCGGCTGCTCGCCGGACGGCTGATCGACCGCCTGCGAACCCGCTTCGCGCCCGGCGCACTGCTCCATTTCGGGACTGGCAAGTGGTATCCGGGGGAACCGCTGCCACGCTGGTCGCTCTCCTGCTTTTGGCGCGAGGACGGCATCGCCATGTGGCACGACGACAAGCTGCGGGCCAACGAGGAGGACGAATCGCATCTGGCTCCGCCCGACGCCCAGCGCTTCGTCGCAACCCTGGCCAGCCGCCTTGGTGTCGATGCCGGGTATTCGAATCCGGCGTTTGAAGATCCGTTCTACTACGCGCACCGGGAGCGTCAGTTGCCGGTGAATGTGGATCCGGTGGAGAACCACCTGGAAGATCCCGGCGAGCGCGACCGGCTGCGGCGTGTCTTTGAAAGAGGCCTGAATCAACCCACTGGCTATGTGCTGCCGTTGCAGCGGGGGGAAGGGAAGAGCGGACCCGAGTGGCAAAGCGGCCTGTGGATGTTGCGCGGCGGGCGCCTGTACCTGATCCCGGGCGATTCACCCATCGGTTTGCGGTTGCCCCTGCCCAGCTTGCCTTGGGTACCGCCCGACGAACTCCCCAAAGAGACCCCCGTCGACCCCATGGCGAATCGCGGACGTCTGCCTTCGCCCGCCCGAATCACGCCGCCCGAACCGGTGTTGCAGAGCGCCGGGGATTCGGTTCGCGAGCGCGACCGCCTGCCCGCCGTTGGCGAATCGGCGCCCTGGGTGGTCCGTACCGCCCTTTGCGTCGAACCGCGCGATGGGCGCCTGTACGTCTTCATGCCGCCGCTGCCGTTGATTGACGACTACCTCGAGCTGATTACCGCCATCGAGGATACGGCGGCTCATCTTCGCATGCCGGTTGTGATCGAGGGATACCCGCCGCCTTACGATCCGCGCATCAACCAGTTGAAGGTCACCCCCGACCCCGGCGTCATCGAGGTCAATATCCATCCGGCGCACGACTGGCCGGAACTGGTGGCGAACACAGTTGCGCTGTACGAGGAGGCCAGGCTGACTCGCCTGGGGACCGAGAAATTCATGCTGGACGGCCGGCACTCTGGCACCGGCGGCGGCAATCACTTCGTAATGGGCGGGGCCACGCCGGCCGACAGCCCTTTCCTGCGGCGTCCCGATTTGTTGCGCAGCATGCTGGGCTACTGGCTGCGCCATCCGTCGCTCTCGTACATGTTCTCCGGCCTGTTCATCGGACCCACCAGCCAGGCGCCACGCGTCGATGAGACTCGCCAAGACAGTCTTTACGAACTCGAGATTGCGTTCGCGCAGATCCCCAATCCCGGCGGCGAATGCCCGCCGTGGCTGGTGGACCGCATTCTCCGTCACCTCCTGGTGGATGGTGTCGGCAACACCCATCGCGCCGAATTCTGCATCGACAAGCTCTACTCGCCCGATACCTCGACAGGCCGTTTGGGCCTGCTGGAGCTTCGCGGCTTCGAGATGCCGCCGCACGCGCGCATGAGCCTTACCCAGCAGTTATTGGTGCGCGCCCTGATCGCCTGGTTCTGGAAGCAACCCTATGCCCGTCCGCCGGTAGCTTGGGGTACGCAGCTTCACGATCAGTTCATGCTGCCCCACTTCATCCAGCGCGACTTCCGCGAAGTTCTGGACGACTTGAGCCGCGCCGGCTTCATCTTCGATCTGGAGTGGTTTGCCCCTCACTTCGAATTCCGCTACCCGGTTCTCGGTCGCGTGAACTACCTGGGAATCGACCTGGAACTCCGTCAGGCCGCCGAACCGTGGTACGTGCTGGGTGAGGAGCCGGCAGCGGGCGCCACGGCGCGCTACGTGGATTCTTCGGTGGAGCGGCTGCAGGTTGCCGCCAGGGCGCTGCACGGCGATCGGTACGTGGTGGCCTGCAACGGCCGGCGTGTGCCGCTGCATGGCACGGGCACTCAGGGGGAATGGGCGGCTGGTGTGCGCTATCGGGCCTGGCAACCGCCATCCTGCCTGCACCCCACCATCCCGGTCCATTCGCCCCTGGTCTTCGACATCATCGATACGTGGACAGGCCGTTCGGTGGGCGGCTGCACCTATCATGTTGTCCATCCAGGCGGCCGGAACTACGTGACCTTCCCGATCAACGCCAACGAGGCCGAATGCCGGCGGGGCGAGCGTTTCTTCACCTTCAGCTCTACCACCGGGCCCGTGGCCACTCCGCCGCGGGAGGAGAATCCACAGTTCCCGCTGACACTCGATTTGCGGCGCAATCCCTGAGCGGCGCGCGTAACTCGTAAGCGGTCGCCGATGTGTAAGAAGGCGGATAGCACGCGACGGGGGGTTGTTGATGGGACCAGACACTGGCCGCCCGGATGGGCAGCTTAAGACCGAGTGGCTCTACCAGCCGAATCCCGGCTACTATGACGAGATGCTGGCGCCGGAGGGGGACGTGCGCCCGCACTGGCGGCGTCTCATCGAGCCACTTGAACAGATGGGAGAGGCGGGCTTCGCGCGGCGCTGGCAGGAAGGCCGCCGCGTCATCCACGAAAACGGCACCACCTACAACGTCTACAACGATCCGCAAAGCGCCGGCCGGCCCTGGCCGTTGGACCCGATCCCGTTCATTCTGGAGAGTACGGAATGGGCGTCCATCGCTGCCGCCATCGAACAGCGTGCCACGCTGTTGAACTCGATTCTGGCGGATCTATACGGACCCCAGAAACTGCTGCAAAACGGCCTGCCGCCGGAATTGGTGTTTCCGAATCCGGCCTTCGTGCGGCCGTGCTGCAATGTGCCGGTACCCGGCAACGTCTACCTGCACATCTACGCGGCCGACCTGGCACGCTCCCCCGACGGAAAGTGGTGGGTGATTGCCGACCGCACCCAGGCGCCCTCGGGTGCCGGTTATGCCCTGGAGAACCGGCTGGTCTCGGCCCGTGTGATGCCGGACGTCTTCCGCACTGCGCACGTCCACCGCCTGGCCAGTTTCTTCCAGACTTATCGCGAGACTCTTCGTTCGCTGGCTCCCGGCCGCAAGGAAAACCCACGCATCGTGCTGCTGACGCCGGGGCCGTTCAACGAGACGTACTTCGAACACGCTTTTCTCGCCCGGTACCTGGGCTACACATTGGTGGAGGGCGGCGACCTGACGGTCCGCGACAGTCAGGTGTTTCTCAAGACCCTGGGGGGCCTGCTGCCGGTGGACCTGATCGTGCGGCGCCAGGACGATGTCTACTGCGATCCGTTGGAACTGCGAGCCGACTCCATGCTAGGGGTGCCGGGGCTGATGCAAGCGGTGCGGTCCGGCACCGTGACCATCGCCAACGCTCTGGGTTCGGGTCTGGTGGAATCGGCCGCGCCGGCGAGTTTTCTGCCGGGTCTGTGTAGCCGCGTGCTGGGAGAAGATCTCAAGATGGCGGCCGTAGCCACATGGTGGTGCGGCGAGAAGGCGGCTCTGTCCCACGTTTTGCAGAACCTGGCGAAACTGGTAATCAAGCCCGCCTTTGCCACGCCCGGCGTGCAGCCCGTGTTTGGGACACGGCTCAGCGCGGCGGAAAAGGGCGCGCTGATTGACAGGCTTCGGGCCAATCCGGGTGCCTACGTGGCTCAGGAACAGGTTAAGTTGTCGACGACGCCGGTTTGGGAAGACGGCATGCTGCGCCCGCGCCACCTGGTGCTCAGGGTCTACGCAGTTGCCTCGGGCAGTTCCTATACCGTCATGCCGGGCGGGCTGACGCGCTTCACCACGTCATTAGACGAGCTGGTGACCTCCATGCAAAGCGGCGGCGGCAGCAAGGATTCCTGGGTGCTGGCCGCCGGGCCGACGTCGCAGCTCAGCCTGTTGCCCCCTTCCGCTCCGCGGCTGGATATCAGCCGTGCCACATTCGACCTGCCCAGCCGCGCGGCCGACAACCTTTTTTGGCTGGGCAGGTACGTGGAGCGTGTCGAGCCGGCAGTGCGGATAGCGCGCGCAATTTTGCCAAGGTTGTTCCAGGAGTCGGACCTTTCGGCCATGGCGGCCGTGGCAGCCGGAAAACGGGTGCTGGTGGGATTGGGGTACATTCGCGACGAACGCCAGTCCTCGAACGGACGGTTCGGCGCGCTCGAGCACGACGTGCTCGCCATGATTTTCGACGGTCAGGCGCGCAATAGCCTTCCGGCGAATATCCACCGCGTACGCAGCGTCGGAGGGCTTCTGCGAGACCGCATTTCAGGCGATGCGTGGCGCATACTCAACCAGCTCGATGCGCAGTTGTCCTCACCACCGCCGCCCGAACCCATTCGCATCAGCGGTGCGCGAACGTTGCTCGATCAGGCCATCGGTACGCTATCCGCGTTCAGCGGCATGGTGATGGAGAGCATGACGCGCGGCGATGGCTGGCGCTTTCTGGATATCGGACGGCGCATCGAGCGCGGCGTTCAAATGGTGGACCTGATCCGGTATGGACTGGGGTTCGATGGCGACACCGACAGCGGCCAGCTCGAGGTGCTGCTGGAGATTGCCGACAGCTCCATCACCTATCGCTCGCGGTATCTGACGTCGATGCAGGTGGACCTGGTGCTCGACCTGCTGCTGCTGGATGAGGCCAATCCGCGCTCCGTGGCCTATCAGCTGGTTCGCTTGCGCGAGCACGTCGAGCAACTTCCCGAGAGCCGGACGCTGATCCGCCGCCCTCCGGAAGCGCGCATCGCCACATCGCTGCTCACCGCCGTCCAGCTCGCCGAAGTCGCGGAGTTCGTGCGCCGCGACACGGAGGGGAGGCGCGCCAATCTTGAAAAACTCCTCAACCGGCTGACCCAAGAGCTCGGGTTGCTGTCGGAAACGCTGACGCGCCAGTACTTCAGCCAGGCTCTGCCATCCCGCCAGTTGTCCGTTCCCTAGACAAGATCATGCCGCTCCGCGCCACTCATACCACCACGTATCTGTACAGCGCCCCGGTCTCGCTCTGCCACACGGAGGTGCACCTGGCTCCGCGCGCCAGCCGGTATCAGCGGGTGATTGACCACACCCTTTCCGTGATACCGATGCCCGAGTCGACTTTCAGCTACAAGGATTATTTCGGCAACGACGTCACCTATTTCTCCATCCACGAACCTCACACCACACTGACGGTCTCGGCGGTCAGCCTGATTGAGCTGAGACCGTGCGACGTGATGGAACCGTGCCTCACGCCCGCTTGGGAAGAGGCGCGCGGCGAATATTGGCGCTACACCAGCGAGCTTGCGCTCCAGGCGTACGAGTTCGTTTTCCCGTCGCCCCGTATCACACTCACCCCGCGATTCGCGGCGTATGCCGAGGCGTCGTTCACCGCCGGCCGTCCGTTCCTGGAGGCGGCCATGGACTTATGCCATCGCGTCTACACCGACTTCCACTACGATCCGCAGGCCACTACGGTGGTCACGCCGGTGGCCGAGGTGCTGGCGTCTAAACGCGGTGTCTGCCAGGATTTCGCTCATTTCACGATTGCCTGCATGCGGTCGCTGGGCCTGGCGGCTCGATACGTCAGCGGCTACTTGAGCCGCGCCAACCTGATCGGTGGCCAGGCATCGCATGCCTGGGTTTCGGTATTCTTCCCGGGTCTGGGCTGGTTCGACCTGGACCCAACGAACGACCAAATGGCCAACGACAGTTATGTGACGCTGGCGTGGGGACGCGACTACTCCGACGTGGCGCCAGTGAATGGCGTGGCTACCGGAGGCGGGGAACACGTCATCAATGTGGCTGTCTCGGTAGTACCGGCGGACGACTGAATCTGGTTTATGCCGTGGCCGCGAGAGTAGGCTTCGGGATGCTATTAATCGTCTTCAGAATGCGAGAGACGATCTGGTAGGGATCACCCTCCGAGTTCGGGCGGCGATCTTCCAGATAGCCCTTGTAGCCATTCCTGATGAAGTTAACCGGCATCCGGATGGAAGCGCCACGGTCGGAAAGGCCGTAGCTGAACTTGTCAATGGCCTGCGTTTCGTGCAGACCTGTCAAACGCAAATGGTTGTCCGGGCCGTACACAGCGATGTGCTCGGCGACGTTGTCGGAGAACGCCCTCATGAGGGCTTCAAAGTAGTCCTTGCCGCCTACTTCGCGAAGGTACTTAGTCGAGAAGTTGCAGTGCATGCCCGATCCATTCCAGTCGCCCTTGACGGGTTTGCAGTGCAATTCAACATCCACCGAATACTTCTCACAGAGGCGCATCATCAAATAGCGGGCAGTCCAGGTGTCATCGGCGGCCTTGGCAGAGCCTTTGGCAAAGATCTGGAATTCCCACTGACCTTTGGCGACTTCAGCGTTGATGCCTTCATGATTGATACCGGCCGTAAGACATAGGTCCCAATGTTCATCGACGATTCGCCGGGCCAGGCTGCCCATGTTTTTATAGCCAACACCGCAATAGTATGGACCCTGGGGAGTGCTGGGGTAGCCGTCTTTCGGGAAGCCGAGAGGATGCCCGTCCTGATAGAGGAAGTATTCCTGCTCCAGACCAATCCACAAGTCAGGGTCGTTCTCGATCGTAGCGCGTGCGTTGGTAGAATGCGGGGTGCCATCAGGGTGCATGACTTCGCTAAGAACGATATAGGCGTCCTGGCGGCTCCCGTCGGGATACAGAGCCACGGGTTTTAGCACACAGTCTGAACTTCTGCCCTCGGCCTGCATGGTGGAACTGCCGTCAAAGCCCCAATTGGGTAAATCGGAAAGGGTGGGCGGATGCGCAAATGCCTTAAGCAGACTCTTGCCGCGCAGGCTGGGGACGGGTTGTTTGCCGTCGAGCCAGATATATTCGAGCTTGTATTTTTTCATAGGATTTGGATGGCCCTCGCTCAATTTATCGTTCGATTATGGATGACGGCACGCCTTGGGGCAAGCGTTTTTGCGGCAAATGGCGATAGCTTCTTTTTATGGGCTGGATATCAGGACCTGATCGGCCCCGCCCACCGTCAGGCTTGTCTCTATTAGTCCTTAGTGCTCGGCGGCGGGCCGCCTGGAGCAACGTAGGTTTCGGCAAAAGACTCGTCTGGTGAAGCCGCCGGCCAGCCGATCGTGACCAGGAACACGTCGAGCACGAAGAGAGCGATTGCAATGTCGTTAAAGAGGACCGCCTCCCGTATGTCCGGCCAGAATTGATTGGCTGCCCAGAAGAGAAACGCGACTGCCAGCATGACGGCCTTCACCAGTTCTCGAAAGGGAGGCCGGTGTGCGGTTTGATAGACCAAATAGGCAAACGCAATCATCGCCAGGGGAAATGCGCCGAGAAGATCATGAGCTTTGGGGGGAAAGCATCCTGGAAGCGCATCCCATGCAAAGAGCACGCCGACGGAAACAAGCGTAATGCCCCCGATAACTGCCGGCACCATCCGGTGGACGCGATCGAGGCGGATATACATGGAGCAAGCGTACCGCATCGCCATTCGCCGTTTCCTGTCTCGTGAGATAGACATTCTTGATCTGGCCCATAAGAGAATACACTTGGTGACCCGCAAAGCGGTTGCGTGATACTAGGTGTGTGGAGGAACGCTTGAATCGAAGGGCCCGTGCCACGTCTGGAAGTCCGCGGAAACTCCAATCTACCGAGGCGTGGCGGGTGATCGAAGCGGAGTTTTTGGCGGGAGGCCAGGCATTGCCGGCACAGAACGCCCTGACACTCGCGGTAGACGAGTTGGTAATTGAAGCGTACGGGGAAGTGATCGGACCGGTCTCTAAGGAACCCCTGGCGATGTTGGCGGGTGGCGTCTACGGGCTGCGCCAGACGTTTCCCTACTCCGAGCTGGACATCGTGCTTCTCCTCGAATCGGCAAGGTGGTCCGACGAAATCAAGGAACGGCTGCCGGAGATGGTCCGGCTGCTTTGGAACGCGGGCTTGCGGGTGAACACCGCGGTGCTGACGGTTGCCGAGTGTCTGGAAGCCGTCGAGCGAGCCAGCGTGCCAGGGTTCAGCCTGCTGGATCGACGGCTGCTGGCAGGGGACTCCGAGATATTTGGGAGGTTCGAAAGCAAACTGCCGGCCGCGCTGGCGTTGCACGGCCAGAGGATGTGCCAGCGTCTCTGCGAACTGGCGCGGGCCCGCCATGCCAGGTTTCAGAACACGCCTCACCACGCGGAACCCGATGTGAAAGAGGGCCCCGGCGGTGTTCAGGACATTCGTCTGATCGATTGGCTCGCGATTCTCAAACCGGAGCACGATGGACGAAGCGTGGAGTTGAGTCGCGCCGCCGCCTTCGTCTCGTCCGCGCGCTGCTTTTTGCATTACCATGCCGGGTGCGACCACAACATCCTGGATTTCGAAGCTCAACAGAGCGCCGCGCTTCAGGCATTCGCGCCCGGCAAGACCGCATCCCAGTGGATGGGCGAGTATTTCCAGAGCGCGCGCACGGTTTTCAACGAAGCGCGCCGGGCGATGGAAGGGGCCGAGAAGAGTCAGAGTTCGCTGCTGGAGAACTTCCGCGACCGCCGCTCACGGCTCTCGAACCAGGAGTTCACGGTTGCGCGGGAGCGATTGTTTTTGCGCAATCCGGCGCAATTGGCAAGCGATCCTACACTGGTGTTCCGCATGCTCGAGTTTATAGGCCACCACGGTGTCATGCCGGCGCCGGAAACGGAGCGGAGACTCGAGGCGTTAGGTGAGGCCTTCGCGGCGTACTGTGCCCAGCCGCGAGCGCTGTGGACCTTGGTCAAGCCGATCCTCCGGAGCCCGCATGCGGGAATGGCGCTGCGATCGCTGGAATCCACCGGTCTGATGCGGGGACTGTTTCCCGAGTGGGGTATCATCGAACACCTGGTGATCATGGACTCGGCGTACCGGTATACCGTGGGCGAGCACGTGCTGAGGAGCATTGAGTGCGTGATCGAATTGGGCTCCGGGGCCGGCGCGGAGCGGCAGCGCTTCGCGGCCTTGCTCTCCGAAATCGATGACGTAACGCTCCTCCTGTTCGCTCTCCTGTTTCACGAGGTGGGGCGAGGCGGCAGCGATCCGGTGGCGCTCGCGGCGAAGCGCGGACGCGAGGCTCTGGCCCGTATTCAGTTGCCGGACGATGCGCAAACTACGGTGGAATTCCTGATCCGGCGCCAATCCGATCTTTCCGACGCCACCAGCGGGCGCGACATGGACGACCCCGCGGCGGCACGCCTTCTGGCGGAGCGCGTGGGAACCATCGAGCGGCTGAAACTGCTGACGGTGTTGACGTACGCTCGAATCGTGGCGCAAACCGCGGAGGTCCAACTTCCGTGGCGCCTGGAGCAGTTGTGGCACGCGTACACGGTTGCCCAACATGAGCTGACGCGCGAACTGGAAACCGATCGGATCCAACAGGTGCCCGAGGACCTTCCCGGCAGTGCGGAGTTCATTAAGGGGTTTCCGTTACGGTACCTGCGAGCACACTCTTCCGCCGAGATTGCCGGACACCTGCAACTCTTCGCGCTTAGCCGGCCCACCGGGGTGGCGGTACGACTGGACCCGACGGAAGGAGCCTACCGGCTCACCGTGGTGGCGCGGGACAAGCCGTCCCTGTTTGCGTCGTTTGCCGGGGCGATTTCCAGTTTTGGCATGGACATTCTAAAAGCCGAAGCGTTCTCCAACGCCAGAGGAGTTCTGTTGGATACGTTCGTTTTCGGCGACCCGAAACGCATGCTGCAGCAAAACCCGGGCGAAGCCGACCGGTTGACCGACTTGGTGCAGCGCATCGCGCTCGGCAAGACCGACGCGCATCGGCTGATGCGAGGCCTTGAACTGCCGCACGCCGGTGCGCGTCGGGCTACACCTCCGCAGGTGCAGTTCGATTCCGAAGCGTGTCCGGCGGCGACCCTGGTAGAGATCGAAACGGAAGATCGCCCGGGACTGCTGTATCGCCTGGCATCGGTGTTCTCCTCGAACTCGTGCAATATTGACGTGGTTCTGGTGGACACGAAGGGCCACCGTGCGATCGATGTGTTTTACGTGGCCCACGCCGGGCAGAAGCTGTCGCCGGACATGCAAGCGACGCTGAAAGTGAAGCTCCTCGCGGAGTGTTAGGAGATACCCGCCCGAGGTTCGGCGCTATGCCAGCTTGTACGGCCTTCCCCGGTAAATTCCGACGCGCTCCACACTGCGGATCCGGATCAGTTGGACGCTGATGTTGTCACTGCCGTCGCGTTCCTTTGCGGCGTCAATCAGTTCCTGGGCGGCGGCGTTCAGGTCGGTATTGCGAGTCACGATCTCCGCCATGTCGGCGGCTGAGACGGCGCCGTGCAGCCCGTCGGAGCACAACAGGAGCACATCGCCGCTCAACAGGAGGTGGTCTCGGGTCTCTACCCCGACGAACATAGCGCCGCCAAGCGAGCGGGTGAGGATGTGTCTCGTCTCGGCTTGAGCCGCCTCCCGTGCGGAAATCAAACCCAGGCGCGAGCGCTCGCCCACCACGGTGTGGTCCCGTGTGAGAGCCGTCGCGCGACCGTGTCGAATCGAGTAACAGCGCGAATCGCCTACATGCGAAACCACCACGCGATCAAACCGCAGAGCGCATGCCACCAACGTGGTCGCCATTGCCACGCCGCCCGATTTGGCAGCCAATCCGGTCTCGAAGACCTTCTCATTGGCTGCCTGAACAAGGCGCGGCAATAACGACCTGAGCGGCTCGCCGCGGGCAGCTTGCCGGAACCCGGCCAGCAGCGTCTCCACCGCCGTGCGGGAAGCCACCTCGCCCATCTGTTGGCCGCCTACCCCATCGGCGAGCGCAAATAGCCAGCCGGGTGTCTGCTCCTGTTCCGCAACCGTTGGCAGCACGTAACCAAGGAAATCTTCGTTGTGGTCCCGTACTCGCCCGCTGTCGGAAGCTTGAGCAAACTCAAGTTCTAGCATAGTTACAGTATTACGCACCCGCCCGCGCACTACGAACGCCCACCATGGTGGTGCGTCCCGAGGCTTTGTTGGAACGGATGAAGTAGATTCCGCCGTAAATTGCCCATACCAGGGCGACCCCGAGAGCCAGCAGGGGTTCCAGTTTGGTGCCGTATCCCATGAACGGCCCGATCAGGTAGAATGCCATGCACGCCAGGTTCGCCAGGAGCCCGAATACCGGGATGAGGAGGTGGCGCAGCAGGTTGAACTTGGGATGATTGTGGAACGCCACCATGCATGTGATGCAACTTAGCGCGTAGAGCACGAACGTGCCGAAATTGGAAGCCAGGGTAACGGTAAGGAGAGAGTTCGGCAGAGCGGCCATACTGTCGTGAGACAGGTATCCGAAACTCGACCAGAAGCCCTGCGGGAGGGCCTTGACCGTGGCGTCCGTCAGTGCGCCGGCGTTGCCAAAAAGGTTACAAACGGTGGCGCACCCTACTACGGCCGAAATCACCGCCAGCGTCCAGATGGCGCGATGCGGGGTGAGGTTTTGTTGGTGCAGTTTGCCCATGGAGTCCGGCAATTCCGCGTCCTTGCCCATGGCGTAGGTCACGCGCGCCCCGGTATTCATGCACGATAGCGTCGTGCCGATGAGCGCCAGGAATACGGTGAACGCCTCGAACTCCATAAAGATCCGTCCATTTCCCGGACCGAGTATGGCGTTGCCCACCATCACCATCATGTCGCCGATGGGCGCCGCCGAGCCGACCGCGCTCTGCATGGAGTAGCCGCTATTGAGAAAGTAGTTCGCCGCAAAATACTCGATGAGATAGCAGAAGGCCCCCTGTACCAGCAACGAGGTGACCACCGCAATCGGTATGTGGCGCTTGGGGTCTTTCGCTTCTCCGCCCATCGCCGTCACCGATTCGAAGCCGACCAGAATCAGAATGGCGATGGTGGCTTGCACGAACATCCAGCCGAAATTATGCATTCCGGTAACCGAGCCGGCAGTGGGGTGACTAAGGAAGTTGCCCTTCTCATCCTTCTCGGGATACGCGATCTGGAACGGCACGGGCTTGCCGGCGGCGTCGAGTTTGGGCTTGGGAACGCCGCTGGCGTCGCGTAGAACGACGTCGGTAGCTTGCCCGTTTACGGTTTGCTTCTCGGTGGCAAATTCATAGGTGTACGCATCGCTCGACGTGGAATCGAACTGATAGGCCTGGCTGCCCGGCTGGTGATTCATGCGATAGCCCAACGCCATCACCGAGAATACCAGCAAGGCGCTGATCTGAATCACGTTGATGGCAATGTTGACCGATGTCGAGCCGTTCACGCCGCGGTGGGCGATGTAGGCGATGGCAAACGAAAACGCAATCGCCACGACCATCATAAACATGGGTCCGGGGTTGGAAGCGCTCATGAACGATGGCCAAATGGTTCCGGTGAGGTAGCCCACGAGGACTCCCATGACGCCCACCATCACGCCCGGATAAAGCCAATAGTACAGGTGCGACCCCCAGCCAACGATGAACTTCGAAATTCGCGCGTACGGCCAGGCTGCATCGTGGTTGAGAAACGCCTGCTCGGCAAAGTAATAGGAACTGCCCGTGCCGGGATAGAGCTTCGCCATCTCCGCGTAGCAGACCGCCGTGGCGAGACAGAGCATCAGGGCGAAGAAGATGCCCGCCCACATCGAGGGCGCGGTGGCGCCGGCGGTGCCCTGGGCGACGAAGGTTAGCCAAAGGAAGGCTCCCGGGGCGATGAGCGCCATTGCGTTCATCGTCAGGCCGGTCAGGCCAAGGGTCGGTTTCATTGTAGGTTCGGCATTGTCTGGCATCGTTTCTCTCCTCACAGTATTCGTAGAGACAGGTGCTTAGGGCTAGGAGCCTTTACTTCTTGGGTGCAAAGTACGCGGTCAATCCAACGAGAACCGTAGGCTGCGCGGCCGCGCCCTGGCGCGGCGATCGGATAAGTGTAACGCGCACGACGATCCTCCAAAGTTAGCGACGATTCGGCACGAGAGAGAGAGAATGTGCCGTCGAGGGCGATGCGGACAGGGCCCGCCTCCACTTCCAAGTCGATTTGGTTGAGTTTAGTTCTTTTTCTCCTTCAAAAAGAAATAGATAATTTTTATTGGTACAATCTGAAAATTCACGTTACGGCTTTTGGCGGAGCGGCGACGGATCGCGTATGCTCAAATCTGAGGCTCTCAGGTCTTGGAAGATGGCGTCGGCGCTTAGCATCCAGTGTGCGGTTTCAGTAGCAGGCTCATTCTGTTGGAGCGGTGCGGGTAAATGACGCCGGCACAGCTTCCCGTCTTGTCCGAGAGTGCCCAGGCCCTGTGTGCCGCGCTGATCCTTGCCGTTCCCCTGGC
Organism: Bryobacterales bacterium; assembly: GCA_003136215.1. Taxonomy (GTDB): domain Bacteria; phylum Acidobacteriota; class Terriglobia; order Bryobacterales; family Bryobacteraceae; genus Solibacter. The sequence continues at coordinate 26,704 of PLDO01000086.1, forward strand.
AGTCGCGGGGCTCGCTCTAACTCACGCGGGGCTGGGCCGCTCGCGCAGCGCCGCTCAGGCGATGGTAGGCGCGGTCTGTGTCACGGCCACGGCTGCGCTCGCGTACTTCGTTTGCGGGTGGTCGTGGCAAGGCTATCCCGGGCAGCTGGCGCACGTGTTCGCGGTGGCCGGGAATACCTGGAACTGGATCGGAGCGGAACCGTTCTTTCTGGGCGGTCTTGGGCGCGGTGGATCGCGAGAGGCGCTTACCGTCTGCCTCCAGATGTTCAGCGTGGGCCTTGCCGCGCTCATCCCCCTGGGGGCGGGAAACGACCGGTGGCGATTGGGAGCCAGTTGCGCATCCACCGCTTTGTTGGCTGGTTGGACTTATCCATTGTTCGCACACTGGGTGTGGGGCGGAGGATGGCTGGCTCAACTTGGAGTCAATCAAGGCTGGGGTAACGGATTCTTAGATGCGGGTGGCGCGGGCGCCATTCAGTGCGTGGGTGGACTTACCGCTTTTTCGATTGCCTCGCTCCTGGGCCCGCGCCGTGGAAAGTACGGAGCGGACGGCATGCCGGCGGCGATCCCCGGTCACAATGTGGTCCTGGTCCTCTTTGCCTGTTTTTTGACCTGGTTGGGATGGATTGGACTCAATGGCAGCGGGTGCCTGCTCCGTCTTGGAGGGTCAACCGCGAGCGTGGCACTGGTGGCGATCAATACGACACTGTGCGCCGCGTCCGGCGGATTGGCCGCCGCCGGACTCACCCGAATCCGTTTCGGCAGGCCCGATGCTTCGCTCTGCGCCAACGGCTGGACCGGTGGTCTGGTGGCCAGCAGCGCCGCCTGTTGGCTCGTCAGTCCTGTATCTGCGGCAATTACCGGAGCCATCGCCGGCGTGCTGGTCACCTTCTCGGTGGAGTGGCTTGATGCCCGGTTTGGAGTGGATGATCCCGCGGGCTCGATTTCGGTGCATGCCGTGTGCGGCCTTTGGGGCTTGCTGGCTTTGGGGTTCTTTGCGCGAATTCCGCAAGACCTGACCCTCAATGGATTGGCCGCCGGTAATCCAAACCAGTGGTTGGCGCAATTCGCCGGCATCGTCACGCTGATCGGATTCGTATTACCCATGACCTATTCGTTAAACTGGCTTCTGAACCGGTTCTACCCGCAGCGTGTTTCCGCCGAAGGCGAAGCAGACGGTCTTGATCTGTACGAACTGGGCGCGGGAGCCTATCCGGAATTCGTCATCCATCGCGAAGACATGAGACCAAGGTGAGCCCGCAACTTCGAGCCGCCAACGGAACTTTCGATTGGCCCAATCGATTGTTTCGATTGGCAACGCAGGGAATCCATATCTAAAATTGAGAGTGACTGGGCTGGGGAGGCATGGTACTCCACTGCGCGCCAAGTACGCGGCAAGATAACTCCCTGCAAGACCCGCCGCTATCGTTCTCACAGCCCTTCCAATACTATCCTGACGAAACCCTTATGACTTCCTTATGCGCAGCGGCCTAGGATTTTGTTTATGAGGACCGCTCACGAGGGCGTCAGTGTTACCATAAAGGCTCGGCTAATCGGTATTCGGAAATTACCAGCAGGAAGGAGGGAATGTGGACAGCCCTTCTAGCCTGGATACTCCAATCTCCCGCGTGCCGCTTTCCGCTGCGGTCTTACCCATGCCATCATTGCGTCCTGGCGTTCAATTCCGCCACTATCGTATCGAGGAACTGGTAGCGCGAAGTGGCATGGCCTCGATCTATCGGGCCACCGATATGCGCACTGGACGCCCGGTTGCAATCAAGGTCCCCCATCCGGATATGGAGGCGGACCCCGTCCTCTTTGACCGTTTCAAGCGGGAGATCGAAATCGGCGAACGGCTGGACCATCCGGGGGTCATGAAGGTGCTCGACAGCGGCGAACCGGGCGAGGTCTACATGGTGATGGAGTGGGTGGAGGGTCGCCTGCTCCGCAAGCTGATATCCGAGAACCGCAGACTTCCCATGGAGCGTGCTTGCTCTATAACGATCGCCATCTGCGATGCTCTGGACTATATTCACCGCAACGGGGTGGTCCACCGCGATCTCAAGCCGGAGAACATCATGATCGACGATGAGGATCGCATCAAGCTGATTGACTTTGGGATTGCCGGAAAGACTGGTGCGCGACGGCTGACGTTCGGCAAGTTGTCGCAGGTCGCGGGGACGCCCGATTACATTTCACCCGAGCAGGTCAAGGGCAAACGTGGGGATGGGCGCAGCGACATCTACTCGTTGGGAGTCATTTTGTACGAAATGGTGACTGGAGAGACGCCCTTTGCGGGAGCGAATCCGTTTGCGGTCATGAACGACCGGCTGATGAACAATCCGATACCGCCGCGCGAAGTGAATCCGGAGATTTCGCTGCAGCTTCAGGAAGTGATCTATCGCGCCCTCGAGCGCGAGCCGCAGGACCGCTACTCAACGGCCAACGAATTCGCCTGGGACCTGGAGCACCTGGAACAGGTCTCCGCCGCGGATCGCACCGAGTTGCGGGATTGGAAACGGCGGCGGACGCCATGGCTGAAGCAGGTTCTGTTCTACGTGGGGATGGCCCTGATTCCGGTGTTTGTCTTCGGGTTTCTGCTGTTGATTGCCCGGCGGCACTGAGAAGCATGACCGCCGATGCCTCATCGCATACGAGCTATCAGGCCCGGTAGTTCACATGGACGACCTTCGCCGGAGCGAAGCCGTTGAACCACGTCGACGACGCATTGGAGTAGGCGCCGATGTCTTCCGAGTAGACCAGGTCGTCGATTTCCAGCTCCGGCAGTTCTTCCGATTGGGCGATCGTGTCCATACCGTCGCAAGTCTGTCCGAATACCGTGCAGATCTCGGGCGTGCCTCGCTTGAACGACTTCACGCGGTACTGGCAGTGATCGAATATGATCCCGGAGTAGGTGTGGTACACGCTGTCATCGACGTAGTAGCAGCGCTTCTTGTCGCGCATCGCCTTGCCGATGACACGCGAGATTGCCGTCGCGGTGCTCGCCACCAGGAAACGGCCCGGCTCGGCCAGAATCTCGATATCCTTGGCGAATAAGCGGTCGATTTCGGCGTTGATCTTCCGGGCCAGCACGTTGAAGGGCTTCACGCTTTGGTCATAAGGCACCGGGAAGCCGCCTCCGATGTCGAGGATCTTGATCTCATGGCCGCGGGAGCGGGCCTCGTTCATGATCGCCGCCGCGATATTCAGCGCCTGCACGAAATTGTCGAAGTTGGTGCATTGGCTCCC
>PLDO01000648.1 GCA_003136215.1 Bryobacterales bacterium
CGACGGCGGCCTCGCCCCCTTGCGTTTCGGTCGCGTACACCTCGCCCGCAGTTTCAAATGTGCGCGTGACCTCGACACCGAAGTCGCACAGTATCGGCGCACCCGGCTGTGTCGGGTGGTGGTAGAGAAAAACGTTGTGGCCATCAGTCCGCAGGCCTGGCTGGCTGCGAATGAACTCCCAGACCTTGTCCAGGGCCGGCCCCCACGCCGAGCCAACCGCGCCCGGCGCGACCTCGCGCCGCACCGCGGCCAACTTGCGGGGGTGAACAGTCTGTAAGGTGACGGAAACGGGCATTCCTCGATCGTAAACCAAGATCGCGATCGATGAAGGTCTTGGGCAGGTACGCGCCGGGCCTCAGTGCGTCATGGCGTAGGTGATGTAGTTGAGCACGATGCGAAAGGCGAGCCCTGAGAACTTCTCCGGATAATCGCCGGTGTTGGCCCACTCCCAGGCGTCGCCCAGGTGCATGTTGAAACAGATGGCCACGGCGATGCGTCCGTCCTTGTCGCGAATGCAGCGCCAGCCGGGGATATAGCCGTCCTTCTCGTAGGTGCGGCCGGTGGCCACGTACTGCTCGCCCGGAATCTGGAACTTCTCGCTGATGTCGTAGAGGTCGTGGAAGATGGCGTCGTCGTCCGGGATGTTTTCGAGGACGGCGCCGGGCAGCACCATACTCATGCCGCTCATAAAGCGGTTCCAATCGTCCTGGCCATGGAAGTGATCGACCATGAGAAATCCGCCGCGCGCGATGAAGTTGCGGAGCCGCTGGGCTTCGGCGTCGGTGAAGGCCCAGTTGGAGACGCCGACGGCGTAGATCCACGGGTAGTCCCACATGTGGTCGTCATCGATGTCGACGACGTTGAGGGGCGAGGGCGAATCGATGCGGGTGAGACGGCGGAGGGCGACGAGGCAATCGTGGTCGGCGCGCGGGAAGTCCTGCGCCCATCCGCCGCCGAATCGGCGATATCCGTAGCCTCCACCATAGCCGGTGTTGTAGCGCAGGCGGCTGAAGAAGAATTCGGAAGGGATGGCCAGGTCGGACTGGTCGTAGGGCTGAAGACCGGTCGCAGGCGCGCTGCCGAACCGTTGCCAGCCGGAGAGTTTGATGGCGGCCATCGACACCAGAACGATTAAAAGCAGGGGACGCGCGGTTTTCATGTTCCCCACCCTCCTTTGTTATCCTGAAGCGTATCACGAACGGCCCGAGGGACGAGAGGTCCCGGCGAATTCCTTTCAATGCAGAGCCCGACACCCCCACCCCCCANNGGACCACTGGCGGGGCAGCAGATGCCGATGCCGATGCCGGGGACTATGACGCCGGGGGCTTCCGGCGCCAAAGAGATTTCGGGAACGGTATTCAACCTCGAGATCGCGCCGGTGACGGTGGAACTTGCGCCCAACCGGATCGTGAGCACGATCGGGTACAACGGCATGTCGCCGGGACCGCTGCTGCGGATGAAGGAAGGCGCGCCGGTCACGGTCAACGTAGTCAACAAGACCGATACGCCCGAGTATGTCCATTTTCACGGGCTGCTGATTCCCTCCGACGTGGACGGTTCCGAAGAGGAAGGTACGCCGCCGGTGCCGCCGCATGGCAGCCGCAGCTACAAATTCACGCCGACGCCCGCGGGCACGCGCTGGTATCACACGCACGCCATGTCGATGGACGATCTGCACCGGGGGACCTACACCGGACAGTTCGGGTTCCTGATGGTGGAAGGCGGGGCCAACCCGGGCACCTACGATCAGGAGCATTACCTGGCGCTGCGCGACTGGGAGCCGTACTTCACGACGCAGTACATGGATACCGACGATCTCGACCCCTCGGGGCCGAAGCCGGAGAAGCCTGCGGTGCTGGATACGCGGCCGCCGGGGCTCGAAGTGGCGGCCGATCTGTACTCGATCAATGACAAAGCGCTGGGGGCGGGCGAACCGATCCGGGTGCGGGCGGGCGAGCGCGTGATGTTCCATTTTCTGAACGCGAGCGCGATCGAGAACCGGCATCTGGCGCTGCCCGGGCATAAGTTCAATATCGTGGCGCTCGATGGCAACCCGGCGCCGCGAAGCGCGGCGGTGGACGTGTTGATGCTGGGGCCGGGCGAGCGCATCGACGCCTGGGTGGCGATGAATCAGCCGGGCGTGTGGGTGATGGGAGCGCCGGAAGATATGGTGCGCGACGGCGGCCTCGGCATGGTGATCGAGTACGCCAACCAGCGGCGGAGCCCGCAATGGATGCCGCCGCCGCAATCCGCATGGGATTACACGATGTTCGGCAAGGCGGCATCGGGACCGGCGCCGACGGAGCGGCTGGAGATGATATTCGAGAAAACGCCGCGCGGGGCCGGGAAGTTCAACCTGTTCACGGTAAACGGCACGCCTTATCCGCACGACCGGGAGTTCGTGTTGCAGCAGGGCGCGCGCTACCGGCTGACGTTCCGCAACCGGACGGACGATGCGCATCCGCTGCACCTGCATCGGCATCAGTTCGAGATCGCGGAGATCTACGGAAGGGCAACGGCGGGCATCATCAAGGATACGGTGGTGGCTCCCTCGTACGGCCGGGTGAGCGTGGACTTTACCGCCGACCAACCCGGGCCGACGCTGTTTCATTGCCATATCCAGCACCATATGGACTACGGGTTCAAGGCGCTGCTGAAGTACGCCTGAGGCGGAACGTGCGGGTCTTCGGGGAGGTTCAAGTCAGGGGGACGATGACTGGCGCAGACGGAATCTCGCACACCTCAGCGCGGTCCCGCAACTGTCTGTGAAACCGTCTTCTGGTAGAGGTACCTACTAAGAGGGATCGCCGGAATCATTTCTACGGAGACTCCCAAGGATTTGTAACTGGGTTTCCGGCGCGTGGGTTGCGGGCGAAACGGAGCCGGAGCTGACGTCGACGGCGTCCTGGTCGCGGGCTTCGAGGCGTTCGAGCTCTTTCAGAGCGGTGTGGAAGGCGCGGCGGGTGGAGTTAATGCGGTGCTGTAGCCGGGTGAGCGTCTGGTCGCCTTGCTGGAGGGCATACGCACACGCGTCGGAGTCCCGCGGGCTGGCGCTGAAGAACTGGTTCCATAGGGAATCCTCAAGCCAGGAGAAGCGGCGAAGGTGCCACTCGCACAGGACGATCTGGTCGAGGAGACAACGCGCCTCGGGGGAAGCGGGCGGATGGCGGGTGTAGTATTCGTCCTTGAGTTCCTGGAGTTTTTCCTGGTGTTCCCAGAGGAGGACTTGGGTTTCGGCGAAGATGCCGGACTGGAGGTTGGCATTGACGATGCGGGCCTGGCCTTCGGGCGTTGTGGCGCCGTGGGATTTGCGTCCATTCTCACGGGAGGCGGCGATCTGCTTCTGAGTGCGCATAAAAAAGCCTTTCCTGCAGGTCTGGAGACCTGCGTTACAAAAGGAAAGGGCAGGCGCGGAAGCGACTGCCCTTTTCGACCACTACGGTATCAGACGAACTTTTGGCCGGACGGGGGAGATGGCCGTAGGTCATTGAGGGAGCTCGAAAAACTTTTTGAGTTCGGTTGTGACCGGCAAACCAGGGGGCCGCGGATGGGCGGATTGCACAGGGATCTCTATTTATCTGCGGCCTGATCTTGAACTGACCGCGATTTCGGTCCATTGCCGTCGCCACAGTGACTTGTGGGGGAGTAATCCGCCTTTAATGGCATGGCACCGGCCAATGCCGCCTCTATGCGACGCGAAGTTCGGCGGCGCCGCGCTTTCTAGGCTTTACGACAATCACCACATCGTGCCCTAACGCAACCAGGAAACGCATGAGGCGCTCGACCGAGTATCCCCGGAACTGACCAGCCAGCATAGCTGAGATCTTGGGCTGATCGATGCCCATGAGCTGTGCCGCGGCTGCTTGAGTCAGCTTTCGCTGGCGGATGGTCCGGTCGATTCGAACCACCAGTCCGGCTTTAATCAGGTGTTCGCCGGCATCGGCCAAGCCGAGGTCGGCGAATACGTTGCCTGTGCTAGGCTCCCTCTTAAGGGCATCTTTCTTCGGCATTCTTCACCTCACTTCTCAACTGTTTGAGCCGCTGCCGGATCAGCTCCATCTCCGGCTTCGGTGTCGCGATCCCGGCCGTGGACTTCTTCTGGAAGGCGTGGATCACGTAAATCGATTCTCCAATCGAGACCGTATAGATTGCGCGGTAGGTTCCGCTAGCGTCATACGCCGCAATCTCCATCACGTGGCCGCCCAGACCATGCAGTGGCTTGGCCTTAGGGCTCCGTTCGCCCAACTGCGCAGCGTACAGCGCATAGCCGATATCGTCTTGAACGCCAGCCGGAAATGACTTTACGTTGGAACGCGAATCGGCAAGCCACGTGAGGTTCTTCATCCGGCCGGTACATGCCTATATTGGCATAAATCGGACGAAGCGTCAAACGGGTGCTGCGAAGCTCTCGGTCCTACGTCACGCGGAAATCGATCATCGCAAAAGACAAGCCGACCGCTTGCTTGCCACACCTATTCCTTAACCGTCGAAAATATCGACCTGCTGCACAGGGATCTCTATTAGTCTGCGGCCTGATCTTCAACTGACTGCGATCTCGGTCCATTTACCGTCGCCACGGTGATTTGTGGGGGAGTAATCCAGGCAGACCGTCCCCGCATGCCAACCCCGGGGTCGCTTTGCCCTGGATGCCGAGCGGTTTAGAGTGGTGTAACAGTCATATCAGATGCGCTTTAGCTTCGATCTGCGAAAGAGCAGGCGCCTCAGGGCGAATCCCCGGCGCGCATAGGGTTCGAAGAGGCGTGTGAACTGTTTTCACAGCCTTATTGGCTCGATCAGCGATCCGACGTTCCGGAGCAGTTTCCGGCCGTCGGCTGGGTCGGCGGCTGTATTCTGTCAATTTTGACGTCCGGCAGGACGAAGAAGGCGAGATTCTGCACCTCGTCACTCTGTGGAGGTCGACAAAGGAGGAGGTCCGACTGTATGAAGAAAACTCGTAAATCTGCCCAAGCGGTTTCCGCCGACGCGATTGCGCGGTTAGCTGATCAAGGCAAGGACGTTTCTCATTTCTTTAAGGGCCAAGGCCGCATGGTTCAGCCGATTCAGCGCGTCAACGTAGACGTCACGGCCACCATGCTGGAAGAACTGGACAAGGCTGCTCAGGACCTCAATGTGAGTCGCCAGGCGGTCATCAAGACGCTGGTCCGGCAAGCGCTCGATCAGCACTACCTGGCACAACGCGCAAGGCGCCCGCAATCGGCGTCCTAACCGGGACGGTCACCAGGGCCGCCCGGATGGTCGCCCAGGCGCGAAATCGCGGTCTGGAAGTTGGGTGGCGGGATGCCGACTTATCGGGAGTAATGCGCGATGACTGCCCGTCAGATGGGCGTGTAAACTGAGACTCCGAAGTTGGCAGACACCAGCGAATGGAGCCGACCGCTTGAGTGCGACCGCGCCCAGAACGAGCCACCTTGCCTCCCCAAAATGCCTCTTGATGAGGCGTCCCAAGAACTCAAGAAATGAGGCGCTCGGCCTTATTTCTTCCAAGCTGTATTGAATCCGAGTGATCGGTAGACTTGGAAGGGGTTCTGGCAGGGTACGCCGAACGTATTGCAAACGTCGGGTACTCGTCGGTTTTGTCGTTGTTTTCCTGGCGCGGAGACTTCGACGGTAACGACGCAACGGTCGTTGGGCCTTGTGAGAGCGTATGCGATGAGAAAGGGGTCGCGCCCGATTTCTTCGAGTTCGTCGTCGGTGAGGTCTGGTGCGTATCCTTCGGTGACAACCTTATTGACGATTGTCGGATCGGCGGTTTCCTTCAAGCGGAGGACCTCTTTGTGGTCGGTCATCCATGCCAGTAGGGGGTCTTCCTTCTTGCTGCCCGCGAGTACCTCGTCGAGGATCTCCACCGGGAGTTTGATCTGGCCGTTGGCTGCCTGGTGATCAATCCAATCCCGGAACTCCGGTATCTGATCGATCGGGTAGTACGTGTTGCTCGCGGTGATGAGGACGTTCGCGTCGAAGAGGTGCAACACGGCTGCTTAGCGCGCACCTCGCATGGAGAGTAGTGGTTCCACGTTTCTGGGCTTCACCCCGAGGACACGACCGGCTTTGGTGTACGTGATAGTGCCTTCATCCAGCGACCGCCGCACGAGGCCGAGGAGCGCGCCGCCCATGCGGTGCCGACGAACAACGTAGTAGTTCGGTCCTCCTTCGGCTTTCTTGTTCCTCTCTGCTTCGCGCTGCTTGTACGCTTGCCATTCCTCCTTGAAACGCTCGTCGAGTGCGGCCCACGTTGTTTTGCTGATCACACCGGCCCGGTAGAGCTTGTACGCGACCATTGGTCTGCTGACGCGGTGGGCCTCCGCGAAAGTGCTGATCTGTTCTGCGATGGTGGCGACGCTTAAATCCAACGATGGCGCGAGTTGTCGTAGTTCCACTGCAGGGAGGAGGAATTCTCCGGCCACGTCGTTGCAGTATCGCTCGACCTGCTTCTCTGTGTCCGTCCCGCTGATCCCGGTTTGTCCGAGCCAGAGGTGCGCGAGCTCGTGCAGGGCCGTGAACGACCACGCTGTTCGTGCATCCTGGTCGTTGATCACGATGAGTGGCGCGATTTTGTCGGCGAGTGCGAACCCGCGAAATACGTCAACGGGGATGTTCGTGTGGAAGCTCCCGAGGTTCCCGAGGAGGAGCACGTACACGCCGCTCGCCTCGATCGTTTCTCGGAGATATGCGAATGCCTCATCGGGGCTCTTGGTGGCACGATATCGCCCTAGGTTGAACTTGAGGCGCTCAGCGATCTGTGCCGCCATTGCCGTGACGGGCGCTTCCATCGTTGCCGAGCCGATGAATTCCAAGGGTTCGGCCTGGTCGTCTTCGAGCATCGCCCGCATGAGCCCCTGCCGTGCCTTGATGTCACGCACAAGGGCGTCAAGTTCCGGGTTGAACTTCTCCTGCCCCGGCAAGGTCCGGAAATCCTGGCCTCGGTCGCCCCTTCGCGGGGGCTCTGCCAGGTAGAAGACCAGGAGGGGGCGGCGGTAAACTCTTGCCATCCTGCCGATGAGTGGGCGCGATGGTTCCTCCTCGCCCAGTTCCATGCTCTCAAGGCGTTGCAGGCCGGTCTTTCCTCGTGCACTGGTCAGGCCGAGCGTGTGTGCGGCATCTTCGACCGACAGCCCGGCCGTCTCTCGTGCCCACGTCAGGATTCTCGGCTGTATTGCGCTCATACGAAGGGCCTACACTTCTATTAGACCGTATCCGCGTCATGGTGATTATAGCCGCTTGAGCGTATCGTCGACTCGCGGAAGTGCCTGCGACCGCCTTTGGCCGATGATCCCCCGCGTGTGGCCGCCAGGGAACTACCGGTAGTTGGCGACCAACGCGGGGCCAGATACGCGATCCGGTTAGTGCCGCCCTACGCCATCAGGGGCAATCGCCGAATCCTTTTGCCATTGGCATCGAAGATGGCGTTGCCGATGGCCGGCGCGATTCCCACGATGGGAGTTTCGCCCGCGCCCGCCGATACCAGGTCCTTGCGATCCAGCAACACGCTCTCGATCACCGGCATGTCCGCAAACCGCGGCACCCGGTACTTCGCCAGGCGATTGTTGGCGATCTTGCCTTCGCCAAACTGAATTTCCTCGAACAGCGCCCCGCCGAGCCCCATCACAATGGCGCCCTCCACCTGATTGCGCAGATGCTCGGGATTCACCACCGCGCCGCACTCGAACGCCACCACCGCGCGCAGCACCTTCACCGCGCCAGTCTTCGGGTCCACGCTGACCTCCGCGCAAGTGGCCACGTAGCCGCCCTTTTCGAAGCCCGCCGCGATGCCGAACCCGCGCCCCGCCGTCTTGCGGCGCGCCTTCCACCCGAACTTGTCCGCCGCCGCCACAATCACGTCGCGCAGCCGCTCGTCCTTGGCATTCTTCAGGCGAAACTCGAGTGGATCCAGCTTCACCGCTTGCGCCAGCTCATCCATGTACGATTCGCGCACGAAGTGGTTGGCCGTCGCCGCCAGACCCCGATACGACCCTTGCCGCAGCGGCGATTTCGTCTGGTGGAACTGCTCCTTCTTCCCGGGAATGCTATAAGGCGATTGCAGCCCCGAGCCGCCCGAATTGTAATTGTGGAACTCCCATTCGGTGATGGCGCCGTCGGGCGCCGTCTTTCCGGCCACCTCGATCAGCCCGCCGGGGCGGAAGTAGGCCCACGTCATCTCCTCCTCGCGCGTCCAGTTGCGCTTCACCGGCTTGCCTACCGCCCGGGAGATGCGCGCCGCCTCCAGCGCCGCGTCGCCATTGTGCTTGCCGCCGTACCCCGACCCGGTATCCGGCACGATCACGCGCGCCTGTGACTCGGCAATGCCGAACGCCTGCGCGAGTTCGCTGCGTATCCCGAATGGCCGTTGCGAGCCGGTCCACACCGTGACCTTGCCGCCTTCCCACTCCGCCAGCGCCGCGCGCGGCTCCAGCGGAACGTGCGCGATGTACGCGATGGTGTAGGGCGTCAGGTTGGGCGACGAAGCCGCGCCGCCCTGCGCCGTCTGCTTGAAATACTGGAATACGCTGTGGCTGTCGGCCTCGGCCGTCACGGGCTTCCACTGGGCTTTCAAAACGCCCACGGCTTTGGCGGCCGTGTCCGCTTCCGGCGCGGCCACCGCCACAAAATTGCCCTCGTGAACCACCTTTACACCCGGCATGGCTTCCGCCGCCGAGGCGTCCAGCGAAATCAGAGTGGCGCCGAATTGCGGCGGGTAGAGCACCTTGGCGTGCAGCATCCCCGGCCGCTTCAGGTCGTAGGAGTATTTGTGCGCGCCGGTGACGATATCGCGCCCGTTGACCTTGGGCAGCGATTTTCCAGCCGTCTTCCACTCCGCCGCCGCCGCCAGCGGCACGCTGGCCGGAATGGTGCGCGTCCACTTCTCGCCGCGCGCCAGTTCGCCGAACCCCACCGAGCGCTCGCCGGAAGATACCTTTCCGTCGGCGATGGCCAGCGCCGACCGCTCCACGCTCCACTTCCGGGCCGCCAGATCGAGCAGCATCTCGCGCGCCGCCGCCGCTGCCCGCCGGATCTGCGGCCACATGCGCGGCGTTGTCATGCTGCCCACCGTGCCCATGTCGAACGGCGTGAGCCCGGTATCGCCCATCACCATCTGTACCGATGCGGGCGGCGCGTGCAGTTCCTCCACCACCGCCTGGGTTAGCGAGGTGCGCGCGTTCTGGCCCACTTCGACCTTCCCCGTGAAGACCGTGACTACGCCCGTCTCGCCGATGTGCAGCCACGCGCCGATCTCCACGGGAACCGCTTCGCCGCCGCGCCGCGGGCCGCCCGTCTCCTGCGCGTAGATCTCGTCGTCCAGCAGCACCACAATGCCGCCGCCCAGCACCGCGAAGAAGTCGCGCCGCTTCATGCCCGGCCACCTTTCCCCGCCGCCGCACGGATTGCGCGCACCACCCGCGGGTACGTCCCGCAGCGGCAGATGTGCCCGTTCATGCCGCTCGAAATTTCCGCCTCGCTCGGATTCGGCGCGCGCGCCAACAGCGACACCGCGCCCAGGATCATCCCCGGCGTGCAGTAGCCGCACTGCATCGCATCGGCATCCAGAAAAGCCTGCTGCACCGGATGCAGCTTGCCTTCCGGCGCCAGGCCCTCGATGGTGACGATGCGCTTGCCCTCCACCGCGCTCACCTTGGTGAGGCACGATTTCGTGGCCACGCCGTCCACCAGCACGGTGCATGCCGCGCATTGTCCTTCGCCGCAGCCGAATTTCGCGCCGGTCAGATCCAGATCGTCCCGCAGCACGCTGAGAAGGGTGCGGTCCGCAGCCACATCCACGCGCCGCCACCCGCCGTTCACAAGCAGTTCAGTGACTCTGGCCATGCCCCCTATTATGAAGCAGGATGCGGTGGGGCAGGGTGCTCCCCATGCAGTTGGTGCGACATGAAGGTGGACGTCGACGCGATTCATTAGCACAACGGCCTGAATCTGAGCGTTTGCGTACACAAGGCACGGGGTGCCCTTGTGGGGCAGCTTGGTAAGCTGCGGCCGATTGTCAATCGGCCCGACCCAGAGGGTACCCCGCGCGTTTGCACGGGACAGCGGCGGTAGTCAACCGCCGCGCAGGATGCCATCCTGCCCCACATCGCGCCAGCGATTCCACTGGTATGTCGTGCTCCCCATGCAGTTTTTGTCTGGCCCGCTTGGCCGTCATTTCAAACATGAGATCGATCCCACCATTGGACCGGCGAGCTTCATCTCATCGCCGGCCAGTGTCCCATCTCTCACGCCGCCGCGCATTAACTCCGCATAACGTTAACGAAAATTCAGAGTCGCAACGCGGCGCCACAGTCTTGCGTTTCACCGGTTAGGAGGTAGCGAAATGAAAAAACTAGTTCTGGTAGGCGCCGCCCTGATGGGCGTGGCTCTCACGGGATGCGCTGTCGGTAACGGGTACGCGGCGGTACGGTTTGGCCCGCCTCCACCACCCCGGTACGGAGTCATGGGTTACGCGCCTGGACCGGGTTTTGTCTGGACCGAAGGCTACTGGGATTGGCGTGGCGGACGCTGGTTCTGGGTGGATGGCCGCTGGCTGCGTCCGCCGCACGCGCGCGCCGTCTGGGTCGCCGGCTACTGGAGTGAAGGCCACCACCAGTGGCACTTCGAGCGCGGACACTGGCGGTAGGGCGCTTGTGTGGGGCAGTTTGGCAAGCTGCGCGCGACCCAGGCGGACTATTGGAATCACAAAAATCGATTAAGGAAGCTGAAATTCCGAAAATGTCGCCGTTCTCCCTTTATTCGCCTTTTTGCTATATTGTGGTCCATGAGCCCAACCCCTCAACACTACGACTACGCCAACCAGCTGCTCGCCAGCCAGGACTTCTTCGAGCGCTCCACCAGGGTCCTCGAGGAGGCCGACTCCGGGTTCCGTCCGCAACCAGGCATGATGACCGTCGCGCAGCAGGTCGCGCACACGGCGCAGACCCTCGACTGGTTTATCGAGGGCGCATCCCGGCCCGGAGGTTTCGACCTCGATTTCGAGAAACACGCCAAGGCCCTCGATGCCATGACCTCGCTCGCCGCCGCCCGGCAGGCGCTCGCAACGGCCTACGCCAACGCGATCCACTTTCTCCGATCGCGCAGCCCGGAGGAACTCGCGGGGCCCCTTCCGCCCGGTCCGGTCATGGGCGGCCAACCCATCAGCGACATCGTGTGGGCCATGGTGGAACACACCGCGCATCATCGCGGCGCGCTGACCGTCTACTCGCGCCAGCTCGGCAAAGTACCCCCGATGCCCTACGGCGGCTGAATTGCGAGTCTAAATCTCGTCGATCTCCCGCTGAAGGTCCTTGGCCTGACGGCGACGGCGAATGAGGCCGAACCCTGTCCAAACCGCCAGCAGGGCCACCAGCGGCAGCACGTTTCGCAGAGGCTGGTAACCGGAGAACGACTCCCCCGTCAGGATCGCCGCGAGGGCCATGCACGCCAGAAGCAGAGGCCCGTGCCATAACCAGGCACGCCGCAGGTGATCGCGGCGCTGCTCCAGTTCTCTCCGGTAGTATTCCACTCCGGCCGCCGCCATCGCGTCAGCAGGCACGGCGGGGCGCCGCCAGATCAGCCGACGGAACCGGTACACGGTGATCGCCACCCAGGCGATCGCGGCGGCGTATCCAACTTGCAGAAGCCGGTCGTGATACGGCGTCAGCCGCCAGGCCGTTACCCCAATGAAGAGCAGGGCCGCACCAATGCTCATGAGGATCTCCGAACGGGTGCTCGAACCGAGCTCTTCCGTCCGCCTCTTCACAATCTGTTCCAGGTTCACTGCACACCTCTCTTCCGGCTGGTCCCGCCAAATGACTCCCGGGTCGTACACCCGATTCTGATCAGACATAGCGTTTCTCCTCTAGAAAACGGTTGGAAAGAATATTCTTGATCCGGTGAATCTTCATCCCGACATTCGCCGGCGAGAGCCCCGTAATCTCCGCAATTGTGGCCGCATCCATGTCCTCCAGATGAGAAATCATGATCTGCCGGTCCAGCGGTTTGAGTTGCCGGATGAACTGCGAGAGTTGCTGGAGCGTTCTCTGCCGGTCGATATCCGGCCGGCGATCCTTGTCCAGCTGGGTCCGCTCGATTTCTTCGAGACTCACCATACCCGCATTATTCCGGCGCTCCCGGTTCACGTACGAAACGGCCGTGTTGTGAGCCACCCGAAACGTCCATGTCTTCAGAGAGCACCGGCCGTCAAAAACTTCGAAGCTTCTCCACAGCTGAAAGTGGATATCCTGCCGGAGATCGTGGCGCTTTTCCGCGTCGGCCTCGTATCCGGCGGCAAGCCGGTCGAGCGCGCGGCCAAACGCGGCCGTGGCGGTAGCGTATAACTCGTCCCGCTTCGGCGCCGGCGCCCCGCTGCTCTGCGTGCGACTCACAGTATTATTAGTCGATGCACCGGCAATTTTATAACACCGTCGCGCCGGTGACGCGCCGGAATTTCATCTTGACAGCGGCGGCCGTGGCCGGCCGTTCAGGCGTGCCGGCCCGGTTGCTGGTGCCCGTGCATCGAATCATGGATTCCCGGGCGCAGTGCTCTCCCGAGCAGCTTCATCAATTCTGGTACGGCATTTGGCCCGAAGCGGTCCGGAACTTTGGTCGTGGAGGCATCGAGCTCCAAACCAGCGACGGACCCGGCGAAGTGCGCCGCTCCCCCGGCGATGTGCCGATCTTCGTCGGGCTGCGCCGCGGCGTCATCAACCTCGTCCTGACGGACCACATTCCCATGAAATGGGACAACGGCCGGGCGCAGGCGGGCGTGACCACGATTCACGACGGCTATCACCTGTGCCTGGTCGCGCTCCAGTATGCGCATGGCGATCAAGTTCCCTTCTTATCGACCAACACCTGCGTGCATGAGTTGTTGCACGCGCTGTTGCAGGACGTCTTCGTGAGGCGGCCGAAGTGGTACCAGACCGGCGGACGGGAATTCCGCATCGATTGGTACGCCACCCAACTCGGGTTATTCCACAATGGCGCCGCCGTCCGGCAATCGGCGCAGGAATATCTACGGCGCCTGCGATAGACCGCAGGGATCAGTAAGCTTCACCCCGGTTGTCAATGCCGAGGACGCGGACGAAATCAGGTGGTTCGAGGGAGAAGAAGACCCGCCACTTGCCGACCCGCAGGCGAAGTTCACCAGGCCGGTCTTTGAGAGCCTTCACATCGCCGTGGCCCGTCGCGGCGAAACGTGTCAAGGCCGCATCGATACGCGCCTGGACGACGCGATCGAGGCACGCGAGATCGCGCACCGCTGCAGGGCGGAAAATTACGCGGCGGGTCACAGCCCGAGCCGGCGGCGGACTTCCTCCAGGGGAACATCGTCGCCCGCTTCCAAACGGGCCAGATCCAGCTTAGCCGCCGTCTCCGCATCGATGATTTCCTGCTCACCAAGCTCCGCAAGAAAAGAAATGGCCACCTGGACCTCACTGTCCGGAAGGGCATCCACTAACGATTGAAGGCGGTTGCGATCGGGGGACATATGTCAATTATAACGTCCCGCGTGGCTCGCCACTTGCGGACCCGGAATACCCTGTCACCATCAGAAGTTCAGGACGCGACACCTATCCCACGCCTCAAGAATGCAGTACATTGGTGGCATGAATCGTAGAGCGCTTTTAAAATCCGCGGTGTCGGCCGCCGGATTGTCGGTGGCTGGGCGTCAGGTGGTGCACGCCGCCATCCCCAAGATGAAGATCACGCGGGTCCGCGTGTACTCGCCGGAGCGGCCCAACCCGCTGTTCAACCAGAGCGACATGGTGGTCACGGTGGAAACCGATGCCGGCATCACCGGCGTCGGCGAAGGCGGCTCGCGCGATACCCTGGAGCAATCCGCCGGGCGCCTGATCGGGCAGGATCCGCAATATATCGAACGCCTGTGGCAGGACATGACGCGCGCGTTTTTCTATCCGCCGGGGCGCGAGAAGATCGACGCCATCGGCGCGCTCGATCTGGCGCTGTGGGACATCAAGGGCAAGGTGCTCGGCCGGCCGGTCCATTCCCTGCTGGGCGGGATGGTGCGGAATTTCTGCGAGTGCTATCCCACCGGCGGCATCATTCCCGGCGTGCGCCCCGGCATGAGCGTCGTGGAGCGCGCGCGCGCCACCATGGAAGCCGGCTTTCGCGCCTACCGGTCGGGCGCCTCCGAAGCGCCGGCCAACGGCACGTTCAACACCCATGAGCGGCTCAACAAGCTGTTCGAGGAGAGCGCGCAAGCCCGCGAGGGCGTCGGCAAGAACGGCGATTGGTGCGTCGATTTCCACCAGCGCTTCGACCTTTCGGATGCCATTCGCGGCTGCGATCTGATCAAGGATCTGGCGCCCTACTTCGTCGAGGACCCGGTGCGCGACGAGGCCTTCCGCGACGATCTGCCGCTGCTTCGCCGCTCCGCCAAAGTACCCATCGCCGCCGGCGAGGAGTGGGGCTACCGCTGGGACTTCCACAAACTGGTGGAGAACCACGACCTCGACTACGTGCGCGTCACCCTGCCCAACGTGGGCGGCATCACCGAGATGATGAAGATCGCCGCCATCTGCGAGACTCACTTCGTCGGCATGATCCCGCACTTCACCGGCCCCATCGCCACCGCCGCGCTCATCCACGCGCTAGGCACGTTTTCCGGACCGCTCCTGGTGGAGTACACCTACTCCGGCCGCACCATTCCGCACCTTCCCGTGTGGCTCGATTTCAAGAACGGCAAGCTGTATCCCAATGACCGTCCCGGACTGGGCGTGGAACTGGATCTCAAGCCGCTCAAACTGGTGACGGAGATTACGCAGCCCGTGACCGCGCGCGCGCAGACCTATTTCCGGCCCGACGGCTCCATCGACAACTGGTGATCCGGCTATCGGAATAACAGCGGGGCGAATTCGCTGAGGTAGAGCCGCCACACCTTGAAAACGTGCGCGCCCTCGCTCGGCCGGAACGTGTGCTTGATCTGGTGCGCGTCCAGCAGATCGGAGAATTTCTGCGACCGCTCGAAGAGGCTGTCCTGTTTGCCGCAGGCGAACCACAGCACCTTGAGCTTCGCGTTGACGTCCTTGGCGTTGGCGATTCTCTGCCCGAACTCCTTCTCGAAATCGCCCTGGATCGCCGCGCTGAATGCGCCGATCGCGCTGAACAGGTCCAGGTGCCGGAAGCCGATGGCGATGCTCTGCCCGCCGCCCATCGAAAGCCCGGCGATGGCGCGGTTCTCACGCCCGGAGCGAACCCGATACTTCGATTCCACCAGCGGCATCACGTCCTTCAATACATATTGTTCATAAAGGTCCGTGTTGTTCACCTGCCCGCGCCCCCCGAAAGGCACAGCGTGGCCGAACGGCATCACGATGATCATGGGCACGGCCTTCTTTTCGGCCAGCAGATTGTCGAGGATGAAGTTGGCATGCCCGGCCAAGGTCCAGCCGCCCGCCGTGTCGTTCGATCCGTGGAAGAGGTACAGCACCGGATACCGCTGCTTGCTGTCCTTCTCATAGCCCGGCGGCGTGTACACCCAGATCCATCGCGTCTCGCCGTTGAGCACCGCCGACTTCTGCCAGTTGATCTCCACCCCACCGTGAGGTACATCGCGCGCCTCCCAGAGAGCGGGCGATTCGGCGGGAACCTCCACCATGCTCGCCGACGTGCGCGCCCGCAGTTTGATGTTCGGATTCACCGGGTCGGGCATCGTGACACCATCCACCGTGAACCAGTAGACATACACCGTCGGATCCAGCGGTCCGATGGTCACGCTCCAGACTCCCTCGCTGTCGCGGGCCATCTTCTCGCTGGTGCCGGGTGGCATGTAATCCATGCCGAGCGTCACCTCGGCCGCCTTCGGCGCACGCAGACGGAAGGTCACCCGCCGGTCGGGCCGGACTTCGGGGGAGACCAGGG
Source organism: Bryobacterales bacterium (assembly GCA_003136215.1). Taxonomy (GTDB): domain Bacteria; phylum Acidobacteriota; class Terriglobia; order Bryobacterales; family Bryobacteraceae; genus Solibacter. The sequence goes on from PLDO01000648.1 coordinate 15,883, forward strand.
TGTCGGCTTGCGGCCAGGCCAGCGGGGCAAACACCATGGCGAGAAAAAGCGTTGTGCGGCTCATGGTTACAGTCTTACATTTTTCTCTTGACCACAGACTGACGCCAGACTACAATAGGCAGGCGAATAAAAAGCGAATCTCCCCGAGGAGGACACCATGAAAATCAGCGACGCTCTACTTCCCGAATTCGACCAGGAAATGGCATCCACCCGTAAGTGCCTGGCGCGCATTCCCGACGATAAACTCAGCTTCAAACCACACCCTAAATCATTCGATATGCATGGACTGGCCGTGCACATCGCCACCATGATCGGTTGGGGCGTGACCACCATCCAATCCGACAGCTTCGATTACGCCCCGGCGGGCGGTGAGCCGTACGTGCCTCCCGTAGTGAAAACCAATGCCGAACTGCTGGCGTTGTTCGACAAGAACGCGGCCGCCTTCCGCGCCGCCCTAGCCGCGGTCGATAACGACGCTCTGATGAAGCCATGGTCCCTGCTGGGCGGCGGAGTCACGATGTTCACCATGCCGAAGGTGGCCGTGATTCGCGGCATGATCTTCAACCACATCATCCATCATCGTGGCCAACTGTCGGTCTATCTGCGCCTGTGCGACATTCCGGTGCCGGCGATTTACGGCCCCTCGGCCGACGAGGCAAACTAGATTTCTCCCTGCACGCCGAACAAAGGGCGGGCTTCGGTCCGCCCTTTTTCGTTACACTGCACCTATGCCCATTTCCCTCAAGGCGCGCTTGTGCCTGATGATGTTCCTCAACCTCGTAATCTGGGGATCGTGGTACGTCACCCTCAATACGTACCTCACCGTGACGCTGAAGTTCTCCGGAACCCAGGCCGGCGCGGTCTTCGGAACCACGGCGTTGGCCAGCATGATCTCGCCGTTCTTCATCGGGCTGATCGCCGACCGCTTTTTCGCCACGGAGAAAGTGTTGGCGGTGTTGCACCTGATAGGCGCGGTCCTTCTGTATTTCGTCACGCGCGTCACGGATTTTGCCACCGTCTATGCCTTGATGCTGGTGTACTGCCTCTGCTATTTCCCCACCATCGCGTTGACCAACTCCCTCACGTTTCGCCAGTTGACCGACGCCGGCGGCGAGTTCCCGTTTATCCGCATGTTCGGCACCATCGGTTGGATCGCCATCGGCCTGACCATCGGAAATATGGGAGTGGAAACCACCTCGACGCCCTTCCTCCTGGCCGCCGGCGTATCGCTGGTGATGAGCGCGTTCTGCCTGACGCTGCCGCACACGCCGCCCGCCGGCAAGGGGGAGAAGATCACCGCACGCAGCCTGCTGGGGTTGGATGCGCTGGTGATGCTCAAGAAGCGTCCGTATCTCGTATTCGTCGTGGCGTCGATTCTGGCCTGCATTCCGCTCACTTTTTATTTCTCCTTCACCAACGCCTACCTGAATGAAATCGGCGTGGTCAACGCCGCCGGGAAGATGACCCTGGGGCAGGTGTCGGAGGTCGGCGTCATGCTGCTCATGCCGCTGATCTTCCGCCGGATCACGGTGCGCGGCGTACTGATTCTCGGCCTCGCCTGCTGGAGCCTGCGCTACGGGTTGCTCGCTTTCGGCAACGCCGGCGCCGGGGTCTGGATGTTCTATCTGGCAATCCTGTTGCACGGCTTCTGTTACGACTTCTTCTTCGTGACCGGGCAGCTTTATACCGACCAGGAGGCTCCGGCGCACCTGCGCGGCACGGCGCAGGGGTTCCTCACCTTTCTGACCTACGGGGTTGGCATGTTCATCGGGTCGCTCCTCTCCGGCGTGTCGTTGGATTTCTTTACGAACAGGACGGCGGGCGCGGTCACCCATAACTGGACCGCGTTCTGGTTGGGCTGCGGCGGCGGCGCGCTCGCCATCCTCGCCTTAGTAGCCATCTTCTTCCAGACCCATGCCAAGGTCGAAACCAAGGTGGCGTAGTGGGACAGGCCATCGCCTTTCGTGGCCTGTCAAGCTGCCCGCCCTTGCGCGACAGACGACAAAAGGCGATCGTCTGTCCCACTTGACACGGCACACGCCATTCGCGGAACCTGAACCTTATGCCTTTATTGCAGGTGATTGTCCTAGCGCTCGTCCAGGGACTTACCGAGTTTCTGCCCATCTCCAGCACCGCGCACTTGTATCTCACCTCCTGGCTCTTCGGCTGGCAGCTGGAAGGCCTGGATTTCGATATCGCCCTGCATATCGGGACACTGTTCGCCGTCCTCCTCTACTTCGCCCGCGACTGGGTGCAGATTATCGCTCAGGGCTTCGGCGTGCGCATGAAAGGCGATGACGAACTCCAGCACAATCACATGCTGCTTTGGTTGCTGGTCATCGGGAGCATCCCGATAGGTGTCGCCGGCGTGCTCTTCAACAAACAGGCGGAAACCACCTGGCGCAATCCGTTCGTCATCGGGGGCATGCTGATCGCCGTGGGTGTGTTGATGTACCTGGCGGAGAACGCCGGGCGCCGGCAGCGTGACCTCTCGTCCATCAATCTGCCCGATGCGCTCGCCATCGGCGCGGCACAAGCCTTGGCCGTCGTGCCCGGAACCTCGCGCAGCGGTATCACCATCACGGCGGGCCTGTTCAGCAACATGACCCGCGAATCGGCGGCGCGCTTCTCGTTCCTGCTTTCCACCCCCGCGCTTGCCGCCGCCGCCGGCAAGGCGCTCTACGACCTGCACAAGAAGGGCGGGCTGCACGGTGTTCTGAATACCGACGTTCTGGTGGGCGTGGCGGTCAGTGCCATCACCGGCTGCTGCGTCATCTCCTGGTTCCTGCATTATTTACGTCGCAGTGGATTGCGTCCCTTCGCCTACTACCGCATTCTTTTTGGCATAATAGTGATTGCTCTGGCTCTCATCCGCCGGCCAGCGTGATGAAGCTCTTATCTCCGACTCAGCATCGACGGCTGAATGAAATTGTCGGGTTCCTGCTGCTTTCGCTGGGCCTGGTGATGTTATTGAGCCTGGTGTCCTACCATACCCAGGACCCGTCGTTCGATACCGCTGCCGCTTCGCGCCCTCTCAATCTCGTCGGTTATCCCGGGTCGTATCTCTCCGACCTGTTCTTCCAGATCTTCGGCGCGGCTGCGTTCCTCTTCCCGCTGCTCACCTTCCTGCTTTCCTGGAAGTGGATCCGCAGCGAGGAATTGCAGGCCGGCGGCGTGAAAATCTTCGGCTCCCTTCTGCTCACACTGGCCTTCAGCGCGGCTCTCTCGTTCGCTCCGCTCCGGCTTTTTGCCGGCACCATCCGCATCGGCGGCACGCTCGGTTTAGTGCTGGCCAATTATCTGGTGGACTCGCTCAACGTGATCGGCGCTCTGTTGCTCACGCTCACCGCCATCGTGATCTCGGTGTATCTGGTGTCGACGTTTACCCTCGCCACCCTGGCAGGCTGGCTGGCGGGCCCCGCGGCGTGGTTCGCCGCCCGCGGCGAGGCGTGGCGCGCGTGGCGCGACCGCGTGCACCAGCGCTCCATCGAAAAGGCCAGGCAGAAGGCGGCCACCCGCCGCGCGACCCTGCGCCAGCAGAAAGTTGACGAGAGGACGCAAAAGGTGGCGCCCCGACCTTCGGATGTCGACGGCCGCCCGCCGTGGGAGTCCGCGGAGCATCCGCAACCGGCGGAGTACGCCAGCGTGGAAGAACCCTCGCCGCGGCCCGGAACCTACGCCACCATCGAGGAGATCCCCATCTGTCAGGTGGACGAACTGGCACCCGTGCCGGACCTGTTCCCCGCCCTGCTCCCCGCGCGGGAGGCGGAACGCACCCTCGCAACCCGCATCGACCCGGTCTTCCGCTTGCCGCCCACCGATCTGCTCAACGATCCTCCGCCGCGCAATCCTTACGACGAGCAGGAACTGAAAGACACCGCCAGCCGCATCAAGGCCAAGTTCGAAGAGTTTAACGTGCTCGGCAACGTGGTGCAGATCAACCCCGGCCCGGTAGTCACCACTTTCGAGTTCAAGCCCGAAGCCGGCATCAAGTACACCAGGATTATCAGCCTCCGCGAAGACCTCTGCCTCGGCCTCCATGCCGAATCCATTTTGATCGAGCGCATTCCGGGTAAGCCTACCGTGGGTATCGAGGTGCCCAACACGAGGCGCGAGTTGATCGCCTTGCGCCAGTTGCTGGAATCCGATGAGTTCCAGAGTTCGCACTCTTATCTGACCATCCCCCTCGGCAAGGACATCAATGGGCGCATTCGTGTGGCCGCGCTGGAGACCATGCCGCACCTTTTGATCGCCGGCTCCACCGGGTCCGGCAAGAGCGTCATGATCAACTCCATGATCATGTCGATTCTTTATAAGGCCACGCCGGATGAAGTCCGCCTCATCATGGTGGACCCCAAGCGCGTGGAACTCGGCATGTACGAGGGCATCCCGCACCTGCTGACACCCGTCATCACGGACCCCAAGAAGGCCACCAACGCGTTGCGCAACGCGGTGCTGGAGATGGAGCGGCGCCTGCGCCTGCTGGCCGAATACGGCGTGCGCAATATCGATCAGTTCAACAAGAAGATCCGTAAACTCCAGGAAACGTCGCGCGACCTCTTCGCCGAAGAAGGCGCCGAGGATGCCGTCCGCCCGCTGCCCTACATCCTGATTCTCATCGACGAACTGGCCGACCTGATGATGCTCGAAGGCAAGAACGTGGAAGAGAGCGTCACCCGCCTGGCGCAGATGGCGCGCGCCGTGGGCATGCACCTGGTGCTGGCCACGCAGCGTCCCAGCGTCGACGTGATCACCGGGCTGATCAAGGCCAACTTCCCGGCGCGCATCAGCTTCCGCGTGGCCACCCGCGTGGACTCGCGGACCATCCTCGACGTCATGGGCTCCGAGCACCTGCTCGGCAAGGGCGACATGCTGTTCCTGCCGCCCGGCTCGGCGCGCCTCACGCGCGTGCATGGCGCATTTGTCACCGAGAGCGAGATCCAGGGCGTGGTGGATTTCTGGAAAGCGCAAGCCCAGCCCGAGTACGACCAGAGCTTCCTCATCGCGCCGCCCGACGAAGGCGACTCCGCGGGCGACGGCGAACCCTCGAGCGAGGACCAGGACCCGGCCTACGAGGACGCTGTGCGCCTCGTGCTGCAAATGGGCAAGGCCTCCACTTCCACCTTGCAACGCCATTTGCGCCTCGGCTACGGACGCGCCGCGCGCATTCTGGATTGCATGCAGCGCGACGGCATCATCGGTCCGCCCGACGGCAGCAAACCGCGCGAAGTGCTGAAACGGCCCGACTGGCTCAACGAAGTGGAGACCCAATTGCGGTAGCGAATCCCAGGCAGAGCCGCGACCGTTAGTACCTACGTAGTTAGGTTCTTGCCGAAATTGGCAGAATGTTGAATCAGCGAGAGGGCATAGCAGCAAGCTCTGGAATTATGACCAACTCCTTGAGTTTGAGGCCCAGCGTGACGACCTGTTTGCCGAGTACTGTCAGGTAGTACTTGTAGCAGTGGGTCGCTTTTTTGATGAGCCCGTGCGTGCGAAGTCTGCGTAGAATTCTGGACATTTTCCCGCTGCTGTATTGGGGGAATCGGGTGCGCAGCGCTTTGTTTTGTACGCCGTTGATGGTGAACTCTCCGCGGGCAAGAGCCAGGAGGAGGGCTTCGTCATCCTGGTCGAAGAAGTTGAACCCTCGGTACGAGCGTGCCTCTTCGTGAACGGTCCGCGTGATTTTGTTGAGCTTGTCGATGCCGTTGCTGGGATCGTCGATGGCCGACAGGAATTCCAGGTAGCGCCGGTTGGCGGCACTCAGCACTTCCCGGAGAGCGCCCAGACTGTAGATGGTTTTCTTCATAGGTGCGAACTTCATCACCTTTTCGCCATTGCGTTGTTCTACCTCGCGGTAGTGCTTGAAAAAGGAGACATCCTTGGCCGTGGTCTCGATGCGAAGGATCTGGCCGAACTTGTCGTACATTTTGATGGAAGCCCAGCCCATAGAATGGCGGACCCGAGTGCCTTCGATGCGTACGTTGTAACGATTACCCATCTCATCCTGGTAGTTGCCGTTGAGTTTCTTGCCCAAAAATGTGGCGATGTCGTCGGGCTTGACCGTGTGGATAGCTGTCCGAATCAGGTTCCCGTAGATGGCCTGCAGGTCAGCCTGGCGGTGAAACACGATGTCCGTGGCATATTCGGCTTCGTCCAGGCTCCAGTGATACGTTTCCTCGATCTGTTTGAGGATCGGACAGTATCGCTGGGCGAATTCATCCAACTTGCGATGCAAGCACGACGGATCCCAACTGTCCGCCAGTTCTTGGGCTGCCGCCCAATCCTCGATGGCGCTGAAGGCGTTGTCCAGCATCGTGTAGCGGATTTTCTTCCGGTCCAACTGCCGCGCCAGCCAGTTGTGACCGTTGCAGTAGAACTGCAGACGAAAAGGACACCAGGTGGGCACCCGCACGTAGCACAGTCCCAGTTCTTCATCAATGAAGTAGAAATAGTAGTGCAGGCATTTGCCGTCGTCGTACCGAAGGTACGTCCGTCCGCTTTTCTTGTCGTGCCACGGCTGGTAGGTGGTGCAAGGCTCCAACGCCGAGAAGATCCACACCAACCCCGAGTGATGGCCACGCTCTTTCAGCACGGCCTTGACCTTGTCTTCCTTGCGGAAATTCTTCCTTCGCACGTAGTCGATCTTCAGACCGTTGGCGGCGGCCAGTTCCTCCGCATTGGCCTTGATGGCGTCGGTCAGCGGCTTGGCAAACTGGGTGAAATCGAAGATGCGTATCCGCCGTTTGCTCAGGTAGGCCGTCATGCCATCGGCGTAGCAAAATACGGGTAAGGTCCCCTGCACGATCACGCGGTCATAGCAGGACAACACGCCGGCGATTTCCTTGGCGTGGCGTTCCGTCAGCAGTGTCAGGCTCATCATCCACCCCTTGGGTGGATAATACACAAATCGTGCTCCTGTTTGGTTCCGGCTTCGCCGGCTTAGGGAGCGGAGGGCCGGATTACGCAACCGAACTTCCGAACAGTAATTTCCGGGTCTTGGTTGATGTGTTAACATGCAATAGGGCCAAGCCGGACGCGGCGGAAGCTCGTCCTTTCCTTTAAGTGAACCAACATTACTAAATGAATTTACGCTCTCTCTTCAGCTTATTTTCGTCCGACCTTGCCATCGACCTCGGCACAGCCAACACGTTGGTGTTCGCCAAGGGCAAGGGGATTGTCGTCAACGAACCCTCCATCGTCGCAATCAATAAAAACACCGGCGAAGTGGAAGCAGTCGGCAAGGAAGCCAAGGAAATGCTGGGCCGCACGCCCGGCAACATCGTGGCCATCAAGCCGATGAAGGA
>PLDO01000348.1 GCA_003136215.1 Bryobacterales bacterium
ACCGAAGATCGAAGAATTGCAGAACCGCAACCTGGACCGCCTGCTGGAAGAAATGCGCCACGATGGCGAGATGCGCTTTTCGCTGGATGGAGTCTGGCTGGTGGAGCAGTACCTGCGGACGCGCTCTCCGGCGGCGCAAAAGGAGTTCCTGGAAGCGGTGCGCGCGGGCCGCATTTCCATCCCCGCGCAGTATGCGAATCTCATGTTGGGCGGCGCCGGCGCCGAGACGCTGATCCGCTCCACCTACGCAGGCCGCGCGCTCAATCGCGCGGCGGGCTCCCCAAGCGACTACGCCAATATTACCGATGTGCCCGCCTATCCCTGGAGCTACGCATCCGTGTTGGCCGCCGCCGGCATCAAGTACTTCGCCGCCGGCGCCAACGACGACCGCGGTCCGCAGCCGCTCTACGGCCGGTGGCAGACCCGGTCGCCCTTCTGGTGGCAGGGTCCGGACGGCGCCAAGGTGCTGATGGCGTACACGCGCCAGTATTCCCAGCTGTGGTTCGTCTGCGGCCTGCCGCCGCAGATGGCAGGCTGCCGTGACGGCCTGCCCACCTTTCTTCAGACCTTCGAGGCGCCAGGCTACCGGCCCGACGCGGTTCTGATGTTCGGAAGCCAGTTGGAGAACACCGATTTGATTCCCGGCGAGGGGGAGTTCGTGCGCGCCTGGAACGCCAAATACGCCTGGCCACACCTGCAACTGGCCACCTTCCGCGACTATTTCGAGACCATCGGGAAGAGGTTCGGAGACCAGCTGGAAACCGTGCGCGGCGACTTTGGACCCTACTGGGAAGACGGCATCGGTACGGATGCGCAATACGCCGCTCTCTACCGGGCGACCGAAAGCCGCGTCCTGTCGGTGGAGAAACTCTCCTCGTTCGCCGCCATGCAGAAGGCCGAATGGGCTCCGCCGCTCGAAAGCCTCCGCCGTTTGTGGCGAGATCTGCTGCTCTACGCCGAACACACCTACACGTCCTCGGGCGGATACTCGCGTCCGGAAAGCGAACAGAGTGTTCGTCAGATTGAGACCAAACATTTCCACGTGTCCGACGCCCGCGAGGCGGCGCATTGGATCGCGCAGGAATCCATGAGCCGCCTGATGGACGGCATCCGGATCGAGCCGCCTGCCATTGTCGTTTTCAACTCGCTCGGTCACGAGCGCAGCGGCCTGGTGGAACTCGATCTGGGGAACGGCACGCAGTTGGTGGACACGGAAACGGGCCAGGCGGTGGCGCTGGAATCGCTGCGGACCGGAAACGGATACCGGCGCGTGCGGTTTACGGCCGGCCGCGTGCCGGCGATGGGGTATCGCGTCTATCGCATGGAAAGCAGCCCGGCGGCGCCGGCGCCACCCCAACTAAAATCCGCGAACACCATCGAGAACGAATTCTTCCGCGTAAGCGTCGACCCCAGTCGCGGCGGGGTTTCCAGCGTTTTCGACAAACAGTCCGGCCGCGAGTTGGTCGACGCCAAGAGCCCGTACGTCCTCGACCAGTATGTGTACGCGGCGGGCGGCGACAACACCCGCCTGATTCACATCTCCGAACACCTGCCCAACGCGAGCCTGACCGTAAGCCTCGCGGCTCCGGCGACCGGCATGAACGCCCAGGTCACGCCGTGGGGGCAGTCTTTGAATTACCGGGTGCGCGGGTTGCACGCGCCGCGCATCGATGTGGAGATCCGCCTGTTCCATGGCGAGAGGAAGATCGAGATTGTCAATCGCCTGCAAAAAGAGCCGGTGAACGATAAGGAGGCCATCTATTTTGCGTTCCCGTTCGCGGCATCGCAGCCGCAATTCGAGTACGAGGGCCAGAACGGGACCGTCAATCCGGCGCGCGACGCTCTCGCCGGCGGCTGCCGGGAATGGTACACGGCGGGGCACTGGGCGCGGGTGAGCGGCGGCGGCATCAGCGCGGCGGTGATCCCGGTCGATGCGCCGCTGGTGACCTTCGGCGACATTAATCGCGGCCTGTGGCCGGAGAAATTCGAGCCGAAGTCGTCCACCATCTTCTCCTACGCGTTGAACAACTACTGGCACACCAACTTTCCGCGCGTGCAGAGCGGCGAATTCACCTTCCGCTACGTCATCACGGGCGGCGCCACACTGGACCCGGCGTTTCTAAGCCGCCTGGGACGGGAATCGTTGACGCCGCTCGAAACCGGAGAGCTCGACCGGAACGACAAGGTCGGCCTGCGCGGCTCGCTCCCGGCCACGTCCGCCAGTTTCCTCGGCCTCGAGGGTGACGGCGTCGAACTGGAAACGCTCAAACCCGCCGAGGACGGCGAGGGCTACATTGTCCGGCTGCTGGAAACCGCCGGCCGCAAAGTTACAGCGCGCCTGTCTTCACGCCTGCTGGAATTCAGCGGAGCATGGCTATGCAACGCCACCGAGGACAATCTCCGTGAGATTCCAACTCTCAAAGACGGGGTGGATGTTGCCGTGCCGCCCTACGGGATCGTGACCCTGCGTCTGTCGATACGCCCGGCGGTGCTGGCGGTGCCTGGCGGCCTGCCCGTGGGGCGGAGGTAAACTCGATCTATGCTCAAGATCGTATTGGCACTGTGTCTCACGCTCCCGATGGGATTCGCGGCCGAAGAGGCCGGCTTCACTCCCCTGTTCGACGGCAAGACCCTCAACGGCTGGAAACTCGTCGGCGGCCACGGCCCCGGCTACGTCGTGCAGGACAACAAGATCGTGTGCCCGGCCGAAGGCGGCGGCAATCTCTTTACGGAAAAGGAATTCGGCAATTTTGTTTTTCGCTTCGAGTTTGTGCTCACGGCGGGCGCCAACAATGGCATCGGCATCCGCGCGCCCTATGAGGGGGACGCCGCCTACCAAGGCATGGAGATCCAAATTCTGGACGATGGCGACCAGGTGTACAAAGGCCAGATCCGGCCCGAACAGTATCACGGCTCCGTTTACGATGTGATTCCCGCCCGCACCGGATATCGCAAACCGCTCGGCGAGTGGAACGAAGAGGAAATTGTCGCCAATGGCCGCCGCATCAAAGTGACGCTGAACGGCGTGATCATTCTCGATGCCGACCTCGACATCGTGAAAGAGCCGAAAGTCCTGGCTCACCACCCCGGCCTCGCTCGCCCCGCCGGCCACATCGGTTTCCTGGGGCACGGCTCCCACGTCGAGTTCCGTAACATCCGCGTCAAGGAACTGCCGTAAATGAGGCTTCCGAACTGGCTGCGTGGGGTATGTGGCGCCGGCACTCGTGCCGGCCGCGTCCCGACTCCTCGGGACGCTTGCCGCGCGTGCTCCAAGGCGCGTCCCGAGGAGTCGGGACGCAGCAGACTGAGAGTCTGCGCCACGTCAGTGGCTGAGAAGTTACTTTAGCGCGGTCCCTAAGCGGCCATGAGACTAAGTGTCATAGACCTGATCATTGTCGCGGTGTATGTCACCGCCATCGTCACCATCGGAGTCGCTCTCAAGCGCAAGGCGGCGCTAGGCCTGGAGTCCTATTTCCTCGGTAGCCGGAAGCTCCCCTGGTGGGCGCTGGCGATGTCCGGAAGCTCATCGTATTTCGACATCACAGGCACCATGTGGATCGTCAGCCTGCTGGTGATCCTCGGTATGCGCGGAATGTGGGTGCAGTGGATCTGGGGATTCGTCATCGCGGCGTTCTACATGGGCTATATGGGCCGCTGGATCCGGCGGAGTTCGGTGATGACGGGTTCGGAGTGGATGCTGGTGCGATTCGGGACGGGCCAGGCCGGCGGCATGGCGCGGCTCGCCTACACGGTGTACGCGGTGCTCACGGTGACGGCGTTCCTGGCGTTTGCCACGGTCGGCATGGGCAAGTTCATTACGGTCTTTGTGGACGTCCATCCGCAGGTAGGCGCCGCGATCGTGATTGTGCTGGCAGGGGTCTATGTCATCGCCGGCGGATTCCAGGGGATGATCCTGGTGGAGGTCCTGCAGACCGTGGTCCTCAGCACCGGGGCCCTGATGATTTGCTGGCTGGGATTCGCCCACTTCGATGCCGCGCGATTTCAGCGCCTGGTGCCACCGGAGTGGTGGTCGATCGGCTGGATGTGGCGCCTGGACTACGTCGCAGATCCGGCCTACCAGTTCTTCGGCGTGCTGGTCATGGTGTACGTCGCCAAAGGTCTGCTGCTGTGCCTGAGCGGGCCGGAGCAGTTGTTCGATTTTCAGCGATTTCTGGCGGCCGCCAACGCCCGCGACGCACAGAAACTGGGCGCGTTGTGGGGCGTGATCCACACCATCCGCTGGCCGATGGCGATGGCCATCGCGGTGCTGGCGATCGGCGCGGCCAGCGCGCCCGAATGGAAGGCGATGATCGTCCGCGACCCGGAGCGCGCGCTGCCCATCGTCCTGGCGAACTACCTGCCCCCGGGCGTAACCGGGTTGGCGGTGGCGGCCCTTCTCTCCGGCTTCCTCGCGTCCTTCAGCTCCAACGTGAACGCCGGGGCCTCGTACGTGGTGAAGGACATCTACAAGGTCTATATCAACCCCGCCGCGGAGGGACGCCGTCTGGTCTACGCCAGTTACGTGGCGTCCACGATTCTGGTGCTCTTGGGACTCGCCATCTCCTTCTTCGCGGGCTCCATCAACCTGCTGTTCACGTGGATCATGGGAACGCTGGGTGCGGGCGTGCTGGCGCCGAATGTTTTCCGCTGGTACTGGTGGAGGATGAACGGGTGGGGCTATGCCGCGGGGGCACTCGCCGGGATGACGCTGTCGCTGGTGCAGGTGGCGGTGGAGCGCTTTTCTGCAGTGGCCATTCCTCTCTACATCAGCTTCCCGTTCATCGTGGTGGTAGTGGCGATCGTGACAGTGGTGGCCTCGCTCGCCACCAAACCGGTAGCCATGGACGATCTCGTCAGTTTCTACAAGAAGACCGGAGTCTGGGGTTTCTGGGGGCCGGTGCAACGCCGTGTCGCGGAAACCGATCCCGGATTCCGCCGCGAGTCGGCATGCGGACCCGACCTCCGCAACGTCCTGCTGGGCGTCCTGCTGCTGATCGGTCTATACCTCGGGCCGATGTATCTCATCGTCCACCGTTTCGCGACAGCCGCCGGATGCCTGTTGTCGGCGGTCGCGTTGGGCGCGGTCCTGTTCTTCGTCTGGTACCGCCGCCTGCCACCCGCAGACCCGCCGGCATTCAGCCTGCCCGAGAGAGACTCACCATGACATCACGCGAACGTATCCTCGCCGCACTGAATCACCACGAGCCCGACCGGGTCCCGGTGGATTTCTCGGGGCACCGCTCCTCCGGCATCGCGCCCCTGGCATATGCGCGTCTCCGGCGCGCCCTTGGCCTGCCGGAAGTTTCACTCCGTGTCTATGATCCCATCCAGCAACTGGCAATCGTGGACGAGGATGTACTGGATCTTCTCGGCGTCGACACCGTGGAACTGGGTCGCGGCTTCGCGCTGAACGATGCCGATTGGGCGGACTGGGTGCTGCCGGATGGGACTCCGTGCCGCATGCCCGTGTGGGCGCTTCCCCAGCGCGGCGAAGGGGAATGGCTGTTGCGCACAAAAGAAGGCCTCGCGCTTGGAATAATGCCCGACGGCGCCATGTACTTCGACCAGTGCCACTGGCCGCTGCTGGATTCCGACGACCAGCGTCCGCTCGACGATGCCATGCGGGAGTGCCTTTGGGCCGGGGTCGCCAGCCCTCCCGGACCCCTGGCGCCCGACGGGGCCACCCTGGCTGCCGGCGCCCGCCGCCTGCGTGCCGGCACCAGCCGCGCGATTCTGGCGCTGTTCGGCGGCAATCTGCTGGAGATGGGACAGTTTCTCTACCGCATGGACCGCTTCATGATGATGCTGGCCGAAGAACCGCGCAGGGTCCACGCCTTCCTCGACCGCTTGTTGGAGCTTCACCTTGCCAACCTCGAAAAGTTCCTGGCCGCAACCGGCCCGCATATTGACGTAATCGTGTTCGGAGACGATCTGGGCGGACAGAATGCATCGCTGCTCTCGCCCAAAATGTATCGCGAATTCTTCAAACCGCGGCACAGCCTGCTATGGCGGCGCGCCAAAGAGCTGGCGGACGCGAAGGTGATGCTGCACTGTTGTGGCGCGGTGCGTGCGCTGCTCCCGGACCTGATCGACGCCGGACTGGACGCCATCAATCCGGTACAGATTTCCTGCCGTGGAATGGACGCGGCCGGCCTGAAGCGCGATTTCGGAAGCGATCTCGCGTTTTGGGGTGGTGGCTGCGACACGCAGTCGGTGCTGCCGTCTGCCTCCCCGGAAGCCGTGCGCGAGCACGTGCTCCAACAGATCCGCATCCTCGCGCCGGGCGGCGGATTTGTGTTCCAGCAGGTGCACAACATTCAGGCGAATGTGCCGCCCCAAAACATACTCGCCATGTTCGGCGCCGTGCGTGAGATCGCATAAACTAACCATTGAGGTGTTCTGTCATGTCGGAAGTTGGTCGTCGCTCCACTATTCAGGGTTTGATCGGCACCGGCGCACTGCTGGGTCTGGATGCGGCCTTCACCGCCGAACCAAGCCCCGCCGCTCCGGTCGACCCCAAGGACGATATCAAGGTCACGAAGCTCGAAACCTTCGTCCTGAAGAACTCATGGGTCTTTGTCAAGATCTCCACCGACGCCGGCATCGTCGGCTGGGGCGAGATGCTCAAGGACGATGCCAAAGCCTGCGCCGCCGGCGCGCAGGAAGTGGGACGCTACCTGGTGGGCCAGGACCCCTGCCGCGTGGTCTTCCACTGGCAGGCGATTCACCGCGGCGCATTCTACCGCGGCGGTCCGGTCAAGACGGCGATCTTGAGCGGCATCGACCAGGCGCTCTGGGACATCAAAGGGAAAGTGTACGGCGTTCCCGTGTACAAGCTTCTCGGCGGCCCGACCCGCGACCGCATCAGGGTGTACGGAAGGATCAGTCAGGAGACGGGCGTCACCGCCATGAAGACCGGGCCTAGGGGCGCAAGCCGGGGGGCCATGAAATATGTCGAAGGACCGAAGTTCATCGATGAGGTGGTGGACAACTTCAAGGCGCTGCGCCAGCAGCATGGCACGGGCGTCGATATCGCCATCGATTTTCACGGTGCCGTGCAGCCGCCGACGGCCCTGCTTCTCATGAAGGCACTGGAGCCGTACCGCCCATTTTTCTTCGAAGAGGTGGTGCAATGCCTCAACGTGGACATCATGGCGGAGTTGGCCCGCAAGACCCATATCCCACTCGCCACCGGCGAGCGCATCTTCACCAAATGGGGATTCAAGGAAATTCTTGAGAAACGCGCCGCCACCATCCTGCAACCCGATGTATGCTACGCCGGCGGCATCACCGAACTCCGGCTGATTGCAGGCATGGCGGAAGCGTACTATACGCCGCTGGCGCCGCACAATCCACAGGGACCGTGTTCCCTGGCGGCGAGCTACCAGGTGGCGGCGTCCATTCCAAATTTCCTGATTCAGGAAAATGGCGATGCCAACTATGAGAATCTCCTGGCAAAGCCGTTGCCCCCGGTTAAGAACGGGCACCGCCCGTTGCTCACCGATCCGGGCCTCGGAATCACCATCGACGAGGACAAGCTGAGGGCACAGGTTGGCGAGCCCAGGGAATACCGGCCGCAATTCGATCCCGACGATGGCTCCGTGGTGGACTGGTAGCGAAGTCTATAGGCCAAGCACGGGCCGCAGTGGTTCGATCTGGCTGACGCTTTCGATCATAATATTCAGGAACAGGCCGCGCGGCTCCAGCCCATCGAGCAGGAGCCGCAATTCCTGCGCGTCGAACGAGCCTCGAATCAGCAGCGGCTTGCCGGCCTGCTGTACTTTCCGGTAGTGGGGAATCATGACGGCGGTGGATGGCCCGAGCGCATCCTTGTTGATCTCAAGACACGCGATCTCCCCGATCTCTAGAAACGCGTCGAGCAGGAACATCGAGGTCGAGTGCAGATGTATGAAGCTGCACGGAAATCGCGCGGCCAGCGCCCGGTCCACCGGCTGCACAAACTTGCGATACAGCGCCGGCGAGTACACCGCCGTCGCGTCCTCCTGCAGACGCATGATAGGGAGCGGCGACCATAGCGAGTACTGCGCGTCGAAATAGCCGCCGTGAAATAGCGGCATGTGTTTCCAGAACTCCTGCTGGACTTCGCAAAAGAACTCGCCCATCCGCCAGAGCGCTTCGGCGGCGCGCTCCGGTTCGTCCACCAGGTCCATGATGCACTGGGTGTGCCCGCGCAGCAGTCCGTGTAGGTCGGTGGGGCCGATTTCAGCCGCGTGGCTCACCGGGAATCGCCCCTGGGAAGCGCGCACCAAAGCACTGCCAAACTCCAGATACTTACGGAACCACGGATTCTCGTGGTTTGCGGTGAGCCTCGCCACCTCTGCCAGCGGCAGGCTCTGCTCTTCCCCCAGAATGTTGTCCGGCAGCAGGCGCATCTTGCAGCCGGCAATGCCCGGCAGCCACGGAATCGCCACCTGCCCGGGACACGCCCCGCGAATCAGGTCGTCGTCCACGATTTCGCCCTCGCCCAGCATGCGCAGATGGTCGCCCACGAACGCCTCGGGATCGATCATCTCCGGCGTGATGCAGTCCACCGGACCCCATGCCCGGCAGGCCGCGAACTCCCGTACCGGAAACCAGCCCACCAGACTGAAGCCCACCAGTGGGCGGCGCACATCGCTTCGTTCCCAGAAGTCGCGGTAGCGCGCGATCTTTGCCGGGTCGTTTCCAAACGCCGTCACTTCCGGACGCCTTCTGTCCAATCGAGGGAGCGCATGCGCGTAGGATACATCATATGCGTTAGCAGTGCGCTACGATATCCTTCGACGCGGCCTGTGCCGCGGCTCAGGGAGGATAGAATGTTCCGACTATTGATTCTGCCCGCCATCGTGTTCCCGCTATGGACGGCTTCGCTGCCGGTGGCCAAACCCGAAGAAGTTGGCCTGTCTTCGGAGCGTCTCCAGCGAATCCACGAGATGGTGATGCGCCACGTCGAAGCGGGCGACATCTCGGGAGCGGTCACCATGGTGGCGCGCCGGGGACGCGTGGTCCACTTTGAAGCTCACGGCCTGATGGACATCGAGGCGAAGAAGCCGATGACCAAGGACGCGCTCTTCCGCCTGGCCTCCTCAAGCAAGCCGGTCACCGCCACCGCCATCCTCATGCTCATGGAAGAAGGCAAGCTGAAGCTGACCGACCCCGTTGCCAAATACATTCCGGAGTTCAAGAACTCCAAGGTCGCCGTCGAGGCCGTGCGCGGCGCCGTCCCGATGTCCGACGGGACGCCCGCCGCCGGCGACCGCTATTACGTGGTCCCCGCCAATCACGAGATCACCATCATCGACCTGCTGACGCACACTTCGGGCCTGGCCACCGGCGGCATCACCAACCAGGATGTCCAGGCCCTGCTGAAGGCAAGGAAGCCGACCGACACGCTGGCCGACTTCATCCCCCGCCTGGGCCCCCTGGCGCTCGATTTCCAACCCGGCACGAAATGGAGCTATAGCGGACTGGCCGGGTTCGACACCCTCGGCCGCATTGTCGAGATCGTTTCCGGGTTGACGTTCGACCAGTTTCTGCGGCAGCGCCTCTTCGAGCCCCTGGCGATGAACAACAGCTGGTTCAATATCCCGGAAAAGGACGCCGCGCGCGTGGCCAACATCTATCGGAAGACGGCCAACGGGCTGGAGAAGGGCGCCCAGCTTGCCATCGGCACGCAGTCCTACTTCTCGGGCGCGGGCGGCCTCACCTGCACCGCCGAGGACTACCTGCAATTCGCCCAGATGCTCGCCAATGGCGGACAACTGAACGGCAAGCGCATCTTGAGCCCATGGACCGTCAATACCATGTTGAGCAACAACGTGGGCGATCTCTTCAACGGACAGATCGGCCGCCCGCCGAAAGGGGTAGGGTTCGGGCTGGGCGGCGAAGTGGTGGTGAGCGCGGTGGACGCGCGGCTCCGCAAGCCGGACGGCAGCTACGGCTGGGATGGCGCTTACGGCACCTACTGGTGGGTGAACCGCAAGGAGCAGATGGTGGTCGTCATGTTCGTGCAAACGCCCGGCAGATCGCTGCAATACGACTTCGACAACGCTGTTTCGCAGGCGGTCATCGAGTAGCGGGCGAATCGACTCTTTCCTGACGTGGCGCAGACTCTCAGTCTGCTGCGTCCCGACTCCTCGGGACGCGGCCGGCACGAGTGCCGGCGCCACCTTGCACACACAGCCAATGTGAAGTTATTTTTGCGCGGCCACTAACAGGCTGTGAAAAAGTCGCCCAAATAGCTAGCCGCCGATGAACACCGATAAACGCGGATTCAAAACAAAGCACTTATCCGCGTTCATCTGCGTTCATCGGCGGCTGGTTAGCGTTTTTCATCACCCTGCTAAGGCGTGATGGCGACTCTGCGGCGGCTCAGTGTGGGCTTGCCGTTACCCGCATCGGCTTTGGCCACTAGCAGGAAGTCCCCCGGCGTATTCGGCACGTCGAGATCGATGTAGAGTGTGGTCTGCCCCAGGCTGCCGACCTGGAAAGGCGCCTGCGCGCTTGCCGCCTCGCCGCCGCTCGCAGACTGGAGCGATACGGTCACGCGGCCCTCGGCAGCGTGGTATTCGTCGTTCACCAGCATGACCTGAAATGTCCGCTTGCCCGCCGGCAGTTTCGGCTGCCAGAAGCTCAGGTACACGCCGAGCGGCGCGAAAGCGTGGGACATGTAGTCCCGGAAGTGCGGCTCGAGTTCCAGCTTTTCGACATCGCGAAAGTGATCGGCCGTATAGCCCAGCGGATCGCTGCTCATCAGATACACGAAATGAAGCACGGCGGCGTACTGCCGGTAAGCGCGCCAGAACTCGGTGATGCCGCCCAGCAGGTAGGCGTTCAGCGCGAACCGGTCTTCGGCGGTAGCGTTGGCCGGCAGCAGCCGGGGATAGAGATCCTTGGTCAATTCGGTGGGCGAACCGTCGCGGTTCAGCCACGTCCAGCCATATTCATTCAGGATGAGGGCGTGACCGGTGGGCGCCCCCGGAGCCTTGCCGTTGGGCCGCTCAAACGTGGTCATGCTGAACTCCGGGCCGCCCGGGCGCGCCATGGCGGAAAACTCGTAGGGATGATCCTCCACCGGGTCATCCGCGCCCACCGGCGGATTGTAGCTGTTCTCCCATGGCCGGTTCGAAAGGTCCAGCCCACGCACCGCCGGGATGATCTTCTCGCCGAAGATCGGGTCGAACGTCTCGTTGTTGGCGTCCCAGATCGCTACGCTCGGGTGATTCCAGTTGTCCCGCATCCATTCGCCATATTCGCGGATCATCTGGCCGGCGTCGAAGCGGACCTGATCTTCGGCGCCGTGCCACGCTTTGCCGGTCCACACGAAGTACTCGTTCTGGATCAACAGTCCGGCCTCGTCGGCGATGTCGAACCATTTATCGGGCGCCGGACCGATGCAGAAGCGGAACGAATTCCAGTGCATCTCCTTCGGAATGTCGACAAGCAACTTGCGCACCCATTTGTCGTCCCACGGCAAAACGCCCGATTTCGGATCTTCGAAGAAGCGGTGCAGGGTGATATTGGATCCGCGCATGAAGTAAGGGCGGCCGTTGAGATAAGCACGCCTGGTGGCGGTTTCGAAGTGGAACTCTCGCATGCCGAAGCGGGTGCTCGCTGTATCTCCGCCGGTGCCGGTTTCGACAACGTAAAGATTGGGCTGTTCCGGCGTCCACAGCTTCGCGGCGGGTATGGCGATTTGCTGCGTGACGGTGCGCTCTTCGCCGGCAGCCAGCCGCAACTGCATCGCCGGGGCGCTCGCCGCTACCGCATCCGATTTCCATCCGTGCACCGCCTGCGTGAGCGCGAATGCCACCGGTTGGGAAGCATGGTTGCGCAGTTTCGTCTGCACCGTAATCGACTTTAGATCGCGGCTGGGCGCCACTTGCAGCTCCGCGATGGCGGGATTGTCGCTCAGCGCCAGCGAGACGCTGTCATAGATGCCGGGAGTCCACCGGTTCTTCTCGAAATCGGTTCCCGCCGAAACGGTGGAGGGCAGCACGCCCGGATGTGCGCCCACCCGCACCACGATCTCATTCGGACCCTGCCGCAGCTTGCCGGAGATGTCGAATATCGCGGCCGTGAAACAAGGCAGATGCTCGCCTACCTTCTGGCCGTTCACCCACACAGCCGCGCCAAACTGCGCTTTGTCGATCCGCAGAACCGCGACGCTGCGAACGGCAGACACATCGAAGCGGCGCCGGTACCAGAACCAGTTGCGCTCCTGCCGCGAGACGCCGGCATTGGAAACCAACGCCGATGCGGGCGCGAGGCCCCGGCTGACGCGATTCTGAATCAACTGGCGGCTCTCGAACTCGTCCACGTCCTTGAAACCGGGCACCGCCGAATGCGCCAGACCCGGGACCGGCGCCTTATGGGAATACGCGGCAGGCAGCGTGCCGGCTTCCACGGAATCGGCGATGTCCCACTGCCCGTCAAGCGACAGGGTTGTCCGTTGCGCGGCCCAGAGCGGCGCGGCGAGAACGGCCAAAGCGACTGCCAGCCGGCTTACTTTTTCCACTGCTGTTCGATCTCCTCGAGATTCTTGCCCTTCGTCTCGGGCGTGAACTTCCATACGAACCAGACGGTGCAGGCGCACATGAAGGCGTAGATCCAGAACGCTCCGGCCGCCGTGAATGCCTTGACCAGCGAAAGAAACGTCACCGTGATCAGCAGGCAGGCAAGCCACAGCGCCACCGTCGCCACCGACATCGCCCGTCCTCGAATTCGCGTGGGGAAGAGTTCCGAGATGACCACCCATACGCCTGGCCCCATCCCGAAAGAGAAGCACGCCACGTAGCAGAGAATCAACCCCAGCGCGCGGGAGGGCGTGACGGAGCCCACCGCAAAAACGAAGCCCAGCGCCGTTAACGACAGCCCCATGCCGCCGGCCGCCGAGATCAGCAGAACCTTGCGCCCGAGTCGGTCGATGGTGAACAACGCAATCACCGTGAAGACCAGATTCATGGCGCCCACCAGGACGTTCGCCCACAGCGCCGCCGACGTGCTTGCCGCGCCCGCCTGCTCCGTGAAAATGATGGACCCATAGTAGAGCACCGTGTTGATGCCGGTGACCTGCTGGAGGATGGCGAGCGTAACGCCGATCATGAGCGGGCGGCGCAGCCCTTTCTCCAGCAACTGGCGCAACGACCCGCTCTCCACGGCGATCGCGCGTTCGATCTCGCGCAATTGCGACGGCGGCTCGCCCAACCTCCCCAGCACTTTCGCGGCTTCGTCGCGCCGGCCTTCCTTCACCAGCCAGCGAGGGCTTTCCGGCACGAAGAACAAAGCGCCGAAGAACAGCAGGGAAGGCACCGCCGCGACGGCGAACATCCACCGCCAGCTGCCCTCTCCCAGACCGGCCATTGCCCATCCCACCAGATACGAAACCAGAATGCCCAGCACGATCGCCAGTTGATTCAGGCTGACCAGCCGCCCGCGGATCGCCGCGGGAGAAACCTCGGCAATATAGAGCGGGGCCAGCATCGAAGCGATGCCGATGGCGACACCGGCTACCACCCGCGCGGCCACAAACTCGCCCAGTCCGTTGGGCAGCGCGGTCGCTACCGACGAAAGCGCAAAGATGACGGCGGAGAGCAGCAGGACGATCTTGCGGCCGAACCGGTCGCTCAGCGCGCCGGCAATTCCCGCGCCCAGCGCACACCCGGCCAGCAGGCTCCCCGCGGCCACTTCGGTTTCGATCTCCGTCCAGCGGAAATGCCGGCGCAGAAAGACGATTGCGCCGTTGATGATGGCCGTATCGAAACCGAACAGGAATCCGCTCAACGCCGTGACCGACGAAATGCGGTATGAATAGCCAAGAGCTCTCGATTGGGTTTCGGACATCGTTTCGGTCACCATACCTTCAGTTTCAGGCCCGGATCCTCGAAGGGTCCGGCGAACGGAGCGGACGTATTTCGCTTCTTGCCGGAATAATCGCGATCGATGACCAGGCGCGAGCCATCGGCGTTTTCGTACGCCAGCCCCGCAATTTTCGCCTTTCCCAACAACTCGGTAGTCACCAGCTTGGTCGCGGCGGTCCGCAACTCCGCACCGAAGTTCCATTGAAGATACACGCGGTCGCCTTCCTCCACCAGGAGAGGTTTGAGATTGGTTCCGGGCAGATTGAGTGCGCCTTCCTCGCTGAACCAGGCGCGAGCGCCGGCCATGTACACGTTGCCGCCCGTCTGCAACGGGTACTCGCGGTGGTTGTAGACCCACAGCCCATAGCCGCCGAAGCGCAGCGGGTCGGCATCGGCCTCCGCGCCCCCGCCAGCCGGCGCGCCGTTTCCCACGAAGATGTTGTTGTAGAAACGGTCGTCGCCTCCCATCGTGCTGTTGAGTCCCGCGAGCGCAGTCGAGTGCGCCTTGTGATACGGCGTGGAGCGTCGCGGTTCGGGCCGGCTGAGTATCCTTCCGGTCATCAGATTGTGGGCATAGGCTCCGCCTTCGGACATGTCGGACAGGCTCAGGGGGGAGAGAAAGAGATTGTTGTCCACCACGAATGGCCCGTGGTCCACTTCCACAAAAAGGTCGTCCGTGCTGTTGTCGTACAGCAGATTGCCGGTGATCCGCGTGCCTTGCGCCATCCAGTCCATCCACATCCCCCGCCCGGCGTTGTGGATTCGGTTGTGCGCGATCACCACGTCGATCGCCCCGTGCAGTTTGATGCCTGCCATCTCCGCGCCGGTAAATTGCCGCTTGGTCCAGATGTTGTAGATGTGGTTGTTGGCGATCTGGCTGAACACGGCGCCGAGGCTTCCCACAATGCCAGCCTGCTCGCAGTTGAAGATGACGTTGTTCCGCACCACGTGGGAACCGATATTTTCTCGCGACCAGCCGGCTTCCAGCGCGCGCAGGATCACTTCGTTGTAATGCGTGGCGCCATCCTTGCGCGGATCATTGATCCAGACATTGTGGCCGGTCTTGCGGTCCTTGCCCAGGCTGATGCCCACGCATTTCGAATCGCTGATCACGTTGTTTTCAATGATCCAGCCCTTGCTCCAATGGGTGCCGATGAGACCGATCTGCTCCGCTGTCGGGGCCGCCCATTGCGTGGCGGCCTGGCTCAGGTAAAAGCCGCGCACCGTAATATAGTTGCGGCCCGGCTGGTCCGGGTAGAAGCAACTGTCCCTCACGTTGATCTCCACCAGCTCCGCATTGGGGTTCTTGTCGTGGAAGTTGGCGTAGATGTATGTATTCTGGTCGTCGCTCTCGCAAAACCAGGTGTACGTGGATCCATCGGCGTCGCGGCTGCCGGACATTGGCTGCGGATGCAGCACACGTTCCAGGAGGTTTGTCTCCCAGAGGGATTTGCCGTTGAGATAGACTTCGCCGGTGTGATGCGGCCGTCCTTTGTCCGTGAACCAGTCCCCCACGATCAGGTCTCTGTAGGGATTGTAGGCGCCAAAGAAGGTGTTGGGCAGCGTCGCCTTCCACACGCCGGGCAGAAACGGCTTCCAGCCGCGGATCGCCTCCGACCCCTTGATAACGGCCTTCTCGCCCGGAGCCGCCTGGTAGACGATCCTGCGCGAATCGGACTCGCCTCCGCGTGGCGGCGTTACGCGTTCGCGATAGGTCCCCTCATGCACCGTGATCAAATCGCCCGGTTGCGCGACCACGGCCGCGGCGGAAATCGACCTGTATGGCTTGGCCGATGAACCGTCGTTGCCGTCGTTTCCATTGATGGAAACATGGAGTTCTTTGGCGGATGCCGCTAGACTGAACAGTCCAAGCAAGAGCAGTGAGACCGGGCGTTTCACTCCTCTTCCGATGACGCTGCGGAAGATCCCGTTCATGGCCAGTTCCGTAAGGGTCCACTGTATCGCAATGCCGGATCTGGCACACGCGTCGTCCCGCGCGCGCTTAAGTGAGGCGCACGGCGCGGCGCTCGCGCCTGCTTCGCGGCAAGCCCCACCGGTGTTGCCATGGCGTATAGTAGCGTTGAAGCAGTAAATCGCTGCCGGCCGAGTCCGTTGGACTCGCCAAGCCGTGGTTGGATCCATTTCGGAAAGGATGGTCAACGATGAGATTTTCATGCACCTTCAGTTTGCTTCTGTCCGCCGCACTGCTGGGTATCCCGGCGCCGGCACAGGAGGGGGGGCGGGGCGCGGGAAACGCCAAGCCGGTCCTCTACAATACGGTGAAGCAAAAACTTTTAGACGGCAAACAGGTCTTCAGCTTCACGCAAACCAAGTTCGATATTGCGGGCTACTGCGAAACGGCCAAACACTACGACTACACCTGGTTTGAAATGCAGCACAGCACGCTCGAATTCAAGGATATCGAGGCCATGATCGCGGCCTGCCCGCACGTCCACGCCACCCCCATGATCCGCCTGCCGGACGCGCAGGAATGGCACATCCAGCATGCCACCGATATTGGCGTGCTGGGTATCGTCGTGCCCACCGTCGACGATGCGGACCGGGCGCGCGAGGCGGCCAAGTGGTCGCGGTATCCTCCGGTGGCGCGGCGCAGCTCCGGCCAGGGGCAGGCGCGCACTCTCTGGGGCGCCAACGCCGCCGACTACGCCAAGACGATCAATGACAACATGCTGGTGGTGGTGATGATCGAAACGCCCACCGGCGTGGCCAACGCCTATGACATCGCGTCAGTCCCCGGCATCGACGTGGTCATCATCGGTAACAACGACCTGAGCGTGTTCTCGGGGTTTGCGCAGACCGACGATCGCTATCAAATACTGATGAACAAGGTTCGCGACGACACCCTGCGGGCGGGCAAGATCTTCGGCCAGGCCAACGCCAATTACGCCAAAGGCAACCCGCTGAGCAAGGACTCGAAGTTCTTCCAGAACGGCCCGTCGAACGATGGCTGGATGCCCAGCGGTGTCCTGAATCCCAACGCCCCGCCGCCGGGTGAGGAAGACAAGCCCGCCGGCGCGGCTTCCGGCAAGACTGTGGTCAAGAAGCTCAAGTAGGCTGCACCGGCCTGCCGGGGCCGCGCATCGTCCATTGGAAGGGCTCGTCCAGGGGCGCCCGCAGCCGGGTGAGCCCCACAATCGACGCGTCGCTGAAGGTGCCGGTAATCGCCAGCATGTTACTGTCTCCCGCGTAGCTGAAGCTCAGGCTGGACAGCCCTGCGCCGAGCTGCAGCGGCGTGTCAGCCTGTTCTACGTCGACAGTCACCGACGGCGAGAATACGGTGCTGCCGGACGTGGTCAGTCCAATCGCCGTGAGAGTGTACAAGCCGGAGTCGCAGTCGGGCGGTGTAGTAAGGGTGAACTGGTAGGGCGGCGTGGCAGTGGGTCCCGCCTCACCAAGAGGCCCTTGGCCGAGCACGCCGACCAGTTGAAAGGCCGTGGGGTCGGCGCTCACGGTCACAGTGAAAGCGTGGCCGGAAGTCACAACCGTGCCGGTGGCTGGCGAAGGGGATCTGAAGAGTCGGCTGGGCTTGCAGCATTGGCAAGAACCCATGCACGAACAGGAACGCCAGAGGCAACGCAGACGCGCGGGGCGGCAAGGCGACGTGCGTCAGCCGATGGCTTGCAAAGAGCCCATTCACGCTCTCGGACCGCACGCTCTGCGGGATCATGGTTGCTTCTCCTTTGGCACACCAACCGGGATGACGAGCTTCAAGGGGCCATGCTTGACCGTGATGTCGGCGAACCCAGGGCCGACGGCCTTCGCCACATAACCTTCCACGATCACGACCGAGGAATCGCTGGATGAGTATTTGGTTCGCGTCGAGCGTGACAGGGAGGCCAGATGCCCGTCACCGTAAACTCCGGTAATGCGCAGCACAGACCGCTCCCCCACCTTGCTAAAAGAAATACTCGATAGCTCCGCGAGGAGCTGCTTGGGATCGTCCGCTTGCTCGATATCGATGGTTACTGGTCTTGAGTACACCTGGGCGCCGGATTGCGTCACACCGAGCGCCGTGAGCTTGTAGACGCCGGAGTCGATCTTCGGCGGGGTTTCCATTGTGAACCGGTAAGGTGGCGCATCGAGGCCTTCCGTGTCGCCGAGAGGGCTCTCGCCAAGCACACCGACGGCCCGAAAAGCGCCGGCCGGCTCCGCCTCCACCTCGATCTTGACATCCAAGCCCCAGTTCACGATGGTTCCGTCAGCGGGCGCGGTGATTTTCAATGCCGGGTCGGCTGCCTGGAGAGAGGGCCCCGCACATAACCCCGCGAGGAAAGTGAGGATGGCCGCCGCACCATCATATCTGAGTTGCTTTCGCATGTTCATGGCACTGCCTCCGCTGGCTGGTTAGTGGTAAGGAGAGGGTTGGCTCTGGGATCGTCTGGCCCTCGGGATCTTTCATCGTCATCAGCAGGTTGCCGGCTCCGGCCTTGCCACCTCCGAAACCGCCAGCCCGCGCTTGACGTACTCCGCGTGCAGCGCCTCGATGTTACTCGATTCGTAACAAACGTGCATCAGTCCGATGGGCTGCGACGGGTCGGTTCGCGGGTACAGTTCGATGAACTGATGGTCGTTGATCTTGAGGAAGGCTTCGGTGGTCCGCTCCCCCTGCTTCATCTCGAAGAACTGGTCGAACCCCAGCTTGTTGTAGAAGGCGCGCGAGGCATCGAGGCCGGCGACGCGGAAGGCGACGTGCGCGATCCAGCTCTGTGTCGCGGGCTGCGCCCAGCAGAACGAAGCGCAGAAAAAACCCATGCATACCGATGTCAATCTCATCTTGCGGATCTCCTACTTCAGCAGGACGTTGACCCACCACAGGGTCAGGCAAGCCTCTCCACTGGCACTGCATCCATATCCGTGAACTCCTGGTTCTCGCCTCCCATGCCCCAGCAGAAGGCGTAAGAGCCCGTGCCGCAGGCGCAGTGGATGGACCAGCTCGGCGAAATCACGGCCTGGCGGTCGGAGATCACAATATGGCGCGTCTCTTCCGGCGTGCCCATGAAGTGCATCACTCGCGCCTTGCCGAGATCGAAATAAATATAAATCTCCGTGCGCCGTGCGTGGGTGTGCGGCGGCATGGTGTTCCACACGGCGCCCTCGTGAAGCTGTGTGTAGCCCATCACCAACTGGCAGCTCTTGACGCCGCCGGTATGGATGTACTGGTGGATGGTGCGGCGATTGGCGTCGGCGGCCGTGCCGAGGTGCACTTCGTGGGCGCTGGCCTGGGGAATCGACGTGGTGGGATAGGTCGCGTGGGCCGGATAGCTCAGCAGGTAAAAGAGGGAGGGATTACCGCCGCTTGCGCTGGAGAATGAGATGTTCTGGCTGCCGCGGCCCACATAGAGGGCGTCAAACTTAGCCAGTTCGAAGCGCTTTCCGTCCACTTCCACGGCGCCCGGACCGCCGATATTGAGTACGCCCAGTTCGCGGCGTTCGCAGAAATACGCGGCGCGCAGTTCGGCGTCGGCGGTCAGCTTGATGGGCGATGCCGCGGGCACGGCGGAGCCGATGATGGCCCGGTCCGCGTCCGAATGCATCAGCTCGAGTTTCTCGGGCGTAAACAGCGATTCCACTAAGAATGTGGAGCGCAGTTCCTTTGTGCCCAGTTCCTGATAGCCGGCTTGGTTAGGTGAGTATCGAGTTTCCATGAAGTGTTGTCCTGTTTCGAATCGGTTTCGTACCGTGTCCGGGAACGCTTATGGTAGCAGCGCTCCGCACGGGCGCTACAATGTCGTTGACTTGGTGTCGTCCAGGAGATGACTCGATGAAGCTTCATGCGCAAACACCCGCCAGGCGGGAATTCCTGCACACATTGGCCGGTGGCGCGCTGGGCTTGGCGCTCGCCGGCAAGGGCTGGTCCGCCGCGGCGAAGCCGATGCGCGGCGTGTTCCCCATCGGCCAGACGCCCGTCACCGAATCCGACAAGCTCGATCTGGAATGCCTCCAGAACGAAGTCAGATTCTGCAACCAGTACCAGGTCCACGGCTTCGCCTGGCCGCAAATCGCCAGCGGCTGGAACACTCTCTCCGAAAAGGAGCGGCTGGATGGCGCCGAAGCCATCCTCGCCGCCGGCAAGGGCGGCAGGACGGCGCTCGTCATCGGGGTGCAGGATAAGGAAGGCAAAATCGCTCAGTCGATCGCCTATGCCAAACATGCCGCGAAGAACGGCGCCGACGCCGTCATCTCGCTGCCTCCCGAGAAGGCCGATGACAAGGCGATGATCGAGTATTACAGGACCATCGGCCAGGCCACGGACTTGCCCCTGATCGTGCAGACCCAGGGCGATACCAGCGTGGACCTCATTGTCGAGATGGCCAGGCAGGTCCCCACTATGAAGTGCGTCAAGGATGAGGCCGGCAACCCCCTGGCCCGCGTGACCCAGATCCGCGAGCGCACCAGCGACAAACTGGCGGTGTTCTCTGGAAACGGAGTCCGCACCATGATCGACGAAATGCGCCTGGGCTTCTCGGGCCACTGTCCCACCACGGTGCTCTCCGATTTTTACGCCGCCGCATTCGATCTCTGGCACGCGGGCAAGCGGCGGGAGGCGTTCGACATGTTCGGCCGGATCCAGGCGTTTAACAGCATTGTCGGCGCGCCGGGCTATCTCATGGTGGTGCGCGGTATGTTCAAGGAGAATACAAAAACGCGCGGCAGTATGGGCGGCGGCGGCGGTCGAGGACCGGCAGCCCCGCTCGACGAAGCCGCCAGGCAGACCGTCCGCGATGCCTGGGACCAGTTCATGAAGCCCCACCTCCGCGGCTAACTCTTGAGCGTCATCTGGTAAACCAGCGCTTCAGGCGAGGGTGTAGAGTGACTGCTATTTCTTGAGCCTGGCGACAAAGCCGCCGCCCGAATGCAGATCGACGGAGAGCGTGTCGCCCGCCGCAAGGGTGAGGTGCTCGATCCTGACAGCCGCCGCTTCCCCCGCGTCGCGTATCAGCGTGGCATGATAGCTGGCGCCGCGCCCGCCCGACTGCTGCAGCCCCCTGCCGAGGAAGGCGGAGAGATCGATGCGCACGTTCCGCGCGGTGGGCCCGTTGGTAATCGCCAGGAACCACGTGTCCCCGCTCCGCCGGGCGAGGGCCGCGACTTCCCGGATTTCCGAGACCGGCAGAACCACGGTCTCATCCCAGTGGCTCGGGATGCTCTTCAGCATGTCCGCCGACGGGTTCGCCAACATATTGACGGGGTGAGCCGCGTAGACCAGGAGCGGAGATTGCAGGATGACGGCATTCGCCACCTGGTGTGCCCACGTGGTATCGGCCAGGCGCGAACCAAAGTGTGTAGGCGTGTAATCCCCCATACCGGCAAGCATGCGGGTGAACGGCAGGACAACATCGTGCTGCGCGTACGGCGGAAAGAACTCCATCCCGCGGATGCCTTCGATTCCAATAATGTTCGGATAGGTTCGCTCCAGGCCCGTCGGCTTGTTGGCGCCATGAAAATCGACAAGCAATTTGTGCTCCGCGGCCGCTTTGGCCATCATCTCGTAGAGATCGACCACCTCCTTGTGCTCGTGGTCGAAGAAGTCTATTTTGACCCCCGCGACGCCCACCCGGTTGCACAGATCGAACCATTCCTTCAGTTTCTGCGGGTCCTGCACTGAGATGCGGCTGCTCCAGATGATCAGTTTGACGCCGCGCTCGCGGGAGTAATCCGCCAGTTCCTTTAATTGCGCCTCCGGCCAGTTCCGCCAGAAACCCTCGATCACGTTGTATTCGAATCCCAGTTGCGAAGCCAGCCGCGCCATCTCTTTCTGTCCTTCGACGGTGGAGTCCGTGCCGTCGAGATAGTTCCACACTGCCCGGCCAGGCTTGATCCAATCCGTTTGCATGCCCTTGGGGAAGAGTTTGGGATCGGGAGGCGGCGCCACGTTGTGCACGATGTCGCAGTTGAACAGCGCATTCAGATCCGCCCCGATCATCACGATTCTCCACGGCGTGGTGATGGGACCGTTAATCGCCGCCGGATGGCTGAGGCGCTCCACGTCCTTGCCGTATCGCGAGCGGAACCCGAAGGCCGTGGGCTCGGCGTGGCCAAGTCTGGCGTGCAGCGCGCTGTCGGCATCCGCCTGGAAGACCATCCCGCTGTAATTGACCAGCGCGCCCTCCGTGATGGAAGCGTAGGCGCTCTTGTCGCGCAGCACGAAGGTGAACGGAGGGTGGGTCCACTCGCCGTCCATCATGCCCTCGATCGTGTTTGTCGTGGTCCGCCAAGGGTAGACTCCTTCATAGCCGGATACGTAGTTTTGCGGAGCGATCACGCTCCCCGCTGGAACGCGGAATATGGTGGCTTCGTCGGGCGTCCGGGCGCCCTCGCCCGGCACCAGGTGGCGGAACGCGACGCCGTCGTTGTAGGCGCGGATGTCCAGCGTGTAGGCCGTTCCCGTTTTCGGGTGCGTCACGGCCACCTTAGCGCCGTTGCAGTTGTTCACTGCGATGGAGTGCGGACCGTACCAGGGGTAGGCTTCGTTGATTTTGTAGCTGTCCGCCATCCCGATCCGCGCACCGTCGGCGAGATCCACCTTGTCGACCACGATGCCCAGCGGCGATGGATCGATGATGTTCTTCGAGTTGAATGTGACCGTATATGCCAGGTGGCCCTGGGCTCCCGCCGATAATACAAACTGCACGCGGCCATCCGGGCTGGCCACGGTCACGGTCTGCGCCCCGGCCGTGAACACGGCCAGGAGAGTGAGCGCGAGCGTCTTGACGAGTTTCAGATCGAAAGGCATGTTTTCTATTAGCCTAGTACACGGCGGAGCCGGCGACCATCGGAGTGCCATGACATCCGTTACAATACTCGGCGTGAGAATCGCTGCCGCCCTTCTTTGGTCTCTCCTGTTCGTGCCTGCGGCTCCCGCGGCCCGGACATTGGATGTCTATGTCATCGACGTCGAAGGAGGCAAGGCCGTCCTCTCCGTGGCGCCATCCGGGGAATCGATGCTATTCGATGCGGGATGGCCCGGGTTCAATGGCCGGGACGTAGACCGGATTATGGAAGCTGTCCAGGCGGCCGGCCTGAAGCAGGTCGACTACCTGGTGATTTCCCACTACGACATCGACCACCTGGGCGATGTGCCGCTTCTGGTTTCTAAAATCCCGGTGAGGCATTTCGTGGATCACGGCCCTCTCCAAAGCAACGGCAAAGGCGTCGATGTCCGTTACAAGGCTTACGCCGAGGTGCGCGACAAAGGCGATTACACCGCCGTCAAACCCGGAGACCGGATTCCCATCAAGGGCCTGGACGTGTTGGTGGTTTCCGCAGCCACTAAACTCCTCGACAGACCCCTGCCCGGCGGCGGCGCCCCTAACGGGCTGTGTGCTTCCACTCCCGAGAAACCGGAGCGCACCGAGGATCTCGAGGACAACATGTCCGTCGGTCTCCTCTTCACCTTGGGCAAGTTCCGCATGCTCGACATGGCGGACCTCGAATGGTTTTACGATCACAAGCTGATGTGCCCGAACAACCCCATCGGCACCGTCGATGTGTACCAGGTGAGCATACACGGCCAGGACAAAGGCGTGTCGCCGGCGCTGGCGCAGGCCCTGCACGCCCGCGTTGCCATCATGGGCAACGGCCCGCGCAAAGGCGGCGCTCCCGAAACGTGGCCCACGCTGCGCAACTCTCCCGGCATGGAAGATGTCTGGCAGGTTCACTACTCGATGCTCGGGACCGCCGAAACGAATCCGCCGGCGGACTTCATCGCCAACCCCGAAGCCGCCTGCCAGGGCAAGTGGATCAAACTCTCGGCCCAACCCGACGGCTCATTTACGGTTACCAACAGCCGCAACGGCTTTACCCGAACGTACAAAGCGCGCAACTAAGGATGTAGAGTCAGAGGAAGTCCTTTGAATTGATTTCCACCTTCATTTCTCTTTTGCGCTCAGCGCTTCGAAGCCGGAGATGACATCGAACAGTTCCTCGTCGATGC
>PLDO01000088.1 GCA_003136215.1 Bryobacterales bacterium
GCCGTGCTGGCGCGTATACAAATCGTAGTAGCGGCCCCCCAGGGCATAGAGGGACTGGTGGGTGCCGCGTTCCACGATGCGGCCGTCCTCCACCACCAGAATCTGTTCGGCGCGCCGGATGGTGGAGAGGCGATGCGCGATGACGAAGGTTGTGCGGCCCTTCATCAGGTAGGAGAGCCCTTCCTGAATCGCGGCCTCGGATTCGGAATCGAGGCTGCTGGTAGCCTCGTCGAGGATGAGGATGCGCGGATCGGCGAGAATGGCGCGGGCGATGGAGACGCGCTGGCGTTGTCCGCCGGAGAGCTTGACGCCGCGCTCGCCGACGATGGTCTCGTACTTCTTTTCGAACTTTTCGGCAAACTCATCGACGCGGGCGATGCGGCAGGCGGTGAGGATCTCCTCTTCGGTGGCATGGGGACGGGCGAAGCCGATGTTTTCGCGAATGGTGCCGTCGAACAGAAAAGTGTCCTGCAACACCACGCCAAGCTGCGAACGGAAGGCATCCAGACGCACGGTGGAAAGGTCGATGGAATCCACCAGGATGCGTCCGGCAGTGGGCTCATGGAAGGCGGCGATGAGGCTGATGATGGTGGATTTGCCGGAGCCCGAAGGTCCCACGAGGGCGGTGGCGGTGCCGGGTTCGGAAGTGAAGCTGACGTCGTGCAGGACGGGCTTGCCGGGGTCGTACTCGAAGGTCACGTTGTCGAAGGCGACGTAGCCCTGCAGGGTATCGATCTTGCGGACGCGCCTGGCGTCTTCGTCCTCGGGGCGCTCGGCGAGGACTTCCTGGGTGCGATCGAGTCCGGCGAGAGCCTCGGTCAGTTGCGTGCCGATGGAAACCATTTGGAGCACGGGGGCGACCAGGAAGGCGAGGTACAGAACGAAAGAGAACAAGCCGCCGATGGTGAGCGTCGGCGGCGTGGCCAGAATCTGGCGGGCGCCGATGTACATGACGGTGCCGCCCACCACTCCCATCACCATGGTGGCCGAGAGGGTCATCAAAGAGATGGCGGTGAGGGAGCGCATGACGTTGTCCAGCAGGCGCTGCACGCCCGCTGCGAACACGCGGGCTTCCCCGGCTTCGGCGTGATAGCCTTTGACGACGCGCACACCCGCCAGAGACTCGGTCAGACGGCCGGTGACATCGGCGTTGATCTTGCCGCGCTCGCGGAAGATGGGGCGGATCTTGCCGAAGGCCATGCCGAGGCCGATGGCGCACACGACGATGAAGAACAGGGCGAGACCGGTGAGCAGGGCGCTGATGCGGAGCAGGATAAAGAGCGAGAGCAGCGCCGTCAGCATGCCGCCGAAGAATTCCACCAGCCCGGTACCGATGAGGTTGCGCACGCCCTCCACGTCGCTCATGATGCGGGAGACCAGGGCGCCGGATTTATTGGCATCGTAATAGGCCACCGGCAAACGGCCGATGTGCTCCTGAACCTTGCGCCGCAACTCGGCGATGAGCCGCTGGCCTTCCTTGGAAAGCAACTGGGTAAGGGAGAACGAGGTGATGCCCTGAATGATGGTGGCGGCGAAAACGGCGCCTACGATCCATTTGAGGAGGGAGACCTGGTGCTGGTTGATCACATTGTCGATCAGGAACTTGGGAGCGCCCGGTAGGACCAGGCTACACAATCTGCCAACGAGCATCAGCAGGAAGCCGAGGGCGATTTTGCCGCGCCGCGGACGCACCAGTTCCCTGAGGAGGGGCAGGGCGCCGCTCAGGTGATTCTTCTTGGGTTGCGTAGGAGACAAGATTAGGCCTTTACGACTGAGTATACGGCAAGAAAGTCCGAGCTGCGCTCGGATTGACAGGCTGAAGCCTGCCCCACCAAATACAAGGCGGAGCGTTATCCGGGCGAGAGGCGGTGGCGCAACAGGTCTGCGACTTCGGCGGGGTGGCGGACGGTGAGGACCTCGAATCCCGCGGCGCGCCCGCTGGCGATTCCAGCGGCGGAATCCTCCAGCACGAGGGCCGTTTCGACAGCCAGCCGTTCGGCGGCCAGCAGGTATGGGTCCGGGGCCGGCTTGTGGCGCTTGACATCGCCGCCTCCGACGATGGTGTCGAAGTGGTGGCGGATGCCCCCGGCCACCAGCAGGGGTTCGATCTCAGAGGAGGAACTGGAACTGACGACGGCCAGTTTGAATTGGCGATGAAGGCCGGAAAGCATGACGGCGAGGGAGGGTTCGAAAGGGGGCGCCGTCATGCGCTGCTGAAACAACTGCTTCTTGGCCGGGTAGAGGGCCCAGAGGCTGTCCCAGTCACGCGGCGGGTCGGCCTGAAGCGCCAGCGTGCGCAGCATGTCGCGGTCATCGATACCGATGCAATGATTGCGGTAATAGTCCCAGGTGAGAATCAGTCCGGCGGGGGCCAGGACTTCCGCCCAACAGGCGCAGTGGACAGGTTCGGTATCCAACAGAACACCGTCGAAATCGAAGAAAATGGCTTGTAAGGGACGCATCGCAGGGGAAATTCGAGGGTACCATGTGGTAGCAGAGGAAATTGACGATCATGCCTAGCGAAGAAGAGATGAAAGCCGAGATTGAGCGCTTGCGCGCGGAGAACGAGACCCTGAAGAAGCCCGCCCGCGGGCAACTGTCGTTGAAAGTGAGTGAAAAGGGCGCGCTTTCGGTCTACGGGATGGGGCGTTTCCCCGTGACGCTGTATCGCGAGCAGTGGGAAAAGCTGATGGCCATGTCGGACCAGATCCGCGAGTTTATCCAGGCTAACGACGCGACCTTGAAAAAGAAGGAATAGCGCGGGAGCGGCCCGGATGGAACAGGTTTTCGACGCCGGCGAAGTGCGTGGAGTGCTGCACACGCCGGAGCACGCCACCGGCGATGGGCTGGCGCTGACGCACGGAGCGGGGTCGAATGCCCGCGCGCCGCTGCTGGTGAGCCTGGCGCGGGCATTTTGCGAAGCCGGCTTGACGGTGCTGCGGTACGACCTGCCGTTCCGCGTGTCGCGGGCGGCGGGACCGCCGTTTCCGGCTGGAGCGGGGCGTGATCGCGAAGGCGTTTTGCGGGCAGTGGAAGCGCTGCGGCGGCAGGTGAAGGGGCGCGTATTCGCGGGCGGGCATTCCTACGGCGGCCGGCAAACCGCCATGATCTCCGCGGAGAAGCCGGGCATGGCTGAGGGGTTGCTGCTGCTTTCCTACCCGCTGCACCCGCCGAAGAAGCCGGACCAGCCGCGCACGGGTTTTTTCGCGGAGTGGCGGACTCCGGCGTTGTTTGTCCACGGCACGCGCG
>PLDO01000305.1 GCA_003136215.1 Bryobacterales bacterium
TTCCGTTCGAACGGAAGATCTTTCCGCCGGTCTCCTCCGCGTAGGCGAACCACCGTTATGCCTTTACGGGGCCTACGGAAGGTCAGTACCACCGAACATGCAACGTATCGTGGCCAGGATAAAAACTGTTGGGGCCGCGCGAGTGTGCGCTACGGCCCTGTTTCCAATTTCAAAGTAGCATGCGAGGTCAAGGGATTCGGCGGCGGAAAACATGTAAGCGATTGAGAGGAAGACAAATATAGATCCAAATGTTTGTGAAATGAAAAAGGTTTCTTCGCGGCAGAAAACTGGAAGCGCCTTCCAGGTTTATGGGGCGATGCGTTCCTCCAACGTCGAATCGCGGTGCTTGTCCGACAGGACAATTCGTCCATATCGATTCGATGGGTAAAAACTGCGGCGTTTTGGCGGGTAATCCGGTCGAGTTTCCCAGATGGCGACAGGGGGCCCGCAGCGCCACTTCTACGGGCAGGACGCTTGACGGCCGAGTGGCTTAAAGTAAAGGAACGCTGAGTGACATCGCCCATAATGTGATATCGTAGGTGATGTGAGGCTAGTGATGGACACTGACGCCGTGGTTGCGGCGATGCGGAGTCCCGCGGGCGCGTCCGCCGCCATTATTCGCGTAGTGCGACAGCGGCGGGCTACGCTGTTGCTCAGCGTACCTCTGGCGATGGAGTACGAAGCCGTCTGCCGGAGATCCGAACACCGGGAGGAGTCCGGGCTTTCAGTCAAGCAGGTGGAGATCTTTCTGGATGCCATCATTGCCATGGGAGAACCCGTGCGAACGCACTTTCTGTGGCGGCCTCAGTTGCGCGATCCCAACGATGAGATGGTGCTGGAGGCAGCTGTGAATGGCAGAGCGGATGTTCTGGTGACATTCAACGTGCGGGATTACGGAACCACCCCGGCTCAATTTGGGGTGGAGGTTCTCCTCCCGCGAGAGGCGATAGCGAGGATCAAACGATGAGAGAGACCAGAACATATCCTTTGCGGCTGCCGCGGTCGCTCAAAGAGGCAGTAGAGCGGTTGAGCCGGGAGGACCGAACGAGTATCAACCAGTTCGTGGCCACTGCGGTGGCGGAGAAGGTGTCTGCCCTGCAGACGGCGGCCTATTTCACGGATCGGCAGGCTCGGGCGGATTTCAAAGCTTTCGATAAGATCATGAAGCGGAGGGGCGGAAGCAAGCCCCGGGAAGGCGATGAAATGCCGTCGCAGGCCCAAAGCGGTCTTGATTGAGACGGCCGGGTTACGCGATGGGGCTTAGCACGAGGCCGATGCTGCGCGGCTTGGTAGTTGAGAACTGAGATTCGAACTGTGCCTGTTTGTTCCACAAGCCGGACGAATACGGGATCGGTCGCCTTCTCGCACGTGGGCACTGGTTTCCCAGAAGAGGACTTCGGGGACAACGGGCAACGAGACCAATCAGCCTCCGTTACTCACGCATCGACGCGTATACTGAAGGAAGGTGAAACGTTCGGGTGCGCTTCGAATGGAATGCCCTAAAGGCTGCCGCGAACCTACGGAAACACGGTGTCTCGTTCGCTGAAGCTGCGAGCGTATTCTTTGATCCTTTGTCGGCGACGGGCGACGACCCGGATCATTCGCTCGACGAAAGGCGTTTCGTTACGTTTGGCATGTCGTCGTCGGGTCATCTCCTCGTGGTTGCACACGCACAGCATGACGACGCTATTCGAATCATAACCGCTCGCCTCGCGACGCGGGCAGAAAGGAAGCTCTATGAGGAAGGCTAAGAAGCTTGCCGCGGACGAACTGCGTTCCGAATATAAACGCTCGGATTTCGGGCCGTTGGTGCGGGGGAAATACATCGAGCGACTGCAAACGAGTTCCAACGTCGTCGTCATTGACCCCGAGGTTGCCGACCTGTTTCCGAATGCGGCGGCGGTGAACGCCGCGTTGCGCTCCCTGGCGGAGATTGCCAAGCGTGCCGGTCCCCGACGCGGCTGATCGCATAGAACTGCGGCGATAAGAAGTGTCAATAGCGGTCGGTTTATCAATCTCCCCCAAGTTTGGGGGGCGTTCGGCTCCGCTTTCGCCGGGGCGTGTTTGATAGTTCTACTCGGAGAAGCGTTCGCATGATGCAGTGAAGCTAGCCTGGTCTAAGGCAGCTTAGTAATCGACGGTTCGCTCGTTCACCCAGACGCCGTCCACGTTGAAGTGCGGCCACGGTCCGCCGGCACCGCGCCCCACGAAGCTGTCGTCCCACTTCGTGGCGGGATCGAAGTAGCCAGGCCGCCGCAGGTGCTCTTTCACCACGGGTTCGTTCAGTTCTACCCCAAGACCCGGAGCGTCCGGCACGGCAACGTAGCCCTGGTTGAGGAAAGGTTGCGGCCCTGCGACCAGTTGCTGCCACCAGGAAAGGAAATCCACGGCGTGGCATTCCATGGTCACAAATGCGTCCATGGTGGAGGCGGTATGGGCGGCGGCGATGGTAGCCAGCGGCGACCCCGCCATGTGAATCACCGTTGGTATGCGTTCCCGCGACCAGGCGTAATCGGCAATCCGTTTGGTCTCGCGGCAGCCTCCGGAAGTGCCGTGATCCGGCTGGATGAAATCGACGGCGCGATTGTCGATCAGCCCCTGAAAGCCTTCTTCCAGCCCGAAGCCGTCCTCACCGGTGAGCAGCGGCGTACTGGAGTGCGCCTTAATTTCTTTGAAGTCCTTCCATCGCCAGAAGCCGCCGGTATAGAACAGGTCTTCCAGCCAGTAGAGACGGTACTTCTCAAACGCTTTGGCGGCGCGAATGCCATCGGCGACGGTTCCGCACTTGAGGCTGGAGGCGTCCACCGAGAGGGGCATATCCCAGCCGATGGCGTCGCGCACGGCGGCGATCAGCTCTCCGCCGTACTCCAACCCTTTGTCGGTGGGGACGCCTTCGCTGTCCAGATTGCCGGGATTGACGCCGACGAAATTGGTGGTGACATCCATTTTGAAGAAGGTGAATCCCAGCTTCTTGCGCGCCAGCATGCGCGCTCCGTACTTCTTGGGATCGCCGGTTCCGGTGGTGTCGCAATACATGCGTATGCGATCGCGCTTCTTGTCACCCAGCAGGCGCCAGACAGGCACGCCGAAGACCTTGCCCGTAATGTCGTGCAAGGCGATATCGATGGCGCTGAAGCCGCCGCCCTGGCGTCCGGCGCCGGCGTAGGGACGGACGTTTTGGAGTATCCCCGATATGTCGAGCGGGTTTCTCCCCACCAGCAGCGGCCTCATGGCGAGGGCCGAATTCTCGTTGCCGGCGTCGCGCACTTCCCCCAGCCCGTAGACGTCCTGATTGGTGAAAATCTTGATGATGGGGTAGTCGAAATTCGCGGCAATCCGGAGCGCCCGTATGTCGGTGATCTTCAGATCGCTGGGCGCGGAGAATTTGTTGATCGGCCCATAGCGGACCGGCGCCCCGCGTCCGCCTCCCTGCTGCGCCGAAGCGGACGCGGTGAAGATCGCGCCCAAACCACTGGCGATGGCGGTCTGACACAACAGCGCCCGCCGACTGATATCTCTGACCCGACCGGATTTCATATGTTACCTGCTCCTTTCGATTGCGTTAATAAGTTGTGACGGAGACACGGAGGACCAGCGGCTCGGAGCTGAAATCCAGCCCTCCATCGGTCTGGTCGCCATTCAAGACGCGACGGAACTTGAAGACGCCGTTCTCGTAGGTTCCCTCTTCGACGCGCAGAAACCGCCGGTGTCGCTCCGCCGCCGCGGGACGGAAATCGACGCGCGAGTAGAATCCGGCCACCAGGAACTGGTTGTCCTGGAGTTGCGCCACCAGAGCGCCTCCCATGGGCTGGGGATTACCCGCCGGGCGGCCGTAGCGCGCCCAGACTCCATAGGACACGGTGGCCTCCCACGCCCCGAAACTGAGCGTCTGCGTGACCTTGCCCGGTTCTTCGGCAACAGCCTGGAGCTTGCCCTCATAATTCAGGCGGGCGATCTCGCGGGCCATCGGCGCGATCATACGGTAGGTGGGCGCAAACGGGGCGACGAACTCTTTGGTCCCGGTCAGCGCCCACGGGGGCAGCAACTCCTCCTTGGGCCGCGCGGCATCCGGAATCTCTTTAATCCTGGTGAAGTCCAGGCCGAAGGGCGAAAAGCCGATCGCCTGATGGCCCACCGCGAAGAAGAAAAACCGCGGACTGCCGCCGGTCTCGGGTATGAACAACGGGTTGTCGTTCCGGCCATAGATTTCCAGCATCTTGATGTAGCCGGCGGCGTCTCTGGCATAGTCGTCGGGCGAAATCATGTCGAGCGCGGGCGCGGCGGCTTTCCAGATGGGAAGGTTGTTGTCGCTCGGGCCACCGTCTTGGTAGCTGGGCAGCGCCGGCCCGGCGGGGTCCCGCCACGCCGCGCAGCGGTGCGTTCCCGGCGCGGCGTTGACGTACAGGGGAAGCGGGTATGCCGCTTTCCCGGCGGCGGCCACCTGCCCGATGTACTTCGCTACCGCCCAATTGTGGAAGCAGACGTCGGCGTCGGGACCGAACACTTCCTGCCAGTTCGGGGATGAGGCGCCGGGCGGCACCTGCATCGCCTTGAGGACATCGGCCGGGACGGGGCCGTCGAAGAGCTTCTGCGCAGGCGCCGAGTAGTCGCGCAGATTGCCGCCGGTGCCGGGTTCATTCTCCACCTGCACCATCAGCACAGTGCGTTGCGGGTCCGCCGTTCTGAGGTGGCGCATGAAGGCGGCGAATGCCCTGGTGTCCGCCTGCAGCGAGGCAGCGGCGAACGGCGAGGGCGAATCCGCCGGGTGGCCGCTCTTATCGACCACGTAAGGATAGCGTTCGGGGTCCAGTTTCATCCACTCCGGCACATAGTGCGGGTTGCCGTTTTTCCAGGTGCCGAACCAGAGCAGGACCAGCCGCATCTGGTGGGCGCGCGCCTGGGTGAGCAGGGTGTCGACGATGCGGTAATCGAATTGCCCCTGCCGGGGCTCGAACTGTTCCCAGTAGACCGGGATCTCCACGGTATTGGCATGCAGAAACTCCATGGCCGGCCACACCTGCGGGAGCATGGCGGGCCAACCGCTGGAGTTATTTACCTGCGCGGCCAACAGGAAGTAGGGGGCATCATCGACCAACAGAGCGTAACGCCCATCTTTCTTCATGATGCGAGGGATGGGCCGCTCCTTCACCTGCGCGAACGCCGCCAGGGCTGTGGAGGCGATTACGACAGCTACGAAACCGGATATCTTTCTCATCGGAAGAAAACCTTCCATTCCACGTCATTACCCGAGGACGCCGTATAGTCCACGGT
Organism: Bryobacterales bacterium; assembly: GCA_003136215.1. Lineage (GTDB taxonomy): Bacteria > Acidobacteriota > Terriglobia > Bryobacterales > Bryobacteraceae > Solibacter. Next base: position 5,272 of record PLDO01000305.1, read on the forward strand.
GAGCAGACTGCCGTTCGCCGCCATTTTCGCCATAAGTCCGCCGGAGAGTTCCACTCGCTGAGCCGTGAACCCGTCCGGAACGTAGATGCGCAATTGATAGGGATCTCCGGCCACCGCGCGGGAGACGCCACGCAATACCCGCTGTTGCCCGTCGTAGGCAAGGTCCTTGATATCGAATGCCATCTGCCGGACATGCCGGCTGGTGGAAATCAGCACTGGCCAGTTCTGCTTCTCGACAATGCTGTAGACGTCGCAGTCATAGGGACTCAGCGGGCGCGTGGCAAAAGCGCCCTTGAATACCCCGATGAACTTCCTGCTCCAGAACTCGTAGACGAGGTATTCCTTGTCCGGCTCCAGCCGTAAGTCCTTCACCGCGTCCAGGGAGGTGCTGAATTGGGGTGGATTCTGGCTGGCCGCCATGGTGTTGGAATAGTTGAAGACGGCCAGGACGGACCATTTCCCGAAGGGCCGCTCCACCGGCATATTCCAGACCTGCGCCGGCTTCCGGGCGAATAAGTCCACGGGATAGGAGACGTCCATCGTCGGCGGGCTGATGCGCTTCAACAACTCGATTCTGTCGTCGGGGTACTTTTCATTGAAGGCTTCCGAGATAAGGAGCACGTTCGCCGCGATGGCGTGGAAGTTGGCGCTGACCTTTCCCTCGCCGTAGCTGAACTTCCCGTTTGACCCGAGATTCGGATTGAACTTGTAGATGTGAAAACCGTCGCCGTCGTTCCAGAACACACGGCCGCTATAGAAGAACCGGATGGCGGTGCCTAGCAGCGACTCGGTGAGCAAGTGCTTGTATCCCTCGCCCAACTCGTAACCGCCATCGGCGTCCTCCGAGGTCCGGTTGATGTCGACAATCCCATAGGAATGATCCACGACATTCATGTTGGAGCGGATCACCATCCGCGGCGCCTTCTGGTCCACCACCTCGCGCCAGGGAACCCCGCCGGCGCGGTAGGTTTCGAGCGCGCTCATGTAAGGGTCGTACTGCCCCGGCCATTTGTCCCACCAATCCGCGAAGTCCATTTCCGCCCGGCCGGTGTCTTTCTCATGACCGTTGACCCACAGGAAGGCGCGCTCGCGTTCGAGCTTGACAGTCAGCGGGTTGGAAAAATCGATCACCCTCTCGCCCCCGTATTTGGTCGTATGCACGGGGAGATAGCATTCCGCCGGATAGTTGATCCGCGCCGGGCGCCCCTGCGTGCTTCCGCCCGCACCGTACACGCCGAAGCTCCCCTGCGGGGCGGGACCGCCCATTCCCCAGTAGAAATCGATCAGGCCGTTCTCCTCGAAAAACTTCCGGGCTCCGGCGTTATTGCCGCCGGACATCCATCCGTGGAAACGGCTGTAGTCGTTGGCGACCAGGTCCCGATCGCTGAGATCGATCGGCCGGCGCTGTTGCAGACGCACATCGTGCGCGGCGGCAATCAGGTCCGCCTGGTGTTCCATCGCACGCAGCGCATCGGTATTGAAATCGATCAGCAACTTCTCCCCGGCGAAGCTCTTTCCGGGGGGCATGGTCACTTTATAGCTGCAATATCCACGGACCTGCATGCGGTCCGGAGTTTTCCCCTGCCAGCCTTGGCCGACCTCGAACCGGGACGATCCTTTCAAGGCCGTCACGTGTCCCATCAGCAGGCTGTTACCCGACGCCGTGTCTCGCACCACGTGGTTCACCGTGTACATCTGGGGCGTAATGAGATGGACCACGGTGTTCAGGTCATAGTAGTCGCGATTGCGAGTCATCGTTCCCAGACTGATCCATTTGTCGGTGGCGCCTCCCAACCGCGCATCGCTCGAGACGAAGTAATCCATGTCGCCGATATCGACGGCTTTCCCGGTATTGTTCGAGCGGCCCAGACTGACCAGAATGTCGTTCCCGGCCTTGCTGACGGAGATCTGATACCCGAAATCGAGTTGTCCGGGTTTTGTGCCGCGCAACGTCACCGAGACGAACGATCCGAGGCTGCTGGTGTCGTCCTGGTCGATCGAACTGGCTACGCTCCAGCCGGAGGAGTCGTCATCGGGAAGAAAGTGAACCTCGTTGAGGCGCATCGGCGTCCCCTTGACTTCGGCCGACCAGCGGCAGGAGGTCGCGTCGACTGTGACCACGAGGTTTGTAGTGTCGATCTTAATTGGCGTCGCCGCGTGTACCGGCAAGAATGAAAGTACAACGAGGGGAACGAACAAATCCGCGACGCGAAGTTGGGCCTTGCTATGCATGATTCCCTTTCTCAAAGAGTGGGTCGCGGCCCTATTTTACGATCTGGCGATCTGAAACGCTACCGGGTATCGGAACCGTCACCGCGTGTGTGGTTACGCGGGTTGGTCTACATGTGACCGTCGAAGTCGATCTCGTTGTCCCATTGAGTTGTAGGCTCGAAGAACCCGGGCTCACGCAGATCCACCTTGAGAACGTCCATGTTGATTTCAAAGCCGAGCCCCGGCCCGTTCGGCACGGCTATGAATCCCTTGTCCATGATCGGGTTGCCGGGTTTATCCGACCGTTTTACACGGTCGAGGAAGGTCTTGTTGTCGGCCTGATGATACTCGATGGCCAGGAACTGGTCGCCGGCCGCCGCCGCATGAGCGCAGGCAAAGAGCGTTATGGGGCCGTTGTTATTGTGGATGCAGGTTGCAACACCGTATTGCGTAGCCAGGTCGATCAGTTTTTTCGTTTCGAGAATGCCGCCGAGATTGGCGAGATCCGGATGGGCGATGGAGATTGCCTGCTTCTCAAAGAGGTCCTTGAAGCCTTCGCAGAGGTAAACGTCCTCGCCGGTGCAGATCGGCGTGGTGCAGGATTCCTTGAGTCTTCTGAGCTGGTCCGGGTAGAACCATGGAACCACATCCTCGTACCAGGCGAGGTTGTACTTATCCAGTCTCCGCGCAAACTTGATGAAGGTTTCAATGGGCATGTGGCCGTAGTGGTCCGTGGCAATCGGAATCTCCCAGCCCACAATGCCGCGCACGGTGGCGACATACTCCTCAAGCCAATCCAATGCTTTGTCGGTGAGAAACGTCGAGGTGAACAAGTGCTCCCCGTAGGGGTCATATGCGCCCATAGGGAGCAATTGCGGATTGGCGCCAAGCGGCGGTCCGGCGAAGGATCTGCGCACCGGCCGGTTAGCCGCCGGGTCTGGCGCGGGGGCCGTATAGAGTCCCCCGTTTCCGTTGGCTCTCAAGTCCATCTTGAGGAAGGTCCAGCCGTCCGCCATCCGTTCCTTCAAATGGTTCCCCATCTCTTTCCCGGTCGGCATATTGGTGGTGTCGCAGTACATGCGTACGCGGTCCCGCATCCGGCCGCCGAGCATCTGCCAGACGGGCACTCCCCAAGCCTTGCCGGCCAGGTCCCAGCAGGCCACTTCGACCGCGGAAACGCCGCCGCCGGCGCAACCGAACCCTCCCTGCTTCTTGATCTTGCGAAATATCTCCGCGATATTGCAGGGGTTCATTCCGATGATGCGGCTCTTTAACATCAGGCCGCGCGTTTTGCTCGCGTCATACCGGATTTCGCCGTACCCGGAAATGCCCTGGTTGGTATCGAGGCGCATGAGCATCGATCGCTCCGAATGAGCGATACGCATGTCGGTGATCTTCAGCTGGGTGGGACCTGAATTCGTGTTCACCTGCGCGTTCACCTGCTCCAGGTCGGCATTGGTTACCAGGCTCCCCGCGGCGACCGCCGCGGTGGCGGATGTCGAACTAGTGATGAATTTTCGACGAGATACGTTAGGCTCTTGATCAAACACCGCAATCCTCCTTCACAACGGGCGCTGCCAACTCTTCCTCATTCTCACCGGTGAGGACTGCCAAGCCCGACCGTGGCTGGCGAGGTGGCAGGTCTTCAGTTGCGTTTTGTCGGGCGCCAGCCGGGTACCGTCGGCCGCCCTATATACATCCAAGCGCGCCATTCGGAGCCGCTTGTCTCGCTTTGGACATATTTAAACACACGTCTCGTGAAGGGCGTGTAGGACCGGCTCGCTACTTCTGCTTTGACAACTGCTCCTTCACGTAGTCGTCGTACTCCTTCTTCAACGCCGGATCGTGCAGGCTGCCGCTGCCGTATACGTCGGTGGACTTGAATTGGCCGGTCTTGAATTTGCTCCTGACCCACTCGTCGTGGATCTGCGTCGTCCTGGCGGCCTCGATCAGCCGCTGGACCGCCTGCGGCGGAATGAAGTTCACGCCCTCCCGGTCGCCAAATACCAGGTCGCCCGGCATGACCGTCGCCTTGCCGATCCGGACGGGAACGTTGATGCCCGTCGTCATGTGTCTGCCGACCCCCGGCACCGCGCCCCGGAAGTATCCGGGCATGTCAAACTCCGCGATACCCTCGAGATCGCGGACGCCGCCATCGATGACGAAGCCGTTTCCCGTCTTCGTCCAGATGTAGAAGGCCAGGTTGTCGCCGATGATGCCGCCCAGGTCGAGATTGCCGCCGGCGTCTATCACGATCACGTCGCCGGGTTGCAGCATATCCAGGGCGGACTGGTGGCTGAGCGAGACCACATTCCCTTTCTGCTTCCATTCCGCTTGCTCCACGTCGAAGATCTCCAGCCGCGTCGGCATCAATTGCAGCGTGAACGCCCGCCCGATGAGCTTCTTCCCCGGGTGGAGGATTTGCCAGCCGTCCGTGTAGGTTACCGCCGGCCCGCTCCCGAAAAGACGGGGGGTGCTTTCTTTGACTGGCTGGCCCGCGCTCATGACTTCCTCCGAGGACAGGTCCTTGAATCGCTCCAGTAGTGCGTCCGGAATCTTGGGCCGGCCGTCGGGGAACCGGTCGAAGGGATTCGAGGCGGTGTACTTGATCAGTTCTTCGCGGGTCAGGTTGTTGATCTGCCCCCGCGCGTCTACGGCTGCAAACACCGCCAACAGACAAACGACGGCGAAGGTCATTTTAGATATTCTCATGCCAATTTCCTTATTTAAGACGTCGGCCGGAAGTGTTCCGGCTCCGGCTTCCAGCGAGTATACACCCCTACCTGGCCGTTTGGCTCCGGCGCCAGAAATTCCTGCGCATACTCGCGGCACCAATCCGCGTACTGCGGGTCTGCTCCGTCGTAAGGGACGCCGGCCATCGGCTCCGGTGCAATAGGATATAGGCTGGGATGTATCCTTGAAATAAAATAGGCCGCGAAAAGGAGAGCGTAACCATGCCATCGATCGGTGTGCCTGCGAGTGGCAGGCGACAGTTCTTGCAGGTTTTGGGCGCGGGCGCCTTGGCGCTCGGCCGCTTGCCGGCAGCGGACAAATCCGAGAAACCCATGCGCGGGCTCTTCCCCATCGGGGCGTCACCGTTCACCGACGCCAACGAGTTGGACTTCGAGTGCCTGGCGGCGCAGATCGGATTCCTCAATCGGGGAGGCGTGCACGGGGTCATCTGGCCGCAGATCGCGAGCGAGTGGACGACGCTTTCGAAGAAAGAGCGCCTTGACGGAGCCCAAGCCATGACGGCGGCCGGCAAGGGCGGCAAAACGGCCATTACCATCGGTGTCCAGGGCCCCGACATGCCCACCGTGCTCGAATACGTCATGCATGCCGAAAAAGTCGGCGCCGACGCGATCTGTTCGCTGCCGCCCGCCAACGTGACCGACGATGGCGCGCTCTTCGACTACTACAAGCAGATTGGCTCCACGACAGGGCTTCCGCTCTTTGTGCAGAGCCAGCCGTTCCCCATGAGCATCGACCTGATCGTCCGCATGTACAAAGAGATTCCCACCTTCCGCCAAATCAAGGACGAAGCCGGCGACACGCTGGCGCGCATTACCGAGATCCGCACCAGGACCGATGACGGGATCAAGGTTTTCACCGGCAACGGCGTGCGCAATATGATCAATGAGTTGATGCTCGGCGCGCAGGGCTACTGCCCCACCACCGATCTGGCCGATATTTATGCCCAGACATTCGATCTGTGGGTTGCGGGCAAGCACACGCAGGCTTTCGACATGTTCGGCCGGGTGCTGTGCTTCAATAGCATTGTTCAAACGGCCGGCGCGCCGCAAAAATACGTTCTGGTGGCGCGCGGAGTCTTCAAGAACACCCGCAGCCGCAGAGGGTCCGGCGGCGACGCCTCCGCTGGGCGCGGTGGTGCCCAGGGAAGCGGCGGCCGGGCGGCGGCACGGCCGTTCAACGCGGAGAGCGAGAAGACGGTGAGAGAGGCGCTCGACCTCTTAAAGCCCTATTTGAGGGCGTAAGGCCAGTGATTCTCTGATACGCAAAGCACCTGTCAGCGGTAGCGGTACAGCTTGATCTTCTGAATCGTGTAGCGGTCCCCCGCGAACCAGAGGGCCTTCCACTCCGGAGTCTCATCGCCATTCAGCCGGCGTCCCGGAACCCAGCGCCCGTTGACGTATTGGCCTTCTTCGACCACCGCCAATCCCACGCTTTGGGTTGCCGACTCGAAATACACACTCATGCTTCTTCCCACGATCGCGTAGTCGTCGGGGCCCAACTGGATGAACAACCCGGCGACGCGGTCCACCGGGGGAGCAACCGGCGCATTCGGGTCTTGAGCGCGTGCCGCGAACCGGGCCTCGATCGTGTAGTCGCCCAGCCGCACCTTGGATCTTGGGGCCTCCTTGTCCACCAGTACTGCCGTCATCTTACCGGTGCCTTGACTTTCCAGAATGAGCGGAGCTACCTGCGCCAGCACTTGGTAGCCTTTGGCGAGTTCACCCTCCGGGTTCGCGAGCCGGTCGATCCCAAACGGCGAATAGCCGATGCCGTTGTACTTGCCGGCGGTGGCAATCGCGTGCGCGACGCCCCGCGCGTCTCCCCTGGACTCGGGGATGAACAAAGGGTTGCCCGACTGCGTGTACCAGGCGCACCAGTCGGCGTAGTTCGGGACATGGACGTCGGGTGAGAAGATGTCGATCGCCGGGCCGCCGGCCCGCCAGGCATCCATTACCTGCGGCAGCGGGCCACCGCTCGGATAGCCGCCTGGCT
>PLDO01000601.1 GCA_003136215.1 Bryobacterales bacterium
TGCGGCCGCGTCGAGCACATGGCCAAGCCAAAACACGAACCCCAAGTCATCGTCGACAATGAGGACTGTCTTCAGAATGAGCCTGCCTCTTCAATGAATATGCAATCAGATTGCAGTATTAGCCCGGAGACGCATCGCTGCAATTCGCAGACCAATCGCATCCGATTGAAAGTAAAGCATCTCCCAAGAACAGGCGTGGCATCAGTTGCAGAAGTGGTGCAACATTTTTGCAATCTAGTACAGTGATTCCTAGAAAACATAGCAATACTACACGACGGACAACGCGAGCCGGCGGGTCGCGTGCAGCGGGCTTCGATTCTGTTGCGCTATCACGCGGGAGACACGTTCTATCAAGGAGTACCGTACCTGTGGGACTTTCTCCGCAATTAGAGCCGGATGATGTTCGCCGACGTCATTCCCCGTAGGGCATTGCGCGTGTCCACCAGCAACTGGGCTCTTTCCACGATGAGCGCATAGTCAAACGCGCGGTGATCGGTGATCACCACGGCACAATCCGCTTCAGAGACTGCGTCGTATACGTCGGTCGCCATCATCATCTGCTCGTCGATTCGAATCATCGGCACGTACGGATCGCTGAAGGTCACGATGGCGCCGCGGCGCTGGAGCAAGTGAATGATATCCAGCGCCGGGGATTCGCGGACATCGTCGATATCGCGCTTGTACGCCACCCCAAGAATGTGGATGCGGGAGCCATTTACGGCTTTTCCATGGTCATTGAGGGCGTTCTGCACCTTTTCGACGACGAAATGAGGCATCTGGCCGTTGATGTAGCCGGCCAGTTCGATGAACCGGGCTTCGATTCCAGCCTGGCGCGTTTTCCACGAGAGATAGAACGGGTCAATCGGAATGCAGTGACCGCCCAAGCCGGGACCCGGATAGAACGGCATGAACCCGAATGGCTTGGTGGCGGCCGCGTCAATAACCTCCCAGACATTGATACCCATGCGATCGCACATCACGGCAAGTTCGTTTACCAAACCGATGTTGATCATCCGGAAGGTGTTTTCGAGCAACTTGACCATCTCCGCGACCTGCGTGGAACTGACGGGCACAACATGTTCGAGGGCCTGCGAATAGAAGCGAACACCCATCTCCGTACAGGCTGCCGTTGTGCCGCCCACAACCTTCGGTATATTGTGGGTTTGGTAATTGGGATTACCGGGATCGACGCGCTCGGGGGAAAAGCAAAGGAAGAAATCCCGGCCGACTTCCAGGCCCTGTTGAGCCAGCAAAGGAAGCACAACTTCTTCCGTCGTCCCCGGATAGGTGGTCGATTCCAGAATGACCAACATCCCTGGATGGAAGTATTTTGCGATTTCCTGGCAAGCGGACACGATGTAGCTCATATCCGGATCTTTTGTCTTCCGCAACGGAGTGGGCACGCAGATATTGATCGTGTCCAACTCGGAGATCACACTGAAATCGGTCGTGGCGCAGAGTTTGCCGTCCTCCACGAGCGCCCTAACCTCCGCTGTAGGGACGTCCTGAATATACGAATCCCCGGCATTAATTGCGGTAACTTTGGATCCGATCAGGTCGAGTCCCGTGACGGAAAATCCGGCTTTGGCAAATTCTACGGCCAACGGAAGGCCTACATATCCAAGTCCCACGATGCCAACACGGGCAGTTCGGGCTGCTATTTTGCTGGCAAGTGTTTCCATACAGGTAGCTAACTGCGCTGCGGCCGCTTGTGTCATGGAGGACACTATTGCACTTTACCCGCCAGCCGCCATTACCCTCACTTCAGGAGAGGGTTCATAGGGGATGGGTTTATCCTCAATGCCGAGCTTCTTCATCTTATAGAGCAGCGCCTTGTAGTCAATCTTCAACCGTACAGCTGCCTGTTTCCGATTCCACCGGGTGGAGTTCAGAGTTGCAAGGATTGCTTCTGTTTCGGCCTGCTGTTTGGCCTTGGTGACCTGCTCCAGAATGGGCCGTTCCACGATCTGATTGCCCGAAGCAGTGTGCGCATCGGGTATGGCGGCACAAATCGCCACGGACTTGCGCGCAATTTTGGAGTGCAGTTCGCGGGCAAGCAGGCCGGCATCTCGCAAGATCAGAAACTTGCGAACAAAATTTTCCAGCTCACGCACGTTTCCCGGCCAATGATGACTCATCATGGCGTGCTTCAGTTCGGGCGTAATCACCGGATTGGCGCGGTTGGGCGAGGCGTGCTTCTTCATCAGAAACTCCGCCAGGGGAATAATATCTTCGCTGCGCTCCCGGAGAGCCGGTAACACAATGTTGATCACATTCAGACGGTAGTACAGATCTTCCCGGAAATCCCCGTCCGTGATCGCCTTTTCGAGATCGCGGTGGGTCGCGGCAATCACGCGCACATCGACTTTGATGGTTTCCTTGCCGCCGATGCGCTGGAATTCGTGATCCTGAAGAACCTGCAGGAGCTTGGCCTGGAGCCGCACGTCCATATCACCGATTTCATCCAGCAGGATGGTGCCGCCATCCGCCATTTCGAACATGCCGGCTTTTTTCTGAAAAGCCCCTGTAAACGACCCCCGCTCATAGCCAAACAGCTCGCTCTCCACCAGTTCGGAGGGAAGCGCTGCGCAATTCAGCTTGAGGAATGAGCGATTCGCTCGCGGCGATTGCGCATGCAACTCGCGCGCAACCACTTCTTTCCCGCTGCCGGTCTCCCCCTGTATCAGGATCGGCGGTTCGAACCAGCCGATTTGTCCGATCAGCGATTGGATCTCCTTCATCTGAGGATTGCGGCCGACGAAGACCCTCGAGGAAGGCGCCGAATGGCGCGCGGGAGGCACATATTCCGAGGTCGTGTTGGCGAGAGCGCGGGTGATGGCAGCCCGAAGATCTTCGTGCGCGACTGGCTTGGATAGAAAATCGGTCCCTCCGTTCTTCATCGCCGTCACGATGTTCAACGGAGAGGACGCGCCGGAGATGATAATGACGGGGATGTCGGGATTGATCGCGCGGATTTCGCGCAGAGCCTCGATGCCATCGCGATTCGGCATCATGATATCGAGCAGAATAGCCGCGAAGTCTGTCCGGGACGATTGTAAACACGCCAGCAGTTCGTCGCCGTCCTGTGTCATCTCCGCGGAGTAGCCGAGGCATTTCAAAGCCATCTCCAGATATCCGCGGACTTCCAGTTCATCTTCTGCTACCAGAATCGTACGGCCATTCCTCATATCTTGCATTTGACTGTCTCTCCTAGTTGTTCTGCTGTATATACCGGTTCTCGCATGGACATGGGGAGAACAAACGAAAACATAGGTCCGGACTCAGCGTTTTCAACCCACACAGCGCCTTCGTGTTCATTCAGGATCATGCGTGTGATGGCTAGTCCGAGGCCCCCTCCGGAGCGGTCCTTCCCGCCCGAGTAAGAAGTGTATTCCTCAAAGATATGTTCCAGATGCTCCTCTGGTATTCGGCTGCCGGAATCCCGAATGTCCACGCGATACGTGTTGGGTGCGGTGTTGGTGTGCCACCGCCGTTCCGCCGCGGGAGGTAAGGAGGAGTGATTCATTCGGCGCTCCCAAAAAAACGGATAGCCGCGAACTTCAACGGAACCGGATTTTGGTGTGAACTTACATGCGTTATCGAGAATGTTGATGAGAACCTGTTCAATTTGGCTGGCTTCGAAGTACAGGGGAAGATCGCACGGGTTGAGATCGACGCGGATTGCGATGGATTTCTCGTCCGCAAAGGGGGTGATCTCGTGTAAGGCCTGTTCCAGGCAATCCCGGATATCGCCTTCGCGCAGGTTGGGTAGTCTTTTGACGTGCCGTCCCACGCTCAACTGAAACATGGCGCTGGTCATGCGGGACAGACGCCTGGCGCTGTGTTGCATGCGCCGCAAAATTTCCTTCTGGCTCTCACTCAATGGCCCGAGAGGCTCACTCAGCAGGAGTCCGCAGTAGCCGCCCAAAGCCGTCAGCGGCGCCCGGAAATCGTGAACGGCCCGGGCCAGAAAGGTGGTCCGGTCCTGATCGTATTCCTGGAGTTTGAGGTTCGTCTCGATGAGGCACTGCAAAATGTCATCGCGGTCAGCACGCAACGATGTGGTCACTTTGCGATCCTGGTGGGCCGCCAGTGCCTGCTCCAGGAAAACCTCCAGAGTTGCCCGGGTGAGGGGTTTGAGGAGAATTCTTGCCTCGGTTGTTCCGATACGGTCTCGAAAATAAGCCAGGTTGCTGCGGTGCACCAGGAACAGGTGCTTGGAAGGATCGCTGTTTCCTTTCGGGAGGGGCGTAGCATCGGATTCTAAGTCCCAAATGCAGAGGTCAGCCCCGGTATCGTCGTCATCCGACATTGCGGCCGAGAAACTGCCGGATTGCTGCGGAACGCTGGTGACGATTTCCCTGCACATTTTGTGCAATTCGCGATCTTGTGATACGAGCCTTACATCCATTTTTGCGTTCCTGATGATCGTTGGAGCGATGACCCTATCCACATTAGTTTCCAAGAATACCCCACTAATGCATCAAGTGAAAACAGTTGATACCTGAAGTTAAGGGAAATGAGTACCAATAATTGGCAAGAGGGTCATGGTCTGTGTCTAGAACCCATAGGACCAAAGTTCGGGAATTGTCCGTATCCCATTGATTCGAGGCCGGAATGACGGCTGAATGCCGAATTGGGCGAGGGCTGCGTGTGGGTGAGAGGCCACAACCAACAAACCAACTCTGGTTTAGCCGATCGGCGAGACGTAGGCAGCGTCGATCTCGACCGCTACCGAACGCTCCAGCAGCGTCACGGAAAGAACCAAACGCCAGGACGTCTTGACTCTGATCAGAATTCCCTCAAGTCCGGCAAGAGGTCCGTGACCGATCCGCACGGTCTGGCCGATCTTGAGAAACGGCCATGGTTCCATGGGTGCCTGGGATTGCGCCACAGTCCGGATCGCCTCGATTTCCGCATCACTGATCGGAATCGGTTGCCGCCCGGCGCCGACGAGTCCCACCACACCATCAATCGTAACGATGTGGTTTCTGTTCTCCAGCGGGATACGGCAGAAGATGTAACCCGGGAAAAGGGGCAAGTGCAGCGTCTTGACACGATCAGTCCAGACCCGGCGAGAACGGTAGGTGGGCAGGAACTGTTCCACGCCTTTGTGGTCCAACACGATGCTCACATTGCGTTCGAAATTGGACCGCACGCGGACGGCGTACCACAGCGGCTCTGTTTCGGTAGGCAGGATCACTTGGCTCGGTTGCTCGAGGTATTCTAGCTGGTCTTGCAAAACTGGCCCCTTGTGGTGGGACTGACTGTTGGATTCCCTAAGCGTCGTGGCCAGATGCACCTAAAAAGATAGCTGAAACCGCTGGATGTTGCAAGCTCGGGCGATTTCATACCGGAGTTCCCTGATCGAGCCGGATGCTGGTACTGACGCCTGGCCGTCAGATGCCGGTGGCGCGGCAGCATGGCCGGAGTACCAGGCAGATCCGGGCGTAAAGCGCATCGGCTCACATCGATGCACCCAATTTTCCAACGAAAACGATCTAAATCTCCAAACTTGGGGACATGTCTCCGCAGGAGCAGGAGCAAGCGTCATTTGTAGTACGTATAGAATCGTTGCATCGCGAGGGATCTTTCCATGTCGCCGGGTTTCGTTATTAAGAGGTTACGGCGTCTTGCGACAAATTGGAGAGGGCATATTTCAGGGTTCGCCCTGATGGTATCGAAAGTGCTTTAATCGGGCCGTGCCTATGCTCGGCAAGCCGGAGCAGTTTTCCCCCGAAGTGCAGAGGATGGCGGTTCGTGGAACTCAGCCAACCCGCTCCGACCGCCGGAAGCGTCCCCGGTCCCGCGTACACTGGCCGATCCGCTTTTTCGGCGTCGAGTTCGGACATACCGTTGAAACTGTGACAGAAAACCTGAGCAGCTCTGGGTTCCAGTGCTTCTCGCCCGTGCCCCTGATCCCGGGCGAACTCATGATTTGCGTGCTGCGCGTACCTTCCCACCAGACACCCCATAATCGCCAGGCGTCGTCGCTGGAGTGCAAGGTCCGTGTCCTGCGGGTCGAACCAGCAGAAGGACGGGAATCGTTTGGCGTGGCGTGTCAAATTGAAGATTACCGCTTCATTGAGCCCAACTCCATATTTGACCTATAGTTAGACGGCAGCTACATAGTGAAGGTGCGTTCTGCCAGTGACTTTCCCAGGCGCCGCCCCGCGGACGCTGGGTTGCTTTGTGGACGGTTGGGAAGAACTGAGCGGAGTACCATCGGGGCTGTTTCGCGTTTCTCGCACTGCTCTGGTGGCTGACTGGCGCGCTTCGTCACTGCCCAGACGGCCAGTTCCGTACGGTTGGTAACCCCCAGCTTGCGGTAAATACGATTCAGATATTCCTTGATGGTTCCTTCCGTGAGATGGAGATCGAAAGCGATCTGCTTATTCAGTTTAGCTTGAGCGACGAGGTCGACGACCTGTTTTTCGCGAAAACTCAAACTCAAATTAACCGCTTTGTTTATCAGTGGCTTAGGCGTTCGACAGGTAGGACAGATTCTGCTGCCGGCTTCAAGACGAAACTCGCTTCCGCAGCGGAAGCAGCTTCGAAGGGGGTTAAAGGCACTCATCATCACGAAACTCCCGTGGACCTTATCGTCAATAAGCTAGAAGAAATTAGCCCTGCCGCTTCTCTAAGCAATTCAGGCTCCCATCCTCCAGCTGATTGAATGTAGGGGATTTACCTCATTCAGAGTCCAGGACTGTGTTTCTTTTGCCGTTTCCAAAGTGCAACAAATGCCGTTTTCCGTACCCGAGTGGTCCGGAAGCTTGCCTGGGCGCGGCAAAGTCCTGGCCATCGGGGATTTGAATTCCTGGAAATTTCAGGGACTGGTCGATAGTTAGTCTGTTTTTTATGACCATTTGCACGATTGTCCTAGTACTCTCATTACCCATAAACTGTAAGTGTGACAATGAGACAGGCAACCAGGAAACAGCCTAAGGGCACCGGCAAGCGCTTGATTTTGATGGCTTTGCTGGCATCATCACTATACCCTGCTTTCGGACAAACAGATTCTTTATCCCTCAATTCGGGCATCGTCGTGGGGGGTACCGCCTCGCTGAACCTGAATTTGACGTCGCCATCCGGCAGCGAACCGGCGGCGGTCCAGTGGACTCTGACGTATCCTGCGGGCAGCGTCGCCTCCATTTCCGCGAGTGCCGGACCGGCAGCGGCCAATGCCGCCAAGACGCTGAGTTGCCTTTCGAGCGTTGGCGCATACTCCTGCCTGATTTCAGGCATGAATGCCGGCACTATCTCGAACGGGGTTCTGGCTGTGGTGAATGTTTCACTAATGGCGGGCGTAACCAGTACGCCGATCGCAATTAGCAACATCTCCTCCTCTTCGGGTTTAGGGAACGGCATCAGCATGTCGGGAACAGGGGGCACGGTGACAGGTACGGTTTCTTTGCCGACCGTTTCAGGTCTGTCGTGTACTCCTGCCACTTTGAGCAGTTCGAGCAGCGCTGTCTGTACCGTTACGTTGAATGGAGCGGCACCAAGCGGCGGGGCGGTGGTCACTCTCACAAATACCAACACGACGCTTACGGTGCCGGCGTCGGTGACGGTGGCCGCAGCTGCGCTGACGGCCACCTTCAGCGCGACAACCACCACCATCGCCAGCAATCAGAGCGCGACGCTCACCGCGACGTATAACGGTACCTCGGCCAACACCAGCCTCAGCCTGCTGGCTCCGGTGATGGTGTCCTCGCTGGCCTGTGCTCCGACCAGTCTGGGACAGAATGCGTCGAGCACCTGCACCGTCACCCTCACCCAGGCAGCGCCTACCGGCGGTGCCAGTGTGGCCCTGACGAATAGCAATGCGACGCTCACGGTACCGCCCTCGGTGACCGTGGCGGCGGCGGCCACCTCGGCCACCTTCAGCGCGACAAACACCACCATCGACAGCAATCAGAGCGCGACGCTCACCGCGACGTATAACGGTACCTCGGCCAACACCAGCCTCAGCCTGCTGGCTCCGGTGATGGTGTCCTCGCTGGCCTGTGCTCCGACCAGTCTGTGACAGAATGCGTCGAGCACCT
>PLDO01000210.1 GCA_003136215.1 Bryobacterales bacterium
AATGGCCAATCTCCAGATCCGAGCAAAGCTCGGACGGCTACGGTCCCCCATCCAACCGGCGCATCGCTCACAAGCGATGCACCACTCCTGCGTTGACCGGCCTCGATAGTCGCTCCCACGTTACCGCACCGGGCAGCTCCGCTGATTGCGTGATCGTGACTTCACCCAATTGATCCGCCTCGAAATTGGCGTTGCCGGAAACTGGCCGACGTACGGTCCGAAGTCTGCCGATGGAATGGTACCGGATAGTTCCCGCGACCCTCCGGAGCAGTCAGCGGCGGATCGAGGTGATCCCAAGTTGTTGGCAGATCTTGTTGGCCAGTCGATTGTCAATCTCTGCATGGCGCGGGACTGGAGCTTTCACACCGTTGGCCGGATTCAAAGTAGCTGTGGCATAAGGCTCCGCCTTGTGCATCCGAGCAAAGCTCGGACTGCTACGGTCCCACACCAACCGGCGCATCGCTAACAAGCGATGCGCCGCTCCGCGGTGGAGCGGCGGCACGGACTTGAGTCTTAGCGTTCAGTAGCCTGGCTCGTGGCCTGCTTCACAAACTCGAATGTGCAAGCGCGGCCTACCACGCCGAGCCCTTCGTTCCTGGTGCCTGTGCCTTCTGTCTCTTTGAATTGAGCCTTGATGTCATAGCCATAATCTTCACCTTTGTGGGCGAAGACGCCACGGGCGTATTTCCTGGAAGCGACTATGCCTGTGGCCGATAACTTCGTGCTCCCGTCCTCTGCGATCTTGCCCTGAATCAGAAGGTAGCCGGGTTCACCCGCTGTGCCGCGCTCTCCGCGGAGGTTGTTGTTCTGGATGACGCTGGCAAACTGCCAGCTATAGCCCTCGGTGTTACCCTTGGCAGGGCAAGTGAGTTTCGTGGACCAGGTGCCATCAAAGCGTTCGCCAGCCGCCGAAATCCCTGGTAGAAGTAGCAGGGTGCAACCCATCAGAAGTATGATCGCTTTACACATGTGTCCTGGCTCCTTTCGAGCGTGATTTTAACACAGTCACAGCCGATCGTAATATTTTTCGCCCCCGCCATCCTCCTCAATCCACGCCACTTGGCAAACACGCAATCTTTCGGACGCCCGCTCTGCACCAGCCGCGTGTTCTATATTGCAAATAGAGGGATGCTCCTCGCCAACTGGGGGCGGGCAGCATCCCATTCCACCGGGATCCTGGCGGTCGCCTGCCGTTACACCTCTTGTTTCGAGCGAATGGCGATTCGTTTCCGCCAGGATCCTGGCGGTTCAATGTTATGGAAGCAATGACCAACGAACTCGTCAATGCCGGCGCCTGGATCGGCCGTCAGCAAGCCTTCGCCCTGATGGGCAGCAAGTGCTCCGCCGCGCAGGCTCAGTGCCTTCGCGATATCCGTCAATCCCGCGCCTACGAAAACCTCGGTGTAACCTGGGACGAATTCTGTCCCCGCTATGCCGCCATCAGCCGCTCCAAAGCTGACGACCTCATTCGCCGCCTCGACGAATTCGGCCAGGACTATTTCCGCATCTGCGAAGTGGCGCGCATTTCTCCCGAGGCCTACCGTCAGATCGCCGATCTCGTCCACGGCGAGACCGTCGAACTGGAGGGGCAGGCAGTTCCTCTCATCCCCGAAAACGCGCCCCGCATCCGCCTGGGCATCCGCAACCTCCGCGCCGAAATCAATCGCCTCGCCGCGGACAAGCGGCGCCAGAGCAGCGGCATCGTCGAACTCTCCGACCGCCTCGACAGTCTTCTCCGCGACGTGCACAGGCGCATCGGCGAAAGCGTCCTGCCCGAGAGCGAACTCGCCGCCCTGCGCGGCCTCGCCGCTGGCGCCATCGACAAGTTCCGCCGCATTTCCAAAGCCCTCGAATCCGTCAAACGGCCGTAGGACAGACGATCGTCTTGCGTCGTCTGTCAACTTGCTTTGCTTTTTGGCAAGACCCCGAACCCGTTACAATGAGAGTTCGTGCCTATTACTTGCTATCTGGACGCATTCTCTGGGGTTAGCGGCGACATGCTGGTTGGCGCCCTGGCCGATGCCGGCGCCGACCAGGCCGCCATTACGGACGCCATTGCTTCGCTCGATGCCGGAGCCGCGGTGTCTTTCGAAAAGGTGGTGCGCGGCGGCATCGGCGCCACCAAGTACCGCGTGGCGGTCGCCGAAACCAAGACCCACCGCCACCTCTCGCCCATCATTAAGATGATCGAACGGGCGAATCTGGCGGAACCCGC
Source organism: Bryobacterales bacterium (assembly GCA_003136215.1). Taxonomy (GTDB): domain Bacteria; phylum Acidobacteriota; class Terriglobia; order Bryobacterales; family Bryobacteraceae; genus Solibacter. The sequence goes on from PLDO01000210.1 coordinate 2,216, forward strand.
CCGCCGCACCGCCATCAGGGTCTTCCGCCGGCTCGCCGAAGCCGAGGCGCAGGTCCACCAGGTGCCCATCGAAAAGGTCCACTTCCACGAAGTCGGCGCCGCCGATTCCATCGCCGATATCGTCGGCACGGCCGTCGCCCTCGACCTGCTGGAGGTCGAAACCGTGGTCTGCTCTCCCGTCAATGTGGGCTCCGGCACCGTCCGCACCGAGCACGGCATACTTCCCGTGCCCGCTCCGGCTACCGCACTCCTGCTCACCGGAGTGCCCATCTTCGCGCGCGGTCCCGCGCTCGAACTCACCACGCCCACCGGCGCCGCCGTGGCCGTCACCCTCGCCACCCACTTCGGCGTGCTGCCTCCCATGAAGGTCACCGCCACCGGATACGGCGCCGGCGATCACGAGTTTCCCGATCACGCCAATGTCCTGCGCGTCATCCTCGGCGAACCCACCGGCGCCGACGAAGCCCTCGCCGTCTGCGTCATCGAGGCCAATATCGACGACCTCAACCCGCAGGTGCTCGCCTACACCACCGAACGCCTGGTGGAGTTCGGCGCCCTCGACGTGTCCCTCCAGCCCGTGCAAATGAAGAAGGGCCGCGCCGGCACCCTGCTCCGCGCCGTCGCCAAACCGGAGCACCGCGAAGCCATCGCGCAGCTCATCTTCGCCGAAACCTCCACCCTCGGCGTGCGTATCTATTCCGCCGAGCGCCGTGTGCAGGCGCGCACCTGGACCGAGGTCGATACGCCCCACGGCAAGGTCCGCATCAAAGTTTCCAGCGAGGGCAGCTATGCCCCCGAGTACGAGGACTGCCGCAAACTCGCCGCGCAAACCGGCGTGGCGCTCAAGCACATCATCGCCGAAGCCAATTACGCTTACTTGAAATTATCCAGATGAAATACTACCTGACCACCCCCCTGTATTACGTGAACGCCGCTCCCCACATCGGGCACACGTACACCACCATGGCCGCCGAGACCATCGCGCGCTTCAAACGCATGCAGGGCTATGACGCCGTCATGTTCACCGGCACCGACGAGCACGGCCAGAA
>PLDO01000480.1 GCA_003136215.1 Bryobacterales bacterium
GGTCGTGGCTCTGATCGGAGCCCCGAGCGTCAGCGAGCGGGTTTCCGGCAGCACCGAATCTCGCGGTACCGGAACTGGTACTACTGGCGTGCCGGCGCGTCTCCCGCTAAGCTGATGCCATCAGGTGAACATGGCGATTCTCTTAGTCTTTCTGGCACTGCAGTTCTGCGATCTCGCGACCACCATGGTGTTCCTGCGGCACGGCGTAAGTGAAGCCAATCCGCTGGTGGCGGCCTTAATGCACGTCTCGGCCCAACCCGCCCTGGCCGTGCTCCTGGTCAAAGCGGCCAGTTGTGCACTAGCGGTCTACGCCTGGCGAAGCCGGCGGATTCGCCTGCTGCGGCGCGCCAATCTCTTCTTCGCACTGTGCGTGGGCTGGAATCTGCTGGCCATCGCCAGCGCCTGAGTTGATTTGCCTGCCGCGGGGATTGGGGTTAACGAGCCAGGCGGAGCATTTCCGACGCGACCCGCGTGAAGGCCAGATTGAGCTGCGTGGCATCGGCCGCGTAGACGTAGAGTCCCGGGTTGCCGGCGGCCACCGGGTTGGGCGTGAGCGACGGGTCGTTGGCCATTCGTTTGAGCAGCACATCGTCGACGTCGCCCAAGCCGATGCTGTAGATGGTTACCCCTGGAAGCGTGCGGTTGCCATTCAGCGGGTCCGGGTCGCCGCGGCGGATGCGCAGGGCCGCATCGTCGGCGGCATTGGTGGAAAAGTTCTCGACATTCTGCCCAACTGTGACGCTGAGCCCAGCCCCGGAAGTGGTTACGGAGCGGTATGCCGTGACGTTGAGAGAGTTCCCCCAATAATCGCTAAGGGGCGCGTAGGAGACGTCCGTCGTCACCGAGGTCTGCGAAGTCCAGAATTTGCAGTTGTGGTCGGTGGCGACCACGGTCAGGTCCGCTTGCATCGGCTGGGCGGTGGCGTTCTGGTTGTACAGCCCGTAGATGGTGTTGGTCACCACTCCGTTGCTGTACCCCGGCGTGAGCACGCCCAACTTGGCGGTGTGACTGCTGCAAGGGCTGCCGGCCTTGATGGGGAACGCCTCGGTCACGGCGGTCGGTCGGCCATCGGTGAAAAATACGATGACGTTGAGCGCGCCGGTCTGCGCCAGCCCCGCCAGTGCCTGGTAACTCTGCCACAATGCCTGCGCGGAACTGGTGGCGCCGGTGCAGACGACACTGTTCAAGGTGCTTTCCACCGGCGTCTTGAAGGTCGTGGTGAGCGCCACGTCGACGCGCGAACTGGTGGCGAACGTGACCAGCCCCACATTGTCGCGGCTCTCGGCGAACTTGTCCACAAAACTCACCGCCGCGGCTTTCAGCGGCGCGCAGGAACCGCTCACGGTCAGCGACCCGGAGCGGTCCATCACGATCATGATATTGACATCGCGCCGCGTCGCTTTGGCCGAAGTGTGCAGCGTGATGTGGTCCTGCCCCAGCGCGCGCAGGAAGATGAACGGCAGGTCGACGCTGGCGGTGCTGGTGATGGACCGCATGTAGGTGGAGTCGGTGGCCGCCACGTTGCTTACGGCCAGGTTGGTGGTGCCGAAGTACCCGGAGGGAAAGTTGGAGTAGAAGTAGGTGTTGGCCGTGGACTCCGCGTTGGCGCGCTGCGCGGTGTCGTCGCTGCCGCGGGCGAGCGCCCGCGCGCCGGCCAGCGAGGCGGCGTCGGAAGCCGCCGACAATACCGATTGCACCAGGTACATCATTCCGGCGTCGATCGCCAGGCCGATGGCCGGGATCAAAACCAGCAGCACCATGGCGCTGGTGGTGAGCAGCACAAAACCCCTGCGCGCCCGCCGGTTTCCGGCGCCCGCGCCGGCGGCATCAAAACAGGAAACGAACATAGTATCCTCCGCCCGAATCGGGGAAGCCGAGAAAATTGATATCGGGCATGGCGAAATACCCCTCCACCACGGTGGACGACTGCCCGGCGGCCAGCGCCAGCACGGAATTGAAGCCGGCGGCCACCAGCGACGCCTGCTGGCAGTAGTCGGCTAATGCAATGTTTCCGCTGGTTCCTAGGTAATTCGCCGGCGGGGTTCCGAACTGGCTGCTGCGCAGCGTCGTGTTGCCGAGCGCGACGCGCTGCGTAAACACCGGCAGGTTCAGGTTGGGACAGGTATGCAATCCGGCGGCGGTGCAATCGGTCTGCTGGACGACGTAGACGGTCGAGAACAAAAGCACCGCCTCGCCCGTGGGCGTCAGATTGAAATCCTGGCTGAGTTTGCCGGCGACCGCCTGCGTGCCCGCCAGGGAGAAATCGGCGCCCCAGGCGTACATATGGGAGACGTCCCGCGCCAGTTGGGTGGCCTGCAGGGTGCGGCCCAGGCGGATGCCGATCGCCCCCACGCCGAGCAGCAGGGGAAACGCCACGCTCAGCGCCAGCGCAAGTTCGATCATGACGGAACCGCGCCGGCGGGCAGTGCTAACGTGCGGGTGCGCCGGCAAGGGGTGTCGCCTCCATAATGTCTGCCGACGAGACGGAATATGCCAGCGGCGTGGCGCTGCGCAATAGCGGCGCCATCCACGCCCAGGACAGGCCGGTGGCGGATACCACCACGATATTGCCTCCGGAGTTGCTGCCCGTGCCGGTGAGGGGAGTCAGTGAGATGGGATCGTAATAAGTGATGGAGAGCCGGTTCTTCCCGATGTGGTCCGGGCTGAGCGTGTCGAGAAACCCCATGGTGTAGCTTTGCACCACCGTTTTGATCGAGTCGTCCTGCCCCATTCCGGTCATGGTCTGGCTGGTAACCGCGTAGCGTACGCCCTGGCACACCGCAAACTGCACGGTGTTCTTGACGAAAATTGCAATCGAAAGATCCAGGACCGCAAACAGGATGGCCAACAGGGGCACGATCGTGAAGGCTCCTTCCACCATGGTGCTGCCCCGCCGCCGCGATGCCTTCGCACGCTTGACTCCACGCATTTCTGGCTCTCGTATCGACTGGTTGCTGGCATTCTTGAACCGGTGTGGCAAAACGTCGGCGAGATATCGCCTGAAATCGCGCGGCATTTTGACTTAGTCGCTGTTGATTCGGTGAATTGACTACAGGTTTTAGACGGTCCTGCCGATCAGAGAAGAGAGACCATGCCGCCACCCAACCGCAGCCGGACCGTCGTCTGGAAGCCGCTGGTGGTGTGCCCGCAGCCGGACTTCCAGCGGCGCATGCATGCCGTGCTGACGGAACTCGCCGTGGAGCAGCCGTGCACGCTCACCGAGTACCCGCGCAGCGGCACCATCGCCGCGCTGGTGGAACGCCACGCCTGCAACGTCTGCTTTCTGGACGCGGCCACCGACTCCGCGGGCGCCGAACTTCTGATCTCCGAACTGGCCCCGGCGGTCCCCGTGGTGGCGCTGCACCCGCGCAACGATGCGGACCTGATCCTGCGCTGCCTGCGCCGCGGCGCCTGTGAATTCGTGGCCGAACCGACGGCCGACGCGGTGCGCGGCGTCTTCGAGCGGCTGGCGCGGACGCGCTACGAAGGGCCGCAGCACGCGCCGGGCGCGATCTACTGCGTGCTGCCCGGTAAACCCGGATGCGGGGCGAGCACGCTGGCCGCCCACCTGGCGATTCAATTGCGCGCCGGCGGGGCCAACCCGGTCTTGCTGGTGGATGGCGACTACCTGACCGCCAGCATCGCGTTCATGCTCCGCCTGAAGCCCGAGTTTCACCTGGAAGACGTGCTGCGCGACTGGGCGCGCATGGATGACGATTTGTGGTCGCGGCTCACCGTCCAGGCTTTCGGCTTGGACGTGCTGGCCGCGCCCGAAGACCCCACCACCCGCACGCAGGTGAGCCGCCAGTTCTCGGGCGAGCTATGCGCCTTCTGGCGCGAGCGTTACGAAGCGGTGGTTTTGGACCTGCCGGACGTTCGAGCCGCGGCCGATTGCGGCTTTGCCGCGCTGGCCGACATCGTGCTGCTGGTCACCACCAACGAACTGGCGGCTTTGCAGGCCACCGGCCGCTGTCTGCGCTACCTGGATGCGGGGTCGGGCGACCGCGCGAAACTCCGCCTCATCCTGAACCGCTACACGCCGGCGACCGGCTTACATCGCGAG
>PLDO01000244.1 GCA_003136215.1 Bryobacterales bacterium
TGTCTAGTTATTTCGTGGACACTACATTAGCGACCCAAACCGGCAACTGTATCGGAATGGCCGATTGAGGCACTGTAGCGGTACCGGTGCTGTAGTTGATTGGAGCCTCCCGGCGGTCTTAGATCTGTGAATCGTACACTACTGGTCCTTGTTCTCTTTACGCCAATCGCTTTTTCCCAACCCCGGCTCGAGATGGGAGTGCGCATCGATGCACCGCTCGTAGGGCCGTTGACTACCGACTCCTACCCCGAGCTTTGTGCGAACGGTGCGCAATGCGGGTATTACCAGAGCGCGCCTTTCCACCCCGCCATGGGGCTTTCGGTTTCCATTCCCCTTGCGCCGCGGCTGCGGCTTCGCTTCGACCCGGTCTATCAACGTGTCGGGATCAGCGCTGCAAGCTACGCATTTGAATATCAGTCCACGGTGAACAGCTCGCTTGGCGAGGTAGTAGTCGAAGCGTCGAGCACCGCAAATCGGTGGCAATTCCCCGCCCTGGTCGAGGCAGAACTGCTTCGGCATTTCCGGTTCGGCATAGGACCCGCGGTCTCGCTCCTCACGGGCACGGAGGGCGTGGCCAAGCGTATAGATCCGTTCTTCGGGACTTCCACATACGTGGACCGCTACTCCTTTCCCGTCTCCCGCCAAGCGATCGCGGGAGCCGCCGCCGCGCTGGAATTCCCGTTCCGCTTTGGAAACGTGACGCTCGCTCCCGAACTGCGATACAAGCGCTGGTTCGATAAACACTACGGCGGCAATTGGATGATGGACGAGTTTACCGGCGGAGTTGCAATCCGGTTCTCGCGCTAAGGACCCGCACAGCGTGCGACCAGTTGCAGGCCCCTGGCTTCGATCCGCGGCGAGTGCTATAAAGGAATCGGAATCGCTGAAATAGCCGGGGCAAGAGCCATGCGCATCGGCCCACAACACGGCATCACTCGCAGGGGTCTCCTGGAAGCCGCTCTGGCCAGCACATTCGCCGCCGGCGCGGCACCCGAAAAATCCAAAGTTGTCATCGCACGCGATGCGGCTCTGCGCGCCGCCGGCGGCTCCCCCGAATCCGGCCGGGTTTTGAAGATGCTCGATCGCGCCATGCAATCGTTCTACGGCGGCGATTCCCCGAGCGATGCCTGGAAGAAGGTGGTGCGGCCCGGCGAAGTAATCGGGCTGAAAGTGAACTGTCTGTCCGGCAAAGGCGCCGCGACCAGCCCGGTGCTGGTGGAAGCCATCTGCGAGCGCCTGCAGCAAGCGGGGGTTCCGCAGAAGGATATCGTGATCTGGGACCGGCTCAACTCCGATCTGGAAAGCGCGGGTTACCGCGTCGCCTCCCGCAAAGATCGCATCCGGTGCATCGGCAACGATACCGGCGGCTACGACAACGAACTGGCGGTTTATGGAAGCGCGGGCAGCCTCCTCTCGCGCACGCTGACACGCACCTGCGATGCCGTAATCAACCTGCCCGTGCTCAAGGACCACGGCATCGTCGGCGTGACGCTGGCGCTCAAGAACCTGTTCGGCGCGATCCATAATCCGAACAAATACCACGTGAACGCCGGCGACCCCTACGTCGCCGACGTCAACATGTTCGAGCCCGTCCGGCGCAAGGTGCGGCTGACGATCTGCGATGCCCTGACGGCCCAGTATGAAGGCGGACCTTCCTACATGCCGCAGTGGTCGTGGCCCTATAACGGCGTGATGGTGGCGCGCGACCCGGTAGCGCTGGACTACACGGGCTGGCAGATTCTGGAAAGAAAGCGGGCGGAAAAGGGGATGAAGCCCCTGCGGGAGTTGCACCGCGAACCGCTCTACATCGCCACCGCGGCGGATGCCCGCCACCGGCTGGGGACGAACGATCCGAACCTGATCGACGTCGTGGAGGTGTGACTTGATGGATCGCAGGGGATTTCTTCAGGCGCTGGCGCTGCCGTGTCTGGCGGCGCCCGCGGCGGAGGGCGATGCCCGGTTCACCATCGAGGCGCGATTCTATGAGAAGCTGCCCTACAAGAAAATCAAGTGCAAGCTTTGCCCCCGCGAGTGCGTGATCGACGACCGCGAACGCGGCTATTGCGGCGTGCGCGAAAACCGCGGCGGCACGTACTACTCGCTGGTGTACGCGCGCGTCTGCGCCGCTCACGTCGATCCCATCGAGAAGAAGCCCCTGTTCCATTTCCTGCCGGGCAGCATGGCATTCTCGGTAGCCACGGCCGGCTGCAACGTCAACTGCAAAATGTGCCAGAACTGGGACCTCTCCCAGGTACGCCCGGAGCAGGTACACAGCAGTTTCATGCCGCCGAAGGACCTTGCCGCCCTGACCCGGCAGTACAATTGCCCCTCCATCGCCTATACCTACAGCGAACCGGTGGTCTTCTGCGAATACGTGCTGGATTCCGCCGAGGCCGGCCGCGCCGCGGGTGTGAAAAGCGTGGTCATCAGCGGCGGCTATATCCAGGAAGAGCCGCTGAAACAGCTGTGCCGCCGCGTGGACGCCATCAAGATCGATCTCAAGGGCTTCTCCGAGAAGTACTACAAAGAGGTTGTGAACGGCGAACTCAAGCCGGTGCTGAACGCTCTGACCACCATCCGCAAGCTCGGCACCTGGAACGAAGTGGTCTACCTGGTGGTGCCGACCTTGAACGATTCCGACGAGGAGTTCCGGGGGCTCGCCCGCTGGATCAAAGCGGAGCTTGGCCGCGACGTCCCGCTGCACTTCTCGCGCTTCCATCCCGAGTACCTGTTGAAGAACCTCCCGCCCACGCCCTTGCCAACGCTGGAGCGCGCCAAGGCCATCTGCGACGCCGAGGGTCTGCAATACGTGTACATCGGCAATGTTCCCGGCCATCCGGCCGAGAGCACCTACTGCCCGAAATGCCGCCGCGTCGTGGTGGAGCGCGCCGGCCTCACCGTCAAAGGGCTACACCTCGACAAGGGCAAGTGTAAGTTCTGCCAGCAAGTCATCCCAGGCGTTTGGGACGGGTCGCGCCACATATGAAACTTCCTACTTTCGGTATCATCGCGGTGTCCGTGCTTGCCGGTCTCCTTCTAGTGGAAGGAGCTTCGCGCGGCGGCGGACAAGCGCCCAAGATCCGGCAGCCCGCGGTTGCGGGGTCATTTTATCCGGCCGACTCGAAGGAGCTCGGCAGCATGCTCGACGGCTTCCTTGCAAAAGCGGCGCCCCCGCCGGTGGAAAATGTGGTGGCGCTGGTGGCGCCGCATGCGGGCTATCCTTATTCGGGTCCGGTGGCGGCGTATTCCTACGCGCTATTGAAGGGCCGGAAATTCGACCGCGTGGTGGTGATTGCGCCCTCGCATTACGAAGTCTTCGGCTTCTCATCCGTGTACGACGGCGCTGCCTACGCGACCCCGTTCGGCCAGGTTCCCGTAGATCAGGCCTTCGCCGCCAAACTCGCCAAGGCGAGCCCGCTGATCAAGCTCTCGGGAGCCGGCCATACGCCGTCGGCGGACCATCCGGAGCATTCCCTTGAGGTCCAACTGCCTTTCCTGCAACGGGTGCTCGGGCAATTCCAGCTTGTGCCGGTCATCATGGGAGATCAAAGCTACGATGCCTGCCGCGCTCTGGGCGTTGCGCTGGCCAAGCTGGTGGCGGGAACCAACACGCTGATCGTGGCCAGCAGCGATCTCTCTCACTATCACACCTATGACGAGGCGGTGAGGCTCGACCATAAGACGTTGAAGGCCATCGAAGAGTACGACTACTTCGACCTGTCGCGCAATCTCGATCTGCGGGTCTGGGAGGCGTGCGGCGGCGGACCCATCGTGGCCACCATGATCGCCGCCGAGCGGTTGGGAGCCACCCAGGCCAAGCTGCTGCATTACGCCAATAGCGGCGACACCACTGGCGACCACAGCCGCGTGGTGGGCTACGGCGCGGTGGCCCTGGTGAAGGCAGCGGGAGCGGCCAAGACCGATGAAGCGCCGTTTTCCCTCACCAGCTCGGAGAAGGATGCGCTCCTCAAGATCGCGCGCAAGTCGGTGGAGACCGGCGTCCGCGAGGGCAAGACTTACGAGTGCTCGGCCGGCGGGCTGGAGGCGCTCGAACGGGAGCGCGGGGCGTTCGTCACGCTGACCAAAAACGGACAGCTGCGCGGGTGCATCGGATACGTCGCGCCCATCAAACCCCTGTACCTCACGGTGCGCGACGTGGCCAGGATGGCAGCGCTCCGCGATAACCGTTTCCGCCCGGTCACGGCGGGCGAACTGGCAGACCTGCGGTACGAAATTTCCGTTCTGTCCCCGTTGCGCCGCGTGGCGGACATCCAGGAAATCCGCGTCGGGCAGCACGGCTTGCTGATCCACACCAGCAGCCATGAGGGCTTGTTGCTGCCTCAGGTTGCCAGCGACGAGAAATGGGACCGGGCCACGTTCCTGGGGGAGGTCTGCTTTAAGGCCGGTCTCTCGGGGCGTGCCTGGCAGAGTGCCGACGCNNCGCCGCCAGGCTCACCATCGCCGACAGCAGCGCCGTTTTGAGAAAGCCGAATACCGGAACCAGCCAGCCGCTGAACAAAACCGCGCCCAGGCACGAGCCTGCCAGGTCTAGCGCATAGAGCGTGCCGGGACGATGCGCCGTTCCGCCGAAGAAGATCCGGCCGGCGATCAGGAACTCGTATCCGCCCAGCATGCCGCAGACCAGCGCCAGAGCGGGAAATACAAGCCAGCTCGCGAGCAGGCTGGAAATGCCGGCTCGCCCGATGGACTCGAACAGCCCCAGCAGGACCAGCGGCGCCGCCGCGGCAAGCACCTGCGTCATCCCGAGGACGCGCATGCCACCCCGCGCCTCCGGCCGCATCCCTAGCCAACTCCCCAGCGCCATACCTGCCATAAACGCCGCAATGACCACGGCGAGTTGCTGGTAAACGTAGCCGAAGAGCGCCTGGAACGCCAGCAGCAGCATCATCTCCAGCCCGATCATCGTGAAGCCGGTGGCAGCCGTGCAGAAGCCGGCCGCGAGCGGACGCCGGCGCCGCCTTGCCGCCCCCAAGCACCCTCCCACCAGCAGCAGCGCGAGCACCGCTCCGCCCGTGGCCGCCACGGTTCCGAAACCGATCCCAGCCATCGCGCGGAACAGCCGGCGATATCCCTGGTTGAATTGGCTGCTCCACAGCGCGATGTCAAAGTAATAAGCCACCGGCGCGAAATCGCGGTTGACGGGGGTCGAAGGGGTGCCCTCTGGGCCCGGCCGGATCTGCCTGTCCAGGTCGGCCATGCGGTCCGGCGTCATGCGAAACGGAATGAAATATTCGCTCACATAGCTGGTCTCGAGATTTCGCGCGTGCAGGCGCGCCAGAAGTTCGCCCGCGCCCGAGGCCAGCGTGCCCGCCCGCCTGGCCGCGAAGAAGTGGACCGTCTCGCCCGGAATGGCTGTGACTTCCGGAAACACGGTCCGCAGGCTCTGCTGGATGGAACGGAGGAATTGCGCCAGTTCCGGACTGATGTAGTCTTCCGATGACCGCAACTGGAAGGAGAGGAGACCCGTTGGGGTGAGCTTGCGCGACGCCTCACGGTAGAATTCGACCGTATAGAACCGGTTCAGTTGGGCGTTTCGCGGCTCCGGCAGATTGACGATCACGACATCGAAGGCAGACTCCGTGGTTTTCAGAAACAGCCGGCCGTCCATCACATGCACGCGCACGCGAGGGTCCTGTTGCAAGGCGAGCCACTCGTGGGGAAAGTACTCTCGCGCCAGGTCCAGGATGGCGGGGTCGAGTTCCACGTAGTCCACCCGTTGCAGCGTGGGGTGCCGCAGGGCCTGCGCGATGCTCCCGTTAAGCCCCCCGCCAATGAGCAGGAGACTTCGGGGCGACGGGTGTTCCAGCAATGCGTAGTGAACCGCCTCCTCGGCGGCGGGCGGATCGGGCACGGTGAACAGGACCACGCCGTTTTCGTAGACGCTCCGGCTGCCTTCCGTGCCGACTACGGCCAGGCTTCCGTAGAGGGAGTTGCGCGTCGCCACCAGGTGCTGGCCACTCCAGAAGCGCTGCTGGGAGATGGCTTCCAGACGCCGCGGCCAGCCGGAGAACCCAAGCAGGACGGCCATGCCGACCAGTCCGCCCATGGCCGCGTAGCGGAGCGGCCGGGCCGCGAACGCAAGGCCGGACGCAGCCAGCAGATTCAGTACGCTCAGCAACAGGGCGATCTCGAGCGAGTTGCAATACCGGATCAGTATCAACCCTGCCGCGACGCCGCCTACGGCCGAGCCCACGGCTTCCCACAGGTACACCGTACTGGTAGCCTCGCTGTCGGAGGATCCCGTCGCCGCGCAAACCCGGCTGCCTGCCGTGAACAGGGCGCCGCAAGAAATGCAGAGCGGGCCAAGCACGGCGAACGAAGTGAGCAGCATGGCGGCGGGTCCCAGAACCTCGCCCGGCACCGTCTGGAGAAGGCCTTTAGCGGCGCGCACGGCCTGGACGGTCCACGGCAGGATGGCGGCGACCAGCACCTGGATGGCGGCCATCAGGCAGCGCGGTTGCCGGCCGCGCGAGGCCAACCGCCCGGCCAGACTGCTGCCCGCCGCCGTCCAGAAGAGCCAACTTGCCAGCATCAGCCCGATGGCACTTTCGTTGCCGTAGAAAACCACCATCAGCTCGCGCAGCAGCACGATCTGGGCAATGGCGGCCGTGAACCCAATTAGGACAAGAACCGTTCGAACTCCGAATCCGGCCTTCACACCTACAGAGTTAGACGTAAACTGGTCTTGAAGTCAAAGGTGCACCAGCCATGGAACCCGAAGCGCCACCGGCGGGGCGGCGCGAAGCCATGATCCAACTGCTTCGTCTGGGTGGAGTGGCAACCGCTACAGCCGGGCTTGGCGTGTGGCTGAGCGGGCGCGGCCACCGCCCCGAGGAGCCGGGCGCGGACACTGTGCGGCCGAATTTTCAGGTTCCGGCGGAAGCGGCTCTCCCCGAGATGGTGGTCATCCAAGGCGACGACCCCGCGCGCCTGGCGCGGCGGGCGATCCAGGAACTGGGAGGCATACGCCGCTTCATCTCGCGCGGCGACGTGGTGGTCATCAAACCCAACATCGCCTGGGACCGCACGGTGGAACAGGCCGCCAACACCAATCCGCAAGTGGTCGCCGAAGTGAGCCGGCTTTGCCTGGAGGCCGGCGCACGGCGGGCAATTGTGACGGATGTGAGCATTAACGACGCGCGCTCCTGTTTCGCGCGCAGCGGCATTGCCTCCGCCGCCCGCGCGGCGGGCGCGGAAGTGATCCTGCCCGAGGACCGCCTGTTCCGGGAAGTGGCTCTGCGCGGGCAGGTGTTGAACTCCTGGCCGGTGCTCGTGCCCTTCCTGAGCGCCGACAAAATGATCAACATCCCGATTGCCAAGCACCACAGCCTGACCGGCGCCACACTGGGAATCAAGAACTGGTACGGCATCCTGG
>PLDO01000041.1 GCA_003136215.1 Bryobacterales bacterium
CCTTCTTGTCCATGCGGCGGCCAATCCCCACCATCATCGCCGCCAGGCGGCGCGCCTCCACCTGCGTCTTCATGAAGGCGCCCGTGCCCACCTTGACGTCCAGCACCAGCGCGTCGATACCCTCGGCCAGTTTCTTCGACATGATGGAAGACGAAATCAGCGGGATCGATTCCACCGTCGCCGTCACGTCGCGCAGCGCGTACAATTTGCGGTCGGCCGGCACCAACCGCTCGGTCTGCCCGATGAAGCAGAGTCCCAGTTCGGCCAGTTGCTTTTCGAACTCCTCCGCCGTCAGGTCCGTGCGGAAACCCGGGATGGATTCCAGCTTGTCCAGCGTGCCGCCGGTGTGACCCAGCGCGCGGCCCGACATCATGGGCACCACAACTCCCGCGGCCGCCGCCAGCGGCGCCACAATGAAGCTGGTCTTGTCGCCCACTCCGCCGGTGGAGTGTTTGTCCACCTTCACACCCGGAACGGACGAGAGGTCGACGGTATCGCCGGAATGCAGCATGCACTCCGTAAGGCGACTGACCTCGCGGTCAGTCATGCCTGAAAAGTAGACTGCCATCAGGAACGACGACATCTGATAATCGGGGATATCACCGCTGGTGTATCCGTTTATCAGGAATTCAATCTCTTCGGGAGAAAGTTCTTCGCCGTCGCGTTTACGCTGGATCAAGTCAACTGTACGCATTATGAGTAACTTAGCCTACCATTCCAAGGGGTTGAAAGTAAAGGAGGGACTCTGTTGCCCCGGGACAAACCATCCCCTATCGGGTGTGACGACATCCGATCAACGGGCGATTTCCCCTTGAATTCACTATGGTACACCTTCCGCCGGTGCCAGTGGGGCCAGCCGGCGCGGCGCGGACAAGGGTCCCGCATTCGGCTACAATGACGCTTCACATCTAAAGGAGATGCACCATATGAAGACACTCTCGATCGCGCTGATTGCCGCCGCTCTCATGGCCTCGTGCGCCATGGCGGCGGATGACAAGGACGGCTGGATCAGCATGTTCGACGGCAAGACCCTCGCGGGCTGGAAAGCCAACGAGAACCCGGAATCCTGGACGGTGCGCGACGGCTGCATCACCGGGGATGGCGAGAGAAGCCATCTGTTCTGGATGGTGCGCGAGGCCGAAAACCTGGAGTTCAAGGCCGAAGTGAAAATCGGTCACCTGGGCAATTCCGGAATGTATATCCGCGCGGCGTTCGGTCCCGGTTTCCCGAAAGGCTACGAAGCGCAGGTCAACACCAGCCACGCCGACCCGGTGAAGACCGGCAGCCTGTACGGCTTCCACAAGATCCTGGAGCAGTTGATACCCGACGACGTGTGGGGCACGCAACACGTCATCGCGCAGGGCAACCACATCATCATCAAGGTGAACGACAAAGTGGTGACCGATTACGTGGAAGAGAAGAACACTTACACGAAAGGCTACTGCGCCTTGCAGCAGCACAACAAGGGCAGCGTGGTGCAGTTCCGGAACCTGATGTTCAAGCCGTTGAAGTAAGGAAGTTGACAGACGGCACAAGGCGATCGTCTGTCCCACTAAGCGCCGCCACCACGGCTCTGGTGGAGCGCTCGAACGGCTCTTCGCCCGAGACCACCAGATCGGCGTACTTTTCCGTCGGATAGACGAACCATTCCGCGCTCGGCCGCACCGTGCGTTCGTACTGCTCGCGAACACTCTGGGGAGTCCGCCCGCGCTCGGCCACGTCGCGCGTCAGGCGGCGTTGGAAGCAGACGTCGGGATGGGTCTGCACGTACACCTTGGTATCCAGCATGGCGCGGAGTTCGGGCCAGTAGAGCACGAACAAACCCTCGACGATGAGAAACCCGGTGGGCTCGATGCGCCGCGTTTCGGAAGTGCGCGCGTAATCGGCGAACGAATAGACCGGCTCATCGAATGCACGCCCGGCCGCGACAGCCAGCAGGTGTTCGTGCAACAGCTCCCAATCGAGAGAATCGGGGTGGTCGAAGTTGACCTTCTTGCGCTCTTCGAGGGGAATCTCCTCCATGCCGCGATAGTAGGAATCGAGAGAAACAATCGAGGTCCCGGGCAGTCTGTGTACGAGCTGCTTTGCCAGCTCGGATTTCCCGGAGCTGGACGGACCCGCAACACCAATGATGTGCGATCTCATTATTCTGACGGGGGAGTCATTTCAGTGTACAACCCGAGGACGGCGGCGACAAGACCCTCGACGTTGAAGACCTTGGCCTGGGTGGCGACTTCGATGCCAAGCTGGCGCGCGGTCAGGGTGGTGATGGGCCCGATGGAGGCCACGGGTATGCCGCGCAGGGCGTCCGCTCCCACGGCATCCACCAGATTGCGCACCGTGGAGGAACTGGTGAAGGTGAGGCAATCGGGGCGGGGGTCGAGCGCCTCGCGCGCCCGCTGGTTGAGGTGCTCCGGCGGCACGGTGCGGTAGGCCTCCACGACGTCCACGAGCGCGCCGCGGCGGGCGAGTTCGCCGGGCACGAGGTCGCGGGCCACGGCGGCGCGCGGCAGCAGGACGCGCCGGCCCGCCAGATCGTGGGCGGCGAAGGCTTCGAGGAGCGATTCGGCGACGTACTCCTTGCCCATCAGGTCTACCTTGAGGTGCAGGGCCTCAATGGCGGCCCGGGTGGCCGGGCCGATGGCGCAGATTTTGCCGCGCAGGTGGCGCAGATCGTTCCGCCCGGCATCCAGGCGGTCCAGGAAGAAGCGCACCCCGTTGGCGCTGGTGAAGACGATCCAGTCGTAGGTGTCCAGGCGGGCGATGGCGCTATCGAGCGGCGCACAGTCGCCCGGCGGGCGGATCTCGATGGTGGGCAGTTCGACCACGCCGGCGCCGAGCGCGCCGAGGCGCGAGGCGAGGGCGTCGGCCTGCTCGCGCGCGCGTGTCACCACGATGCGCCTGCCGAACAGCGGCAGGCGCTCGAACCAGTCCAGCTTGCCGCGCAGGCGGACCACTTCGCCGACAACGATGGTGGCCGGCGGTTTCATTCCGGCCAGCATGGCGGGCAGCCCGCCCAGCGTGCCGGCGATGGTTTGCTGGTCCGGGCGGGTGGCCCAGCGGACGGCCATGGCGGGAGTGTCGGGCGAGCGCCCGTGGGCGATCAACTGGCGGGCGATTTCCGGAAACGTG
Organism: Bryobacterales bacterium; assembly: GCA_003136215.1. Classification (GTDB taxonomy): domain Bacteria; phylum Acidobacteriota; class Terriglobia; order Bryobacterales; family Bryobacteraceae; genus Solibacter. The sequence continues at coordinate 3,133 of PLDO01000041.1, forward strand.
GTGAGGCCCATGAAAATCACCAGCGTCTCGGCGTGCCCGACTTTGGCCCAATCGATGGCCTCCACGGCGTGCCCGGTGACGAAGGTGACAGCGGAGGTGTGCTCGCGATGGGTAAGCGGCACGCCGGTGTAAGCCGCAATGCCCAGGGGAGTGGTGACGCCGGGCACGATCTCAAAGGGGATGCCGGCATCGGCCAGGGCCTCGGCCTCTTCACCGCCGCGGCCGAAGATGAAGGGGTCGCCGCCCTTGAGACGCACTACGGTTAGGCCGCGGCGCGCGCGCTCGATGAGCAGGGAGCAGATCTCCTCCTGGGAGAATTGGTGCACCGATTTTTTCTTGCCGACGTAGAGGCGCTCGGCGTGCGGCGGGGCGTGCCCGAGGAGGGCGGTGTTGGCCAGATGGTCGTAGAGAACCACGTCGGCCTGCTGCAGGATGCGGCGCCCCTTGAGGGTGATCAGCTCGGGATCTCCGGGGCCGGCGCCGACCAGGTAGACCTTCAGTGGCATAAGGCTCCGCCTTGTGAA
>PLDO01000205.1 GCA_003136215.1 Bryobacterales bacterium
GTGCTGGGCTTCGAGTTCGGCTACAGCGTGGCCGAGCCGCTCGCCCTGGTCATCTGGGAAGCGCAGTTCGGCGATTTCGCCAATGGCGCGCAGATCATGATCGACCAGTTCATCTCCTGCTGCGAGCAGAAGTGGGGACAGCCGAGCGGTCTGGTGATGCTGCTCCCCCATGGCTACGAAGGGCAGGGTCCGGAACACTCCAGCGCGCGCATCGAGCGCTACCTCACGCTGTGCGCGGAAAATAACATGCAGGTATGCAATTGCACCACTCCGGCGCAATATTTCCACCTGCTGCGCCGCCAGATGTACGGCGGCAGCGACCGCCGCGGCACCCGCAAGCCGCTCATCGTCTTCACGCCCAAGAGCCTGCTGCGCCACCCTCGGGCGGTATCCACGCTACAGGATTTCACCAGCGGCGGCTTCACCGAAATCCTCAGCGACCCCGCCGTCGCCGATAACGCCCGCATCTCGCGCGTGGTCTTCTGCTCCGGCAAAATCTACTACGACCTGTTGGCCGCGCGCGAGGAACGCAAGGCGGACCACGTCGCGCTGCTTCGGGTGGAGCAACTCTATCCATTTGCCGCCGACCAGGCGCGCGATCTTCTGGCGCGCTACAACCCATCGGCCGAGGTGGTCTGGGCGCAAGAGGAAGCGCGCAATATGGGTCCGTGGCGCTTCCTGCGCGAGTGCATTCAGCCCCTACTGGATGAAACCCGGCGCGAAGTGCGCTATGTGGGGCGGTCGGAGAGCGCCAGTCCGGCGACCGGCAGCGGCAAACGCCACCAGCAGGAGCAGGCGGAAATGATTAACGATGCGCTGACCCCCGGCGCCATCTCGCAGACGCGAAAAGTAAGGGTGGTCGCGCGGCGAAAGAAGTAGCCTCCCGCCGGGCCGAGCCATGCGTATCACGGGTGTGCCAATCGCGGCTATTGCACCGAGTTCAGATACGCAATCAGGTCCGCTACTTCCTGCGGGCTCTTGAACCGCGGCCACGAAATGCCCGCCGCCCTCATGCGGCGCAGCATCTGTGGACCGTGGCGCCATAACGCGGCGATGATCGTGACTTCGGAATACTTCGTCGCCTGTCCGGGTAATTGCCGTGCGCCGTTGGTGCCTCCCGCGTGACAGGCCGAGCATTTCTGCTCGGAAAACACCTTCTGGCCGTCCGCGATACTCCCGCCCGGATAAACCAGTTGCCGCATCCACAAGTAGCTGAGCAACTCGCGCATTTCGTTCTGCGTGAACGTCGGCGGCGTTTGCAGCATGCGGGGAGCGTGGTTCCACATGTCCACCGCGATGTCGGTCAGCGTCATGTTCTTCAAGCGGTTCTCCAGCGCGAGGCTGCCGTGATGGCAATTGACGCACCCCTTGCTTGCGAAGAGCTGTTCTCCTTCCGCGCCGCTCGTATTGGAGAAATGCGACCCCAGGCCACTGGTCTCCGGCAGCGAACGAAGGTAAGCCAGGATGTCGTTCAACTCGCCGCCGGTCAATACCTGCCATTGCATCCCGCGGCGCGCAAAGGCCTGGCGCATCCGAAAACTGTGGTTCCACATTTGCTGTACCAGCAGAATCGGATCGGCCAGCGACTCCCATTTGTCGACTGGCGGCGCCCCTTCGGCGCGCGAGTCGGTGATTCCATGGCAAGTGCCGCACTGCTTGCTTTCGAACATCGCCTTGCCGCTTGCCGCCTCGCCGGGCTTGTCGAAGAACCGCGCGGAGTAAAAGAACGCGAACAGGTCGGCGGCGCCTTGCGGAGTCAGTTGGGGCGTCTCTATTTTGGCCGCCTCCATCGCGCCCCACATGGTGGGCGCGTGATTCCACATCGCCGACGTCAGATGCGCGGGCGTGTAACCGCGATTCACCACGCGCCCCAGGTCGAGCCCGACCTTGCCGCCTCGCCCGTTAACCGCGTGGCACTTGATGCACTGTTCCGCCTCGAATAGCTTCGCGCCCCGGTTCGAATCGCCGGCAATCACCGGCAGAACCGCCGCCTGTGCAGCCATCCCCGCCACGCAAAATCCGATCCCCAGCCACAGACGCATACCACGAGTATGTCCCGGTTGATTTCACAAATGCAACGCCCCATCCTCCCCACGGTGTCGTGGTGTTAACCTGAACTTCGGAGAAGCGGCACATGATTATCGGCGTTCCTAAGGAAATCAAAGACAACGAAACACGGGTAGGCCTCGTGCCAAGCGGCGTCACCGCGCTACGCGAGGCGGGCCATGAAGTTCTGGTGGAAGTTCAGGCCGGCGAAGGCAGTTCTCTGGCGGACCAGGAATATGCCGAGGCCGGCGCGTCGATCCTGGGCAGCGCGGCGGAGGTCTGGCAGCGCGCCGATCTCATCGTCAAAGTCAAAGAGCCGCAAAAGGCCGAGTACGACTTCTTCCGTCCCGGCCTCATCCTCTTCACGTACCTGCACCTTGCGCCCCTGCCCGAACTCACCGACAAACTGGTGGCCACCAAGGTCAACGGCGTGGCCTACGAAACCATCCGCGAGCGCGATGGCTCGCTCCCGCTGCTCACCCCGATGAGCGAAGTCGCCGGACGCATGAGCGTCCAGGTGGGCGCGCAGTATCTGGAACGCCCGAGCGGCGGGCGCGGCATTCTGCTCGGCGGCGTCCCCGGCGTGGCGCCCGGCAACGTTGTGATCCTGGGCGGCGGCATCGTCGGCACCAACGCCGCGAAAATCGCCATCGGCATGGGCGCCCACGTCGCCATTATCGACCGCAGCCTCAACCGCCTCCGCGAACTTGACGACATCTTTAGCGGGCAGGTGGTCACACTCGCCTCCAACGCCTGGACCATCAGCGAGAATCTCAAAACCGCCGATCTGGTGGTGGGCGCCGTGCTGATTCCCGGGGCCTCCGCGCCCCGCCTGGTGCGCCGCGAAATGATCGCCAGAATGAAGCGCGGCGCCGTGGTCGTCGACGTCGCCATCGATCAGGGCGGCTGCTTCGAAACCTCGCATGCCACCACGCATACCGAGCCCGTCTATTTTGTCGATGGCGTGCTCCATTATTGCGTCTCTAATATGCCCGCCGCCGTGCCTCACACTTCGACTCTGGCGCTCACCAACGCCACTTTCCCCTACCTTCTCGAACTGGCGAATCATGGCCTGGATGGCGCTTGCCAGCGCCACGCCGCGCTGCGCGAAGGCGTCAACACCTACAAGGGCTTCGTCACCTACAAAGGCGTCGGCGAATCCCAGGGCCGTGAATGGCGCGCCATGGCGAGCGTGGAGTAACTGGCGCCAGGCCGCCCCAAAGGAGTAAGCTTCGGACATGCCCGCCCTCGATTCCCTGGAGACTCCGCCGCCGGCCTTGACAGCGCTCTCCGAAGAAGAACGGCTCTTCCAGACCACCGTGCGCCGGTTCGCCCGCGAACAGATCCGTCCCTACGTGCGCGAAATGGACGAGGCCGGCGTCTTCCGCAAAGACATCATCAAGCAGTTTTTCGACATGGGCCTCATGGGGATCGAAATTCCCGAGGAGTATGGCGGTCAGGGCGGCACGTTCTTCCAGGCCATCCTCGCCGTGGAAGAACTCTCCGCGGTGGACCCCTCGGCCGGCGTGATCGTCGATGTGCAGAACACAATCTGCAACAACGCCCTGCTCCGCTGGGCCACGCCCGAACAGAAGTCCAAATACCTGCCCCGCCTGGCCGAAAACATGGTCGCTTCCTACGCGCTCTCCGAGGCCGGCTCGGGCTCCGACGCCTTCGCCATGGCCACGCGCGCCGAAGACCACGGCGACCATTTCCTGCTCAACGGCCGTAAGCTGTGGATCACCAACGCCGCCGAGGCCGGATTCTTCCTGCTGTTCGCCAACGCCAACCCGGAGGCGGGGTACAAAGGTGTCACCGCCTTCCTGGTGGAGCGCGAATTCCCGGGTTTCCAGGTGGGCAAGAAGGAGGACAAACTCGGTCTGCGCGCATCCTCCACCTGCGAACTCATTCTGGACAACTGCCGCGTTCCCCGCGAAAACGTCATGGGCGAGGTCGGCAAAGGCTACAAGGTCGCCATCGAGACGCTCAATGAGGGCCGCATCGCCATCGGCGCGCAGATGATCGGCCTGGCCCGCGGCGCGCTCGATCACGCCATCGCGTACGCTCGCGAACGCAAGCAGTTCGGCAAACCGATCGGCGAGTTTCAAGGCGTCCAGTTCGACCTCGCCAAAATGGCCATCCAGGTGGAAGCCGCCCGCCTCCTGGTCTACAACGCCGCCCGCCTGCGAGACGCCGGCCTACCTTTTCTCACGGAGGCGGCCATGGCGAAGTATTATAGTTCTGAGATCGCGGAACAGGTGGCGTCGAAAGCCATCGAAGTCCATGGCGGGGTCGGCATCACCAGAGACTACCCCGTGGAAAAGCTCTATCGCGACGCGAAAATCGGGCGTATCTACGAAGGAACCAGCAATATCCAGCTCGTGACCATCGCGAAGAAACTGTTGGGGAAGTGAGTCCGTCTCTCGACTTGGGGGAAATATGCGCGTAATCGTTCTCTCCGCCGCCTTCGCAGTCCTGTGCCTGCCCGCCCGGCCGGCCGACGTCGATCCGGCCCAAATCATCCAGAAATTTGCCGCCAAGGAACTCGAATTCAAGGAGGCGCGCAACAACTATACTTACCGCCAGAGCGTGAAGCTGGAGGAACTCGAGGGCGGCGGGAAGTGGGAAGAGGTGGACGACATCATTTTCACCCCGGACGGTAAACGCATCGAAAAGGTGATCTACGCCCCCGTCATCTCGCTCCACCACATCAGCCTGTCTCCCGAGGACGTGCAGGACATGCGCAACGTGCAGCCCTTCGTGCTCACCACGCCCGACATCCCCGACTACGACATCCAGTACCTCGGCAAGGAAAAAGTCGACGACATCGGCTGCTACACCTTTTCGGTCAAGCCCAAGAAGATGATTCAGGGCAAGCGCTACTTCGAAGGCCAGATCTGGGTGGACGATCAGGATTTGCAGATCGTCAAGACGGTCGGCAAAGCCGTCGGGATCTTGAAACGCAGCTCCGACCAGGCCTTCCCCAAGTTCGAAACCTATCGCGAACAGATCGATAAGAAGTACTGGTTTCCCACCTACACCCGCGCCAACGATACCCTGCACTTCAAGAGCGGTGAAAACGTCCCTATCCGCATGACCGTGAAGTATCAGGATTACAAGAAGTACGAAGGCAAGTCGACGATCCGGTTCGGAGGCGTGGTGGACGAGAAGAAGGGCACGACGGAGCCGCCGGCGACCAAGAAAAAGTAGCGGCTGGCTGACCAAGAAAAAGCACGCGCAGCGGTAAGGGCGGCCCAGACAGGCCAGGAGGCCTGTCCCACCGACGTGATACGATCCAGGAATGCCTGCGAAGATTGCGCCTCAGAACAACGGTCCGATTCGGATTGAAGGCGAATTCGAAATCGTGGACCCCAGCGGAGCATTGTTCGGCCTCGCCGGAAGAACGGTGATTTCATTGTGCCGTTGCGGCCACTCAGCCAACAAGCCGTTTTGCGACGGCAGCCACCACCGGGAAGCCTTCTCGGATACGGTAGTGGCGCGGGAACTGCCGCCACCCAAGCCCAGGGTCTAAGACCTTTTTTGGGCCTGTACTCTTCCGAGCCCTTGCAGTGTGCGAATCGTAACCTTTACCATGGGGTTAGCGCCAAAATCACGAATACGACCTATGCATCCTATTGCCTTCGGTGTGTGTGACGGCCAGAAGCGATTCCAAAGTTTTTGGATTCTGACGGCTGCCGTAACAGCACTGCTTATCCTGAACGGCTGCTCCAACTCCGGCGCCAGCCCGGCGGCATCGTCCGGAGGCGGTAAAGGCGGAAAGAAAGGGATGGGCGGAGATGCGCCGGTCACGGTGGCGGTGGCAGCCACCCAGGACGTGCCGGTGGAGATCCAGGTGATCGGCAACGTAGAAGCCTACACCACGATTTCGGTGAAGGCGCAGGTCACCGGGCAGCTTACGCTCTCTTCGTTCAACGAAGGCGATTACGTCAAGAAGGACGCGCTGCTGTTCACCATCGACCGCCGGCCGCTTGAAGCGGCGTTGAGTCAGGCCACGGCCAACGAAGCGCACGACGAAGCGTCGTTGGCGC
>PLDO01000138.1 GCA_003136215.1 Bryobacterales bacterium
AACGGAACAATACGCGCGCCGTTTGCGTCTTCGTTGTGATGACGTGGAGTTCCAGCTTCTGGAAGGCGGCCACCGTTTTCCTTCCCGCGCCGGCCCCATCTGGGAGAACTGGCTGAACCGCATCCTGCGATAATGACGGACACGATTATGGCATCCGGGAAATTCTTCCGCCGACCTGCTGTACTGCTGGCTCTCGCCCTCTGTTCCGTGGGCGGCCTCGTCACCCTGATGGGGCGCCTGGCCACCGGCCCGCAAGTCGCCCAAAAACGCGTGCAACTCTCCGCCGGCGAAGATTCCGAGGCCTACCCTGCAATTTCGCCAGACGGCAAGCGCGTCGCCTACAGCGCCCGGCAGAGCTCCAAAGTCGGCGCCTTCCACGTCTTCACGCGCGAGTTGCCCGCCGGTAAGCCGCAACAGTTGACCAATGGCGAAGCCAGCGACATCGCACCCGTGTGGTCGCCCGATGGCAGCACCCTCGCCTTCCTGCGCGCCGGCGACGGGCTCACCGAGTGCATCGTGGTTCCGGCCGATGGCGGCGCCGAGCGCAAGCTCGCCTCTCTCGGCGGCCCCGGCGCCGATGCCGCACAGCCCCTGCCCGCCGTCTCCTGGAATGCCGACGGCAAATCGCTGGTGGTGGTGCAGAGCGGAGAAAAGCAGTTGCCGGCTCTCGCCGTGGTCCCGTTGGATTCGGGCAAAGTGCAGCGCATCACCAACCCGCCGGAAGGCAGCGAGGGCGACTCCACCCCGGCCGTCTCGCCCACCGGAAGCAGCATCGCCTTCGTGCGGCATACCCAGAACGAGGGCGCCGATATTTATCTGTGCGACGCAAATGGCGCCGGTTTGCGCCGCCTCACCTTTGATGATCGCGGCATCCGCGGCATCGCCTGGACGCGCGACGGCGCGGACCTGCTCTACTCCGGCAATCGCGTCGGCGGCTGGCGCCTCTGGCGTGTGCCCGCCTACGGCGGCAGCCCGCGCGATCTCGTCATCTCAGGCAAGCAGGCTTACTATCCCGCCATCGGACGCAATCGACTGGCTTACACCGACAGTCCCACCGTCTCCGCCATCTGGCGCGCCACGCTGGCCGCCGGCGATGCCGTCGAAGAGCACCCCGTGATCCGCTCCACCGGCCGCGAGGTCAACCCATCGTGGTCGCCCGACAGCTCGAAAATCGCCGACGTCAGCGATCAGAGCGGCGCCGACGAGATCTTCGTCAGCGATGCCGACGGCCGAAATCGCGTGCAGATCACGCAGCTCAAGGGGCCGCGCGTTGGCCGCCTTCGCTGGTCGCCCGAAGGCAAGACGCTCATCTTCGATGCGTCCAGCGATCACGGGCAGGAGGTTTTCACCGTGCCCGCCTCTCCAGGAGGCAAGCCGTCGCGCGTCCTGCTCAACGCCTCTAACGCGTCTTACTCGCACGATGGTAAGTGGATCTACTTCCAATCGCGCGGCCAGATCTGGAAGGCGACAGCCGCCGGCGGCAATCCGCAAGCCATCGTGGAGGAGCATGGCGCCGGCCAACCCGTCGAATCGGCCGACGCCAGGTATATCTACTTCCGTTCGCGCCGCGGAATCTGGCGCATTCCCACCGGCGGCGGCGACGCGGAGGAGGCTTTCGTCCCCGAGCACGATATGTGGGGGCCCACTACCATGCAGCCCACGAAAAAAGGCGTTTACTATACCGAATTCGAGCGTAGCGCGCGCTCCATGGTGGTCTCGTTCTATGATTTCTCCACTAAGAAAAGCTCCATCGTATTCCGCCTGCGCAACGCCGATTGGCAAGGCGGCGGCAGCTATTCCGTGTCCCCGGACGGCAAGTCCATCCTCTACGCCCGCGTCGACCAGAGCCAGACCAATTTAATGTTGGTGGAGAATTTCCGGTAGGACAGGCCTCCCGGCCTGTCCATATGGCGCAAATGGCCAATCTCCAGAGACAGGCCGGGAGGCCTGTCCTACTACCCCACGCTCAACCAGAAGCTCTCTTTCCACGTCGCGCCCGGCGCCACGCTCTGCAACTCCTTGTAGACTCCGTCGTGATCCAGGTTGAAGGCGTCGGTAATCGCCGCCATCGGCTCGAAGCAGATGAAGTCCTGCCCCCGCGGGGCATAGACTACCGCGACGGTGTATTTCGGCCCGTAGGCGACCGTGATGCGCTCCCGTCCGCCTTCCACCTTGAATCGCGCCCGCCCGTCCGGGTCGCGGATCAGGTTGCCGAAGACATCGTCCAGCGGCCCGACGCTCAGCGCGTGCGGGTCGGCGAATTCCACCGGCTTGCGTTCGCCCGTCGGAATCAACTGCGCGTTGAGCACCATGTGGTCGCGGGCCGCGAAGTGTACGTGCCACTCGTCGCGATGCACGTCGTGCAACTGGAAGTACGGGTGGTATCCGATGGCGATCGGCATCGGGTCGGTCCCGTGATTCTCAATCGCCGTCTCCACTTCCACGGTGCCGTCGCGCAGCCGGTGGGTCATCGTCAACGTGTGCGGGAACGGAAATTGCGCCATCATCTCGGGATGCCGCCAGAATTCCAGCCGGCTGGCGGACCACGCGCCCGTGCCGTCCGCCTTGGCTTCCACCAACTTCCACGCCTTGGAGAAGCCCAGCACTCCGTGGATGGGTTTCTGATTGCCGTCGTGCCCCACGTTGCCCAGGTTCGGGTTGAGCAGGTAGCGCTTTCCGTTGGCCCAGTAGGCGTCGCCATCCAGGCGGTTGGCCCACGGGCCGAGGAACGGCACGCCGCACAGCCGCGGCCGGGCGGCGAACGCCGCCACGCCGGGATACGGGAAGTAGAGGTAGTTCCGTCCGCCCACGTTCCACTTGTAGGCCATATTGCCCACGCCGGGCGCAATCTCCAGTTCCGTTTTGCGCGCGGCGTCGGCCAGTTGCACTGTCTCGATTCCGTCCACCGCCAGTTGGCGGGCCGTGTAGTTGTCGGGGCTCATCGAATATCGTCCAGGTCGCGCAGGTCCAGGTCCGTGTCCTTCTGACAGCACACGCACGGCCCGGGTGCGTAAGCGCGAATGTAGCACACGTCGCACCAGTAGGTGATCATCTTCAGCTTGCCGCCATCGCGCACCAACAGGGCGCGCGTGTGTTGCGGGTCGATCAGGAATTTGTCGGGCGCCGTGAAGTGCCCGCGCGCTTCCACCTCGAATCCGTTCACCCGCGGATCGTGCAGCACCTTCCGTGTGGGCGCATCGCCATCCAGCACGATGCGTCTGTGCTCCGCCGTCTCCACCACCGGCGCCTCGCCGCTGCGCACCACCAGTTTGCCGGTCACCGTTTCGCTCTTCGGCGCCGTCGCCGCGTGCAGGGAAGCGGCAGCCACGGCCAGAATACACAGACAAACCCTCATACCTTCATTGTAGTGGCACCAGCTCCGCCCTGGTGTCGCTGGACAAAACTCTGCCCTCTCAATGAACCGTATAGCGCGCTTTCAGCCCGAACGGCGCGATTTCGACGTCGAAGTGGCTCCCGTCGGGGCGCGCCATTTCAAAGGTGCCGTACATCAAGCCCATCGGCGTCTTCAGCGGGCACCACGACGAATACTTGAATGACTCCCCCGGCGCGAGCACAGGCTGCTTGCCCACTACTCCGGGCCCTTTGACTTCGTCGATCCGCTCCGCCGCATCGGTGATCAGCCAGTGCCGGCTGAGAAGTTGCACCGTTTCCCGGCCCTGGTTCGTAATCCGCACCGTATACTGGAAAACCCATTCGCCTTCCAGCGGCCGCGAGTTCTCTGGTGAATAGCTCGACATCACCTCAACACGTATATCGTCTGTGACGGCGTCGGACAATGGCGCGGGGTCGCAACCCAAGTCAGGCATAATGGATTCCCATGATACCAAGCTCAGCCCCATACCAAACAGCGCGCCCACCGGGTTCAAGAGGTCTCGTCGCCGTTGCGCTCTCGCGATTTCCCATCTGCCGCCAATTTCGCTAGAATGGGAAGTCAGTCGGGGGTGGATCTTCTCGAGTAGCAGACGAGCCACAGTCGCGAGTGCAGGTGCTTCAGCGGTCCGTTCCACCTTCCACGCCCTTTTTTCCCTTTTCTTCCCGGATTCGTGCCACGTTTGCGGCGACCCGTTACGCGAGGTCGCGCGGTTCCCGGTTTGCAGAACGTGCATGAATACGCCGGAACCGCTCAGCGCCGAGTTTTTTTGCGCCAGCTGCCGGACTCCATTTCAGAATTCGTTCCCGCTGGATGCCCAAGGCCGCTGCGCTCTTTGCCGTAGCGGCCTTCGTGGTTTCGACGCAGCTTACTCCTTCGGAGCTTACGAAGGCGTGCTGCGGGAACTCATCCACCTTTATAAATACGGGAAGGTCAAAACCCTGGCGCTGCCTCTCAGCGGCTTGCTGGTGCGGGCACTCCCACGCGACGAGGCATTCGACGCCGCGGTACCGGTGCCGCTCTACTGGCGCCGCCGGCTGCAGAGAGGTTTCAACCAGGCGGAGCTGCTGGCCCGGGGTCTATCCCGGCGCACCGGCATTCCCGTAGTCACGGCGTTAGGACGCGTGCGTCCGACGCCGAACCAGGCGGGCCTCAGCACGAGCGCGCGCCGCCAGAATGTAGCCAAGGCGTTCCGCGCGCGAAACGTCCAGGGAAAGCGCATCCTGCTGATTGACGACGTCATGACTACCGGGGCTACCGCCGCCTCGTGTGCGCTGGCTCTCAAACAAGCCGGCGCGCGAAGAGTCGCACTTTTGACGGTGGCGCGGGTCGACCGGCGAATGGCAGGTTGGCGCCTGACGGCGGATCATTCGATGGCGGAGGGGAAGGTCTGAATGCCGAGTGAACGACTGCAGAAACCAGTGCTGGTGCTCAATGCCAGTTACGAACCGATCAACGTCTGCGCCGCACGGCGAGCCCTGGTGCTGGTGCTCAAAGGCGTGGCGTCGGCCGAGGAGGTATCGGTCACCGCGGTTCATTCCGCGCGCAATTCGGTGCGATTGCCGAGCGTCATCCGGTTGCTGGAATATCGCAGGATTCCGCGGCAGACGCGGGCGCTCTCGCGCAAGAATATCCTGATGCGCGACCGCTACACCTGCCAATACTGCTACCGCACCATGCCTTCCGCCGAACTGACGCTGGATCATGTGATTCCCCGGTCGCGCGCCGGTGAATCGGCCTGGGAGAACCTGGTGGCCTGTTGCCATTTCTGCAACAATCGCAAAGGCAGCCGGACTCCGGAAGAGGCGGGCATGAAACTGCTGCGGCAGCCGCGGCCCTTCAGCTTGCATACCAGCCGCCACCTGATGCGCATGCTGGGCAACGGCGAAGCGCAGTGGCGCAAGTATCTGTTCTATTGAACGGCGACCTTGCGGTTGCGGTTTACAAGTGTATTTTTTCTAACAACATACAGGGTTGCAGCGAAGCCGTGCTGTGGAGTATAGTCGTTGCTGACTGGGTAATTCTTTTGCGGAGAGGAGCACTATGAAGAAGGCACTGGCTGTGTTTGCGTTTTGTGCGATGAGCGCGATGGCCGCCGAATGGACCGGTTACATCGCGGATGCGAATTGTGCGGGCAAGAAGGAGGATCATGGCGCCAGCGACGACCATGCTGCCTGCGCGGCACGCTGCATTAAGAGTGGCGTTGCAGCCGTTTTCGTAAGTGACGGCAAGGTGTACAAACTTTCCAATCAGGACAAAGTGGTAGCTCACGCCGGCCACAAAGTGACCATCTCAGGCACTATGGACGGCGACACGATCAAGGTCGACGAAGTCAAAATGTAATTGGATTCGGGATCGGGCCGGGTTCGCGCCCGGCCCGCCCATTTCCACGTTCCGTTTCCTCTACTCCGTCCCTACCATTTCCCGCATCTCGTGCACCAGGGCGCGTAGCGCGTTGGCATGGTCGTTCAGGTCGGCGCCGGCCGAAGCGCTCTCTTCGGCGCTGGCGGCGGTACGCTGGGTAACCTGCTCCATTTGCATGACCGCCCGCGCGATCTGTTCCATGCCTCGAGCCTGTTCCTGGCTGCCCATGTTGACTTCATCGACTAGCGATTTCACCTTAGTCGAGTTCTCCGTCATGGCGCGCACATTTGCCGCCATCTGATCGAGCCGCGCGTTGCCGTCACGCGACGTCACGATCGAGTCTTCGATCAGTCCCGCGGTATCGCGTGCCGCCTGCGCGCAGCGCTGCGCCAGATTGCGAACCTCATCCGCCACCACCGCAAAACCCAAACCTGCCTCGCCCGCCCGCGCCGCCTCCACGGCGGCATTGAGCGCCAGAATATTGGTCTGGAACGCAATTTCGTCGATCACCTTGATGATGCGTGCAATCTTGTTGCTGGAATTGCCGATCTCGTTCATCTGCACCACCATGCGGTCCAGCGACTGGTTGACGCCAACGGCGCCCTCGGCGGATTGCTGTATCAGTCCGGCGACCTCTAACGCGTGATCGGCGTTTTTGCGGGTGATGGAAGCAATTTCCTCGGTGGACGCCGAAGTCTCTTCCAGCGAGGCCGCCTGCTGCGACGCGCCGGCAGCCAGCGACCGGCTGGAAGACGACACCATGGACGCGCCGCCGGAGACCCTTTCCGCACTCTCGCTCATGCGTGCCGCCAGATTCTTGAGGGCGTAGCCGACACGGCGGACCATCCATAAAACGCTCGCTCCGACACCGAGGGCGATCAGTAAAAGCACGATCGTCACCGTGCTGCTGCGGGCGGATTTGGCGGCGGATGCAGCCGACGCCGACGCCAGGTCGCGGTTCTGCTTTTCCACCAGCGTCACCGACTGACGCGCGATCTCCTCCAGGCTCGGTTGCACTTTTTGCGCGAAAATCACCAGGGCGGCATCCATCTGCTGGCCGGCCATCGCCTGGCGCAGTTCCTCGTGCGCCTGCGCCACCGCCGACGCCTGCTGCTCCAGACTCTGCAGGCGAGCCGCCGCCTCGCCCGCGTCAGCCGTCCTGCGGAGTTCCGACAGGGACTTCCGCAGATCCTCCGCATGCTGGCTGAACGCCTGCTGATAAGCCTGTTGGTGAGCGGTATCCGCCAGCATTGCCGCCAGCACGGTGCCCCGCTCCAGACTGGCGAGTTCCGCCGCGCCGGCGCTCACCTGACCGGCGAGGTATTGTTGCCGCGCCGTCACGTTGGCCGCACGCTCGAGGTCTCCGCTGAGTTCGCGGGTTACCAGTAACAGGCCGGCGCCCATCAACAGGACCAACCCCAGCATGGCTGCAAAGCTGCTCAGCAGTTTCTTGGTCAAACTCATCGTCTTGGTCTCCGGGAAAGGGACTACATCTTAAAGCTCAGACTGACCGGCACCAGCGCTTTGACGGTCTTGCCATCGGCAGTGAACGGCGCATACTTCCACTTCTTGACCGCATCGCAGGCCGGCCGCGTCAACACCGGGTTGCCGCTGACGATATTCACCTTTTCCACGGTACCGCTTTCCGCCACTAGCACTTCCAACTCCACAGCCCCTTCGATTTTCAATTGTCTGGCGATGGCCGGGTATTCCGGAGCGGCTTTCGCGGTCAGGGCGTTCAGGCCTTCGGTTTTGGTTACTTTTTTGGGCGCATCCTGGGGTGCATCCTGGGTAAAACCGATACTCAGGAACAGTGCCGCCAGGGCGACCGTTCCCAGGAAACCGCCAACGGGAAACCTGCGCAATAACTTCATGCTTTCCTATATCGGCACAGAATCTGGAAAGATTAGCGCGGGCCTGCTCTTGCTGCGTGGCGTGGGGCGCGAGGCACGGACTACGTATAATCATAAGGAAGGCCCGATATCCAATGCAAAAGCGCCTGTTCTACTGGTCCGCCAGCGTGCTGCTTGTCATCAGCGTGGTGCTGGTGGTGTGGCAGGGCTCCTTCCGCCTCTCGAATGTCGGCCCTTCCAACGCCGGACAAACCTTCATTTTCTGGGCGGTTTCCACCCTGATCTTTATATTGATGGTGACGGTGGGCTGGATTCTGGCGCGAGAGTTCTTCAAGCTCTACGTGGCGCGGCAGGCGAAGCGGCTGGGTTCGCGCATCCGCACCAAACTGGTGGTGGGCGCCATGCTGCTGAGTTGCGTCCCGGTCACCTTCCTGGTGCTGTGGAGCTACGAGGTGCTCAACTACAACCTCAAAGCATGGTTCACCAACCCGGTGGATAACCAGGTGGAAGTGTACAAGAGAGCGGCGCGGGCGCTGGACCTCGAAATCCAACACCGGCTGCGCGTGCAGGCCGCCCTGTTGGCTGCACAGCCCCAGACCAGCCAGCTTCTGGCCGGCGGCCCCATCGCGCCTGGCGCATTAGAGCGATTCGCCAAAGAGCAGGGGCTGGAATCGGCCGCCATTCTGGCGCGCTCCGGCTCACCGCTCGAAACCTGGGGCCCGTATCCGGCGCGCGCGCAGGATGGGCAGACGGCAGCGGTCCACGTGCCCTTGGAGAACGGCGCCATCGAGGTTGCGGCGCGCATTCCCCTGGATGCCGGGCGGCAACTGATGGAGATCCGGAAATTCAGCGATGCATGGGCGCAAATCGCCGGCAACCGCAAGAACTACCGCACGCTGTACAGCATGCTGATGGTGCTGATCACGCTGTTCGTGCTGTTCGTCGCCACCTGGCTGGCGCGCATCCTGGCCAACCGGATCTCTACACCGATCGCGGCCATCCTGGAAGCGGCCGGCGAGGTGCGGCGGGGGAACCTGCAGCATCGCGTGACGGTGCGCGCCGAAGACGAACTGGCGCTGCTGGTTACGGGATTCAACCAGATGACCGAGGCGCTGGAATCGAGCGGCATCGAACTGGACCGCAGGCGGCGCTTCACCGAAACCATCCTGGAGAGCATTCCGACGGGCGTGATCTCGATCGGCTCGGACGGCTCCATCAACCACGTGAACCAGGCGCTGTCCAAGATATTTCCGCCGGAGCAGGCCGCCAAGGCGACGCGCCTGGAGGACCTTTTCTCGCGCGAGGACACCACCGAAATCCGGTATCTCATGAAGCGGGCGCGCCGCACGGGCCTGGCAAGCCGGCAACTGGAGCTGCGCACGGACAGCCGCAAGATCCACCTGGCGATAACCGTCTCGGCGCTGGAATCGAAACTGACGTCGGGCTTCGTGATGGTGCTGGAAGATACCAGCGAACTGCTGCGCGCGCAGAAAGCGGCGGCGTGGCACGAGGTGGCGCGGCGCGTGGCGCATGAGATCAAGAACCCGCTGACCCCGATCGCGCTTTCCGCCGAGCGCATCGGCCGGCAGCTCGACCGCCTGGACCTGCCTCCGGGAACCGCCCGGATCGTTTACGAATGCGCCGCCACCATCACCAAATCCGTGGAATCGGTGAAGACCCTGGTAGACGAGTTTTCCCAGTTCGCGCGCTTTCCTTCGGCGCAGCCGGTACCGAGCGACCTCAATGAAGTGGTGGGAGAGGCGCTGGCCGTGTTTCACGGCCGCCTGGAAGGCATTTCCATCCGCACCAGCTTCGCGCCCAACCTGCCCCCGGTGAATGTGGACCGGGAGCAGTTTCAGCGGGTGGTGGTGAACCTGGTGGACAACGCCGCCGAAGCCATGCAGGATTCCCTGGTGAAGACGTTGTACATCGCGACGCAACCCGGCGCCGCCGAAACCGTGGAAGTGGTGGTGGCCGATTCTGGCGCCGGCGTGAGCAGCGACGACAAGGAGAGACTTTTCCTGCCTTACTTTTCGACCAAGAATCGCGGAACGGGATTGGGCCTGGCGATTGTCAACCACATCGTGGCCGAGCACAACGGGACCATCCGGGTGGAAGATAACCAGCCGGTGGGAGCGCGCTTTACGGTGGAACTGCCCGCCGTGCTGGAGAATGAAACCGCGGCGCCCCCGGCCGCCGCGGAAGCGGACCTCAAGCCTTCCGTGGTGAAAATATGAAACCGAGACGGGTTCTGGTGGTGGACGACGAGCCGGGAATCCGCCAGTCCTTGAGCGGCGTGCTGGAAGACGAAGGCTACGCGGTGGAGACGGCGGCGAGCGGCGAGGCCTGCCTGGAGGCACTGCCCGGCGGCGGTTTCGAGCTGGTGCTATTGGACATCTGGCTGCCCGGCATGGACGGCATGGAGGTGCTGGCGCGCATCCAGGAGATGCCGTTCGACGTCCGTCCGGTGGTGGTGGTGATCAGCGGGCACGGCTCGATTGAGGCCGCGGTCAAGGCCACCAAGCTGGGCGCGTTCGATTTCCTGGAGAAGCCGCTTTCCATCGGAAAAGTCACCGTGGTTGCGAAGAACGGCCTGGCGCACCGCAAGCTGGAGTTGGAGAACAGCCGCCTGAAGGAAGATACCGGCTCGCGCTGGCGGATCATCGGAGAGAGCGTGCCGATGAAGGCGCTTCGCCAGCAACTGGGCCTGATGGCCGAGACCAACGGGCGGGTGCTGATCTATGGCGAGAGCGGCACCGGCAAGGAGCTGGTGGCGCGCGCGCTGCATGCCATGAGCCCGCGCGCGGCGGAGCCATTCGTGGAGGTCAACTGCGCGGCGATTCCCGAGGAATTGATCGAGAGCGAGATGTTCGGCCACATCAAGGGCAGCTTCACCAGCGCGCTGGAGGACAAGGTCGGAAAGTTCCAGAAGGCCGACGGCGGCACCCTGTTCCTGGACGAGATCGGCGACCTCAGCCTCACCGCGCAGGCCAAGATTCTCCGCGTGCTGGAGGAGCGCGTCCTGGAACGCGTGGGCGGCCACGGTCCCATCCCCGTCGACGTGCGCCTTCTGGCGGCGACCAATAAGGATTTGGAAGCCGAAATCGCCAAGGGCACCTTCCGGGAGGATCTGTACTACCGCATCAAGGTCATCCACGTGCACATGCCGCCGCTGCGCGAGATCCGCGAGGAAATCCCGCTGCTGGCCAATCACTTCTTGAAGGAATACTGCCGCGAGACGGCGCGCAGCGCCATGGAGTTCGCCCCCGAGGTGATGCGCCAACTGGCCAGCAACGCCTGGCCGGGCAACGTGCGCCAGTTGCGCAATGAAGTCCTCCGCCTGGCGGCGTGCGCCCGCCTGAATGTAATCGGGGAAGAGGACCTTTGGGAAGGAATCCCGCGCCCGGGCCGCGATCAGCCGGCCGCTCCGCCCGTCAAACTGCAATCCCTGAAGGGGGCGGTGGCAGAGATGGAGCAGCGCATGATCGCCGAAGCCTTGCAGGATACCCGAAACAACCAGCAGCAGGCTGCCCGGTTGTTAGGTCTGAGCCGCCAGGGGCTCATCAACAAAATGAAGCGCTATTCCATCACCGGGTAGCGACGGAACGGGCCCTCAAAACCTACAGGTCCCTACGCATTTGCGGCCATCGCAGCTTTTGCAGCCGGGCCGTTTGCGAGTCGGTTGGGGCGGCGCAAACCCGTGCGAACGGGGTTCCGCGCCTGGCGGATTCCATGCAGTGCCCATATGCGCACGGGTACCGCGCAGCGGTTGCGCCATTTCACCCAGAATCTCGTTCATTCGCGGCATCGGACCCCTCCACACTCGCGTTTCCAGCAGTTACCCAGCACCAACTGTTCAGGATATGAACAGAGTGGCACGTTGGGGCCAGACTCTCAAGTGAAAGGATGGGGGGAGTCGGAGGGTAATTCGAGGGTATCAGGCGACTTTTTGAACTTTACCGTCCCGAATGCACGACGTGCAGACCTTGATCCGTTTGCCGGCGCCCTTGACGAGGGCACGCACCGACTGGAGATTGATATTCCAGCGGCGCTTGGTGACGTTATGAGCGTGGCTGATACGGTTGCCAAACTGAGGCCCGCGACCACATACTTCGCAAACTTGTGCCATAAGACAGAAATCTCCCGAGTAGTTCGAACCCGTAGTATACCAAATTCGAGTGGCACCTTGCGTGGGTTCACCGTTCCAGCGCGATGGTCACAGCACCGGCCACAATCAGCAAGCCGCCGATGCCTTTGGCCCAGGTCATGCGCTCGCCCAGCACCAGGGTGGCGAGCACAATCACCAGCGCCACGCTCAGCTTGTCGATAGGCGCCACGCGCGAGGCCTGCCCCATCTGCAAGGCGCGGAAATAGCACAGCCACGAAAGCCCGGTGGCGATGCCCGAGAGAACCAGGAATCCCCAGTTCCGCGGCGTCAACCCGCTTAACCCGCCGGCTGCCGGGTTCACCCACACCATAATCCAGGTGAACACCAGCACCACGCAAGTCCGCACGGCGGTGGCCAGCGTGGGGTCCACGCCCGCCACCCCGATTTTCGCCAAAATGGCGGTCAACGCCGCAAATAGTGCCGAACACAGAGCCCAGCCAAGCCAGTTCATGCGTTCCAAGCTATCATGGAAAGAATCCTTATGATCCAAGACATACTCCCTGAGGGTCTGACTTTCGATGACGTTCTTCTCGAACCGGCCCGCAGCGAAGTGGTCCCGGCCGAAACCGATACTCGCACCTGCCTGACGCGCGAGATCTCTCTCAACATTCCGATTGTTTCCGCCGCCATGGATACGGTGACGGAATCACACCTGGCGATTGCCCTGGCGCAGCAGGGCGGCATTGGAATTGTGCATCGCAATATGTCGATCGACCGGCAGGTGAAAGAAGTGGACCGGGTGAAACGCAGCGAGAGCGGCATGATCGTGGACCCGATCACCATAGGCCCGGACGAGCCGATTTCCGCTGCCCTGGCGCTGATGACGCGCTACCGGATTTCGGGCGTGCCGGTGACCAAGGACGGCGTCCTGGTGGGCATTCTCACCAATCGCGACTTGCGGTTCGAGAACCGCTTCGACCTGCCGATTTCCGAAGTCATGACCAAGGAAAACCTGGTCACGGTTGCGGTGGGCACCACGCTGGAGCAGGCGGAGGCGATCCTGCACAAGCATCGCGTGGAAAAACTACTGGTGGTAGACGAGCACTTCGCGCTCAAGGGCCTGATCACCGTCAAGGACATCCAGAAGA
>PLDO01000478.1 GCA_003136215.1 Bryobacterales bacterium
CGTAGAGATGGGGGTCCCGCCATTGCTGGCCAAAATTCACTTGCACGTAGCGCGCGCGCTCCGCATCCACCGCGCGAATCCATCCGGGCGCGTCCGCGGCGCGACCGGCGTGCAGGCGGGCGCGCGCCACGCGGTCGGCGAAGGGCGCGAAGAGGAAAGCGTGAAATACGTCCGGGCGGTTCTGCAGGATGCACTGGCTGCCGCGCCCCACAATGACGCAGTTCCCGACTTCCCATGCGTGCTCGATGGCAGCCCGTGCCAGGCGGGCCGTGGTTTCGGCATCGAAGACGGCGGTTTCGGGCAGCACCGCCACCCCGTCGAAGGCGCCATACCAGAGGGCGCGCCGGCTGAGCCGGTGCACCCAGGAGTCGATTCGCTCGTCAAACTCGCGGGCGAGTTGCGGATCCACGTGAGCCAGATCGGCGATTTCCTCGATCAGGGCGCGATCGAGGAGTTTCCATCCCAGGCGCTCGGCCACCAGGGCGGCGATGCGGTCGCCGCCGCTTTCGTCCTCCCTTGCAACGGTCAGTATGCGATGCATGGTTTTACAACTCTGATTATCTTTTGTAGCGCGGATGGAGTCAACGCTGCCCGGCGGGCAGGGAGGAACCGTTGTGGGGCAGCTTGGCAAGCTGCGGCCGATTGTCAATCGGCCTGGGCGAGCCTGGCTCGCCTGGCAAGCTGAAGCATGCCCCACCAATGCATCGCAGCAGCCTGGAAATAGCGAAACTCCGCCGGCGTCAGGCGTACGCGGAAAGATCCTCCTGGGGCGGACGCCGGTTGTAGCCCAGATTCGGCGGCAGGTCCCGCATAGGCCCGCGCCACTCCAGCATCCGGTCCACGTCGGCGTGAAGCATGTACTTGCGTTGCACGTCGGCGATTTTGGCGCCGACGACTTCGATCTTAGCCAGATCGTATTGACCAAGGCCGCCTTGGTAAGCGTAGTTGAGATAGCCGGGCCAACTGGCATCGATTCCCATGCACTCCAGGCCCACGCGATCCACCGCCAGGAAATCGGTCGAGGCCAAGGCGATGCGATGCTCCACCGGGGTGCCCGAAACCGGACCGTTCCCCTCCATGCCCTCGAATCCATCCACGATCCCCACCCCCCAGTTGTGTATCATTCGCTGGGCGCCGAGATACATGTTGTAGTTGCCCGCCCGTATGCCGACGTGGAACTTGCGCTTCTCGCTCAACCCCCAAGACCCGTTCTGTCCGGGAGGCGGCGGCAGCGGCGCTCCCAGAACCACGTTCTTCACCGACATGGTTGCCACCACCATGTTGTGCGTCTTCATGACCGCCGAGGAAATGAGGAAAGCATCGGGGTCCAGGAAGCGGGCGCCCAGCCGGATGGGGATGAGATGCATGTCGTAGTCGATCCCCAGCATGAGTTCGTAGCGGCCGTCCTCGTTGGGAACTTCCAGCTTAATGTCGAGGGGCTTGTGCTCGGCGAAGACTTTGCTCCAGCCGAACTCGCTGGTGACCTGCCTGGCAGGACTGAACCCGCATTCGGCGATCACCACGGGACCTTTGAAACGGGGAGCCAGGTAGTCGAGGATTCCGTTCACGGCATCGGCTTGGGTAGAGATCAGCCGCCGTGACGGGTCGAGACCGTTGGGTTTAATCAGAACGTACTTCCTGGCCTGGAGGGCGGGCCGGATCTGATCGTCGATCGCCACCAGCGCGTCGTAAATGTTCTTGCGCCGGTTGTCGCCCTTGATCAGGGAGACCTTGGCGCGGCGATCGGAATAATGGAACAGTTTGGCGACATCGCCGGTGCCCATGCGCGGATCCTGCGGCGTCGCGCCCGGATCCACCGGCGGTTTCTGCTGCGCTTGTAAAGCCAGCCCTTGCGCGGCGGCGACGGCCCCCGCGCGGGCGAAGAAAGATCGGCGTGTAACTGACATAATCCGTTGACCTCCTTTCGATACAAAGCGGCCGCCGCGGCGTCAGTAGCCGCGCTGTTTGTCAACCACGTTCATCAGCGGCAAGCCGCTTGCGTAGCGCCGTACGTTGTCGGCCAGCAGCCCTACCAGACGGAGCTGGCGTTGCGGCGAGAATCCCGCACTGTGGCACGTGAGGATGAGGTTCGGGCAATCCCAGTACGGATGGCTGGATGGCAGCGGCTCGGCGCGCGTCGCGTCCACCCCCGCGCCGGCGATCCAGCCTTCCCTCAGCGCCCGGACGAGCGCGTTCTCATCCACCAGCGCTCCACGGGATAAGTTGAGGAAGTAGGCCGTCTTCTTCATCGCCCGGAACACTTTTTCGTTGAACATACTCTCGGTTTCCTTAGTGGCGGGCGCCGCACTTACCAGTATGTCCACCTGCGGGACCATCTCCATCAGCCAACCCGGCTCCCGCAGCGTGTCCACGAAGACTGGCGTTGCCATGGGTTTCGCATCCGTGGCCAGGATTCGCATGTTGAAGCCATAGTGCGCGCGCATGGCCGTGGACTGCCCGATGCCACCCAGGCCGACAATCCCCATGGTCATGCCGTCCACCTCCACCAGGTTCCGCTCGGAAACAAAGGTCCGCTTCTGGAACTGCGGAATGTAGTACCTGTTGAGACCGCGCGTCAGGCTTAATAGCATCCCGATAGCTGTCTCGGAGATGGCCGGCGCGAACATACGGGCCATGTTCGTTACCACCACATCGCTCTTGATCAGCTCCGGAAACAGCAGCCGCTCCATTCCGGCTTCCGTGGCCTGCAGCCAGCGCAAACTCTTCGCCTTCGCCAGCCACTCGGCGTTGAGCGCGCCGAAAACGACGTCGGCTTCCGGAAGCGCCTTGTTCATTTCGTCGACGTTGGCCGGCAGCGCGATCTGAATGTCCTTGCCCTGCGAGGTAATCTGTTTGATCTCCGCCGCTGTGTATTTGGCAGGCCCGACGACCGATGCGGCCGTGGCTGCGACAATCCGGACGCGGCCCTGCGGCGGGCTGAATATCGCAATTCTGTCCGAAGAAAGGGGCATTGGCGCCGCCGGCGCCGCAGCCGCGGCGGCCAAGAACAATCGACGAGATACCGAGCTATCGGTCACAATTTACTCCTCTTTTCTGTATATTGGTCGCGACGTCGCGCTTCCCCGCCACGCGGGTGACCCAGGTGGTGTCCGGACAAGACCAGCCACCGGTGATTGTCCGCTCTTTCCCAGACCAGTGCAAGGCCCATCCGGCGCGGCAAACGGGCGTGCTTACGCGCTTGCTACTTGTTCCCCGGGTGCTTGACAACGTTCAGGGGTTTCCCAATAATCGATCAGTTCCATTCTTGGAGGTTATTTCGTGCAACGGCGAAGTTTTCTTCGACTCGGCGGCGGAGCCGCGGTGGGGCTGATGACGGGCGCGCCCGTGCCGGCCTTTCCGTTTCAAATTGAGAAGAGCAAGTTGAAGATCGCGAGCGTACGTTTGGTCCACACGCGGCCGAAGCGGCCGGTGCCCGCGTATACGCCCGCGCCGGGATCATGGTCTACCGGCGGCGTCGAGGTGGCGAACCCGATGTCGGGCTACCCGGAGTACAAGGCGCAGCGGACGCTCTTCATGCCGGATCCCGGGAAACTGGAAGGCTTCACGGTGGAGATCTCGAATGACAAGGGGGTGAAAGGTTATGGCACCGGCGGCATCGCTGGCGGGCAGGTGGGGACAGGCCATTTCGCCAAGCTGCTCGTCGGCGAGGACCCATTCAACATAGAGCGCATCTGGGACATTCTGTTCCGGTCGAGTATGTACTATGGGCAGGGGGGCGTAGTCCCCAACGCCATCAGCGGCGTGGACCTGGCGCTCTGGGACCTGGTGGGTAACGCCCTCGGGATGCCCGTCTATAAACTGCTGGGAGGGGAAACCAAAGCGCGCATTCCCACTTACTGCACTGGAAACGACCTCGAGCAACACCTCCAGTTCGGGTACCGTCGCCTGAAGTTGGCCGTGCCCTACGGCCCCGCCGACGGCCGCGAAGGCATGCGGAAGAATACCGATCTGGTCAAGCACACGCGCGATTTGCTGGGTCCCGATGGCGACATCATGCTCGACTGCTGGATGGCCCTGAACGAACAGTACACCATCGAATTTGCGGAAATGGTCGCGCCCTATCGTGTCTACTGGATGGAGGAATGCCTGCCGCCCCACGACTTCGAAGGTTTCGGCCGCTTGAGGCAGGCAATCAAAACTACGCGCATCGTAACCGGCGAACATGTCTACTTCCGCTACGGCTTCCGGCACTTGCTGGAACACAACGCGGCCGCGATCTGGCAACCGGATATTCACTGGTGCGGTGGTCTGACCGAACTGCGCCGGATCGCCGCGCTGGCCTCGACGTACGACATTCCCGTCATCCCGCATGCTGGCGGCGTGCAGGACTGCGTGCACTTCACCATGGCAACTCCCAACGCTCCCTGGTCGGAAATGTTCATGCCGCCTCCTGGAGGCCCGCCGGAGGTCTACCGGCGCTTCGAGGAGGACAACCAGGTTACCCGTGGCCCCGAGGGAGTCTACATGCGTCCGTCCGAACGACCCGGATTCGGCTGGGAGATCGAGGTCGCATCCTAGCGGGCGACAGGGTTCTGGTAGGCCGGACGCGGTCGATTATCCGGCTTTCAGAACAATTCCACGTTCTCGCCCAGGTCCCGTCTCCGTGCATCGCTCTCGAAGCGCCAATGGGCGCCGCGACCACCAACTCCGCGCCCTGTACAACGGACTCATGAACATCGCGCTCTGTCTGCATGGTGTAGTGCCTGGTAAGGCTCTCCAAGCCGACATTTTCGGAAGCCCCCTGTGCAGCTCGAGCTTCGAGCCGTTCCAGTTCGCGACGGGCGCGAGTGACCACTCGATCGAAGAGCGGCCCTGCCGAGAAGCCGCTGCGGACCGGACCGATATCGGCAACGAGTTGCGCGCCCAAGTCGGCGATTTCGTTGACCCGGCTGAAGTTCGAATCGCTCGATGCGTGTAGTTCGGCGACCGCGTGCCGGATTTCGTCGGTGAAATCACCGGTGCCCGCATGAGAACCGGAGGCGCGATTGGCGGCCTCGCTCATCTCATCAAGCGCCGCAGCCGCACTTTCCGTATTCGCGTTCGACTCGACGGTCAGGCGGAGCATGACGGCGGCGATTACGTTGAGCGGATCTCCGCCAGCTCCACTATGAGTGGCCCGGATAGTGGCGTTCATCGATATCCACTGAATGCTCGTCTCAATTCGCCGAATCGCGGTAACCGATTCTCGCATTCTGGTGATGATCGTTCCGAGGTTGGCGGCTGTGGCATTCATTTTCGACTGGGTTGTGGAGCAACGTGGAGCATTTTGAGAATGGCGATAAAATGACTTTCC
>PLDO01000157.1 GCA_003136215.1 Bryobacterales bacterium
CGGCGCTGGATGGAGCACTCGCGTTCGCCGAGGTGGACCATGTTGCCGTGACGGTCGCCAAGGAGCTGGATTTCGATGTGACGGGAGCGTTCGATGAGGCGCTCGACGTAGATGTCGGGGCTGCGGAAGGCGCGCTCGGCTTCGCTGGAGGCGTTGCGGAAGGCGGATTCGAGGTCGCTCTCGCGATCCACGCGGCGCATGCCTTTGCCGCCTCCGCCGGCCACGGCTTTGAGGAGGACGGGGTAGCCGTGGGTGGCGGCGAAATCGCGGAGGGTGTCGAGGGTGACAGCTTGGTCGGTGCCGGGGATGACGGGCGCGCCGGCGGCGATGGCAGTGCGGCGGGCGGCGGTTTTGGAACCCATGGCGCGAATGGAGGGGGCGGATGGTCCGATGAAGACGATGCCGGCGGCTTCGCAGGCGGCGGCGAAATCGGCGTTCTCGCTGAGGAAGCCGTAGCCGGGGTGGATGGCGTCGGCGCCGTGAAGGCGGGCGGCGTCGAGGATGCGGTCGATGCGGAGGTAGCTTTCGGCGGAGGGCCCGGGTCCGACGCGGGCGGCTTCGTCGGCCATACGGACGTGGAGGGAGGTGCGGTCGGGGTCGGAGAAGACGGCGACGCTGGGGATGCCCATTTCGCGGAGAGAGCGGATGACGCGGACGGCGATCTCGCCGCGATTGGCGATCAGGACCTTGCGGAACATGCAGATGGAATTGTAGCAGGGGGGCGCGGTAAGTTTGAGGAGGAAGACGTCCGAGCTGCGCTCGGCTGGACAAGGCGGAGCCTTATCCCACTGGGGCTGATAGAATTGGAGGGTTCCCCGGTTACGCTATGGCCCTCGACTCAATTGAAGGATCGTTGAAGGAGCGGGGCGTGCGCCTCACCCGGCAGCGCCAGATACTGCTCGAACTGATCGATAAGACAGGCGAGCACCTGGATGCCGAGCGCCTGTTTCAGATGGCGAAAGAGAAAGACCCGAAACTCAACCGGGTCACCGTCTATCGCACGCTGAAGATGCTGAAGACGAGCGGTCTGGTGGACGAACTGGACCTGATGCACCACGTCGGCGACCAGCATTACTACGAGACGCGGCTGAAGCAGGAGCACGCGCACGTAATCTGCCTGCGCTGCGGCAAAGTGGAGGAGTTCTTCGGTGAGCCGCTGCAGCGGCTGCGCAAGCAGATCGAGAGCCATTTCGGATTTCAGGTTTTGCTGGCGCGGACGGAAGTGGGCGGGTATTGCGCGCATTGCCAGACGCTGCGGGCGCGCGAAGTGAAAGAGCTGCGCATGCTCGCGTTGGACGCCCCAAAACCGGCGATGGCCGCGCGCGCACCCCGCAAGCGGGCGCGGCGAAGCTAGATGGAACCGGAAGCCGCGGTTGTCCCGGCCGTCGGTCCGGCGTCGCTGGTGGTGCTGGACCCCAACGGCCATCGCAAGCGGGTGCCGGTGGATCCGATTCCGTTTCTGATCGGGCGGCAACCGGAGAACCATCTGATTCTGCGCGACAGCCGGGTTTCGCGGTCGCACGCGCGCATCGTGGTGGAAAACGGCGCGTACGTGCTGGAGGACATCGGCAGCCGGCACGGTACATTCGTCAACGGCAAGCGCGTCAAACGTAAACAACTGGAAAACACGGACCGGGTGGAATTCGGCGCGCAGGATTCCTATCAATTGCTGTTTGCGCTGGACGGCGCGGAACTCAAGCGGCTGATGGAGCAGGTGGGCGGCGGGGAACAGTCGGTTGCGCCGCCGGGCGTGGGCAGCAACCTGGCGAAGTTGCGGGCCATCCTGGATCTGGCGCGCACGCTACAGAGCTCGTTCTCGATCGACGAGGTCCTGGCCAGCGTGGTGGATACCGCCCTGACGATCACGGGGGCGGAGCGCGGGTTTCTGTTGTTGCGAGCGGGTGAGGGGGCGGAACTGGAAACGCGGGTAGCGCGGAACCGGCGCGGGCAGAACTTACGGGAGACGGATTTGCGGGTGCCGCGCGAGGTGATCCGGCGGGCGCTGGAGCGGCGCCGCGAACTTCTGTCGATGAACTTCGAGCCGCTGGGGGCGGCGGAGACGCGCCCGGAGAACAGCGTTGCGGACCTGGAGTTGCGCAGCGTGATCTGTGTGCCGCTGGTGCGGATCCGCGCCGGGCAAGGCGACGCAACGAGCGTGCTGGTGACGGGCAACGAGACCGTGGGTGTACTGTACATGGACTCGCGGTTGCTGGCGGCGGACCTGGCAGGGGGAAATCGGGAACTCCTGCAGACGCTGGCCATCGAGGCGTCCACGGTGCTGGAAAATGCCAGGCTGCTGCAGGAAGAGCGGGCCAAACAACAGCTGGAAGAGGAGTTGCAGTTGGCGCGGACGATCCAGCAGAGCCTTCTGCCGCCGAGTCTGCCGGTCGAAGGATGGCTGCGGGCAAGCGGCAGCAGCCTCGCTTCCCACGAAGTGGGCGGGGACTACTACGATGTGACGCGAGTCAGTTCGCACTGCTGGAGCGCGGTGGTGGCGGATGTCTCGGGAAAAGGGGTGGGATCGGCGCTGCTGGCCTCACTTTTGCAAGGGGCGTTGATCACGGCGACGGAGCATGCCGACGCGATGGGGCACCGGATGGCGCGGCTGAATCGCTTTCTGCTGGATCGGACGGGCGGTGAAAAGTACGCGACGGTGTTCTATTGCCTGCTGCACGAAGACGGCAGGATGTACTACGTGAATGCGGCGCAGTGCCCGCCGATGGTGGTGCGGGCGAATGGGGAGCGGCTGGAACTGGAGGCGAGCGGGACGCCGGTAGGCTTGGTGGAGACGGCGGAATTCGCGGTTGTGGAACAGCGCCTGGGGGCGGGCGACAAGATCGTGATCTACAGTGACGGCGTGACCGAGGCGCAGAATCTGGAAAGGCGTTTCTTCGGCAAGAGACGCCTGCGGGAGGTGGTGGAAGCCCACGCCGGCGATTCCTGCACGGCGATTCACGACGCCATTCAGGAGGCGGTGGCTGGTTTCACCGAAGGCGCCGCGCAATCCGACGACATCACGGTGGTGGTTCTGGAGTTTTACGGGACGGGGTGAAGCGCGGAGCCTCATGCCTCAACCGGCTATCGTATGATGGGCGCAGTGGCCAGACAGCAGCTGTTTCTTATCGATACGTTTGGGTTTATCTTTCGCGCGTATCACGCGCGTGCGCGGTCGGGGGCTCCGCCGATGCGGACCAGCACGGGGTTCTCCACCGAAGCGGTCTACATTTTCAACAACATGCTGCGCAAGTTGTCCAAGCAGTACGCTCCGGCCTACGTGGCTGCTATTTTCGAGAGCGGCGTACCCACCCACCGCGTGCAGGAGTTCCCGGAGTACAAAGCCAACCGGGCAGAGACGCCGCCGGACCTGCTCGACCAGATCCCCTTCGTGCGGCGCATCCTCGAAGCCATGCGGATTCCGATTCTGGAATATCCGGGCTTCGAAGCCGACGATGTGATTGGCACCCTGGCGCGGCGCGCGGAGGCGCTCGGCATGGACGTGGCGATCGTATCCAGCGACAAGGATATGCTGCAACTGGTGAACGAGCACGTCACCATGCTCAATCCCGCCAAGGACGACGAGTGGTACGACGCCGAAAAGGTGAAGACTTTCATGGGTGTGCGGCCGGACCAGGTGGCCGATCTTCTGGCGTTGAAGGGCGATGCCGTGGACAATATACCGGGCGCGCCGGGAATCGGCGACAAGGGCGCGAAGGAACTGATCGAGCGCTTCGGGTCGCTCGACGCCGCGTTAGGGCGCGCGGCCGAAGTAGAGAAGAAGGCCTATCGCGAAAGCCTGCAAAACAACGTCGAGCGCATACGGATGAGCCAGCGCCTGGCGACCATCGCCACCGATGTGCCGGTGGAGTTCTCCGCCGAGAGTGTGAAGGCGCAGGCACCCGACCCGGAGTTGCTGAAGTCCATCTATAAGGAGATGGAGTTTCATAGCCTGCTCAAGGAGCTTGGCCCTAGCGAAGATACGCGCGAGCGGCAATACGGCGTGATCGGGAGCGGCGAGGAATTGCTCGCCTGGCTGGCTGAGGCGCAGGGCGCGCCGGTGGCGGTGGCGATTTCGAAATCGGCGGAAGGCGAGTTTGCGCTTGACACAATCGGCCTGGCCTGGCGTGCGGGCGTGGCGCGCGCCGTGCATTCCGAGCATTTCGCGGCGCTCTCGCCGTGGCTGCAAGACGTGGGTGCGGTGAAGATCGCCTGCGACGTGAAGTCGGCGCTGCTGGAACTGGCGCGGCTGGGAATCGAAGCGCGCGGCTTCGCGCACGACGTCATGCTGTACGCCTTCCTGCTGGATGCGGATCCCGGGGGCTGCGGCTTGGAGGAGCAGGCGCGGCGACGCATGGATCTGAGGCTTGGCCCGGCGCCGGAGCAGCATGCCGACATCACGCTGGAGCTTTTCCAGCAGCTTTCGCCGGCGGTGGATGAGCGCGGCCTGCGCAAGCTCTACGACGAAATCGAACTGCCGTTGACGCGCGTGCTGGCGCGGATGGAGCGGACCGGCATACGCATTGACGGCGCTGAGTTGAAGCGCCTCTCGGGGCTGATGGAGACGGAGATCGCGCGGCTCACGGCGGAGGTCCACGAGCTGGCGGGCAAGCCGTTCAACATCAGCTCGCCGCAGCAGTTGGGGCGCGTGCTGTTCGAAGATTTGAAGCTGCCGGCGCCGAAGCAGGCCAAGGGGAAGGCCGTGTCTACCGCCGCCGACGTGCTGGACGCTCTCGCCGAAGAACACGAGGTCGTTCGCAAGGTGCAGGAATACCGGCAGCTCACCAAGCTCAAGGGCACCTATGTGGATGCGCTGCCGGTGCTGATCGATGGGGCGACCGGGCGCCTGCACACCAGCTTCAACCAGACGGGCGCGGCCACCGGGCGGCTCTCGTCGTCCAATCCGAATTTACAGAACATCCCCATCCGCACGGCTCTGGGGCGCGAGATCCGCGCCGCCTTCGTGCCGCGCCAGGGCTGGAAGCTGTTGGTGGCCGACTACTCGCAGATCGAGCTGCGCCTGCT
>PLDO01000392.1 GCA_003136215.1 Bryobacterales bacterium
CTTCCGGCAAGAAGCGTCCGCGATGCCGCCAGGTTAATCACGCAACTCAATGTGGAGGTCGATGTGTTGGTGGTCAACCTCGCCTTGCCCGGAAGCCCCGATTACATATCCGCGTTGCAACGCTCACAAAGCAAGCTCAAGGTAATCGGCGTGTTGAGTGACCCTGCACAGGCCGCTACGATCCCAAGGGTGAATGCCGTTCATGTAAAGAGACCCGTTCTGAACGGGATCACCAAAGTGGAATGGCTCCAGTGCGTTCACGGAGTTTTGGCCGATCAGGGGTAAGCGTCCGATGAACCCCTCTTCCCAAGGGCCGACATGGCTGCATATCATCTTGGACGTCTTCAGCCGNNGGAGTTGGGACATCACCAAGCTACTGGGGCCGGCAAAGTGGACCTACTTCTATCTCTATGTCATCTTGGACGTCTTCAGCCGGTACGTGGTCGGCTGGATGGTGGCGCCTCGCGAAACTGCGGAGTGGGCCAAATGCCTGATTGCAGACACCTGCGAGAAGCAGAACATCCCGCCGGGTCAGTTGACCCTGCATGCGGACCGGGGCGTCCAAGCCGGTGGCCTTCCTGCTGGCGGATCTGGCCGCCACCAAATCGCACAGCCGCCCCTATGTTTCGGATGACAACCCCTATTCGGAAAGCCACTTCCGCACCCTGAAGTACCGGCCTGACTTCCCGGATCGGTTTGGCTGCATCCAGGCGCCACCCTGACGCCGGCGCGCTGGAAAGCCTCCCGCGGCTGAGGTCAACATGGGTTCGCTAGACGCTTACATATGGGTTCGTGAACGTGGGGACCGACCCTGGCACAGAGGGTTCGCGGTCGCATCCATCCGGGGCGGGCGTGGCGAACGCAGCGCCTGGCATTCGCCGGTCCGGGTTGCTTGTCACGACCGATGGCGGGGGCAGCAAGGCTCACGGTTGCGGCTCTGGACATTGGAATTGCCGAAGCTCGCTTTCGGCGACGCCACTCCCGTGCAAGGTCAAATTGCGTCACCCAGCGGGCGGCAATTCAACAGCAACACGGTTACGGCAACCATCGAACCGGTCTGTCAATGGCCTAGGGAATCGGTACCGAGAGCGAACTGGAAACGCCGACACCGTTGGTGGCGGTGATGGCCAGCGACTGCAACTGGTGAACCAGGTCGGTGGTAGTGCTGCCGTTCGACAAAAGGAACGGAACCGCAATCAGGAACGAACCACCGAACGGCTGCGAAGTGGCGGACTGAAACCATGCCGTGGAGGCCGACTGCACATCGAGGGTGAGATGGCTCGTGGAGAAGGTAGAGCCCTGCTTCGGCGTGATCACAATGTCTAATTGTGTCAAAGCACGGGTGGTGGTGTATCCGCGCAGAAGCAGCGTGAAACTAGTCAACGTCTCGGTTGTAATGCTGGCGCTGGTCAGTACCGCCGCCGACTTCTGAATGGTCAACTCGAGCGTGCTGGGCGAGGAAGGCGTCAGGTTGAAACCGTTCTGGGTAGCGAAAGCCGGAGTGATGGTGATGGTGCCGGCGGTGGTGCCCGTCTGTAGGGGCATCGACGTGGAACCGCCGGTAAACAGTGCCTGAGTGGAATTGGCGGGGATAGTAAAGCTTACGACGCGTCCACCGGTCGCGAATTGGATGGAGGGGTCATCCGTGAATACCGCCGATGTGAAGGTCAACGTGAGGGTGCCTTGCACCGCCAGGGAGTAAGGCGCGGCGAGAGTCAACCCAATCGACGGCTGTTGGGCTGCGGGCTCGGTACCGGAGGGTCCCGGGAATTGGTAGGAAGGCAAGGCTGCCGGCGGCGTTCCCGTGCCGGACAAAGTAAAGCTGCTGTTGTTGACGCGCAAGGTGGCGGTCAGGCTGGCAACATCGTTGGGAACGAAGCTGATGGAGAAAGTGGTAGTGGCGCCGGGATTCAGATTCATCGGCAGAGCGGGCAGTTGCTGCAGGCTGAAAATGCCGCTCGCCGCGGCCAGGTTGATGCTGGAAATGGTCGTGCTACTCGTGCCCGTGTTCTGAATCGAGAAGGTTACACTCGACTGGCTTTGTACCGCGGTCGGTGAGAAGATGACCACGCCGCCATCAGCTACGGATATAGTGGATGCCGTATTGGTATACGTGTAAGTGAGCAGGGAGCCGATGCCGGTGGCGGTGATCGTGAAAGTATCGGCGCCGATGGTCAAGGTCCCGCTGACGGCGTTGGGCTGCGCGGGCGTGAAGTTGAGCGTGAAGGTCTGCGACGCTTTGGGATGAAGAGTGACCGGGACCGCGGGCAGATTGCTAAGAGAAAGGCCCTGGCCGGTCACACCGATTGCAGCGATCTGTCCATCCCCGGTTCCCGCGTTCGTAATGGTGAGGGTTACGCTGGTGGTCTGGCCGACATTGGTATTCCCCAGGGGGATTGTGCCGCCGGGAGAAATGGTGGTTGCTCCCGTGGCATTGGACCAGGTGTAGGTGAACTGCGGACCGGTGCCCTGTGCGGCCAGATTAATGGTGACGGTCTGTCCGTTCAGATTCAGCACGACCGTTGCCGAGTAGGCCTGTTGCTGTAGGGGGCTGAAACGGACACTGAAACTGACTTGCTTGGCCGGGGCCACTGAAGCCGGCAGGGATGGCTGATTCAGAATCTGAAACGCGGACGGCGAAGTACCTCCCAGGGTGATCGAGTTCAGCAGGCCGGTTCCGGCGCCATTGTTGGTGGTCACCACGGTAATGGTGGAAGCGGCGTTCACCACGGTATTGGGGAAGGGGAGGGTGGCCCCATCCTGCAGTGCGATCACGTTGTTCGTATTCGGATCCACATATGCCAGGGAGAACGTGGGGACCGCAGTTGACCCCGAGAGGGTGCCGGAGATGGAACTGCCGGTCAGCGTGATTTTGAATGTTCCGTTGAACGACCCCGCCTGCGAGGGAGAGAAAACAATCGAGAATCGAACATCCTGGTTCGGGGCCACGGTGATCGGTATGGCGGCGCCCAGATTGGCGACTTTAAAGGCGGCGCCCGTGACCGTAACTCCGGTGACGGTGCCAGAGCCTGTGCCCTGATTGACGATATCGACGGTGGCGGTAGCGGTTCCGTTGATATCGATCGCGGGGAAGCCGATCGCCGAACCGTTGGTCAGGGAGTGGACATTCCCGTCGGCGAGAAAATAAGTAACCGCAAAGCTGGGCGCCGTGCCCGTTCCGATGAGGCTGAAGGAGGCGTTGCTGTTGGTGAGTCCCAGCGCCAGCGTTCCCTGCGCGCCGCCAGTCGTCTGGGGAGCAAACGCGACATTAAAGGAGACACTTTGCCCTGGATTCAATTGGGCCGGCGCGGGAGAACCGTTGAGTTGAAAACCAGCGCCGTTCAAACTCACGGCCTGCAGCGCGGTGGCGGCCGTTCCCGCATTGGAAACGGTCACTACGATGGTGGATGTGGATCCCACGGTGGTTGAGGGAAAAGTGATGCGGTCGCCGGAATTCAGAGCAGTAGTGGTCCCATTGGGCTGCAGGAAATAGCTGAAGGTGGCGTGCGGCGCGGTTCCGATCAGCACGAAGGGAAAGGTGGATGCCACGCTGTTTTCCGTGTATCCGATGAGCACCTGGCCGGCGGCCGTAAGGCCCGCCGTGGAAACATATTGCACGGAGAAAATCATGCTGTCGCCGGGACCCAGGGTAACCGGGAGCGGGGGCGTCTGCAGCGTCATTTCAGTCGTTCCCGTCAGGGAAAGGCTGGTGATGTTGGCAAGGGTGGATCCCACGTAACGAACCGATACAGTGGCGAACACTGCCTGGCCGGTGCCCGGCGCCGTGATGCTCGCGGAGCCGTTCAGACCGACGCCGGTAATGCCGCCGTTGGTCGATACGGCGACCTGCAATACCTGGCTCTGGGCGGGTGTCACCGCGGCAAACGCCGCGGCGATTGCTACGGCGAGAAAGGGGAGCCTTTTGCTCATTGACGTGCCTCCGCAGTAGCGGGTGAATTGGCGGGTAGACTGGCGGGTACGAAGTAGACCACCGGAACCTGCCTGGCATCAAGGACCAGCAACCATTCCTTTGGGTCATTGCCATTCAGGAGGAAGACCGGATCGGCGGAGAGAGCCTCGAAGCGGGAGGGGGCGAAACTTAAAGGGAGCGTATTCGCCAAGCTTCGGGAATCCGTGGCGTAAACCAGGACCGAGCGCGTGGCGGAATCCGCCAGGAGCAAGTAGTGGCCGTCTCCTGAAACCGCCAGGCCAGCCGGTTGCAGAGTGGGGCCATCCGTTTGTGCCAGCGAGACGAAATCCGCGCTGCCACCAGTGGATTGGAACTGGACGATTCGCTGTGTGGCCAGATCGACGGCGAAGAGGGAATGGCCGGTGCCGTCAAAAGCCGCGGCCACGGGTTGCGCCATCGACGATAGCAGGGCGGGGGACTGCCCGGCAGTGAAGAGATATAACCCCTGGGTGGCGAAGCCGACGGCAATTTGCTGTCCCGCCGGATCAACCGCCAGCGCCGTGACCTGACCCCAGGGTGAAAGATCGACCGGCCCGTCCGCGACCGGTAGACTGCCCGGGAATTGAACTCGCTGGAACTGGTTTCCGGAAGACGAATAGAGGACCGCAAAAGATCCGTCGCGGCTCCATACGACGCGGTCAACCGCATCGATCAACCCACTGACGGAGGATTCCGTTGGAGCGAGGTCGGACAGACCATGCATGAAAGTGCTGCGACGGGCCCTGGTGATGAAGGCCCACTTCCCGCCGGGCGCGATGGATGCCGCTTCCACACGACTCAAAACAGGGACATCGATGCGGGTCGCGCCAGGGATGCCGAGCATGGGCCGGACAGTTTTGGAAGTGCCGTTAAAAACGAAGCCGGCAATGGGGCCGTTCAGACTCGCAGACTGGGCATTGGCGGTGCCAGCCAGCAAAGTGAGCAATGCGACCGGGGCGTAGATGTAGACATTAAGACGGCGAGACATGATTTATTGAGGGCTCCCGAATACAACCGGACCCGTGCCGATAGTGACGGGTGGATTGGAAGAAGATGATGATGAATTGCGGGTTGCCAGGTAAACTCCTGCCCCGGCGGCCCCGGCGGCGACAATTCCCAGGACGACCCACTTCAGTGAGCCACCGGATTTGGAGGGGCGCTGAATCTGCGACTGCGAGCCCGGCGCGCCCTCAACGATCTGGTTGATTACGGTTCGGGCGCGCAACCCGTGAAAGGAGGCCGTGACGTAGATTTGGAGCTTGCCGGGCACCTGGTTGGTCCGCAGCCCGTGAGCCGTGGCAACTCCTGTTTTATCTGTCATTACGGCCAGGGTTTTAGTGCCGTTGGTAAACTCGCCGCTGGTTCCGGAAACGGGGACGGCAAAGACGACGGAGACACGTTCCAGGGGATGATGGTCGTCATCCTCAACTCTGACCGCAGGGTTCTGGGTCACAGGCTGACGGGCCGGGCTGGAAGCCCCTTCTCCCGCAACCACGATGATGTCGATTCGTGCCGGAACACTCTGCGCGAATGCAGCCGGGGGAAACCCGTTGAAAGAAATCAAAAAGCAGAGCCCGAGCGGAAGCCAACCCTTCCCTGGATAACGGTTCATTTTTCTCAACATATGGAGCTTGCTGAAGCCGTGGTCAAGTATAGCAATCTGAACGCCGCTGCCAGCATTGGGCCGGGAGGGGTTGCAGCGGGTAGGTTTAGGCCACCCTGGCCCTGGTTTCTGAGAGCCTGCAACGGAAGCGAGGGTGCGCGGTATGCTGAACATTGAGAAGATTTCCTATTGTTTGCGACTCCGGGAGGTCCGGAAGCCGTGTATAGGGGCGTGGCCTCGAACTTGCTACCTGGTATGAGGCTTAGGAAAACTCGCAGTGAAGAGAATAGCTTTGCGACATAAATCGGCAGCGGCGGCAATACTAATGGCATTCGGAATCGTCATGATTTCAAATGCGGCACAAACAGACCAGACGCCTCCTCCGGAACTGGTTAAATATATTCGGGAAACCAAGCGCAGCGGTTTCGCCGACGCCAAGATCAAGAGTCAGGCCGTGGCTGTAGGCTGGCCGGCGGCTACGGTTGACGCGGCCATGGCCTACGTGCGCGATGAGAAGGCCTCTCGGCCGGCGGTGCCGGCAGCCACGGCAGTGGCGCCACCAGCGGTTGCGCCAGCAGAGGTGGAAACGCCCGCTCCGGTGCCAACGCCGGCCGTGCAGGCTCCCGCCACAAGTCGAGGCGTGCCCGATGATTACGTGATTGGCTCTGGCGACACTCTGCAGATTTCTGTCTGGAAAGAGCTGGAGTTGTCGGTACCGGCTGCGATTGTGCGGACAGACGGTAAAATCACCGTGCCATTAGCCAAGGAGGTGGACGTGGCAGGCTTGACGCCCTCTCAGGCGGAGCAAAAAATCACCGCGAAGCTCAAGGAATTTGTCATGGATCCGAATGTGACCGTGGTAGTCGCCACCGTCAACAGCAAGAAGATCTATGTGATTGGAGCGGCGCGCAAAGAGGGCCCCCTGCCGTACACCTACGGCATGACCGTAATGCAGGCGCTGAGCGAAGCGGGCGGCCTTACCGAGTACGCGAAGCGCAAGAAAATCTACATCCTTCATACGGAGAACGGCCAGCAGTATCAATTGGGCTTTAATTACGACGCGGTCGTCAAAGGCGAGAGCATGGAGCAGAATATTCTACTGCTGCCTGGCGATACGATCGTCATTCCTCATTAGACCGGACAGGCAGTCAACGGCTAAGAGTGAAGTGCAACACCAGTTCGCTGGCTACAGGCTCGTCACCGCGCCGCGCTGCACGTGGGCAGTGTGAAGGCGGGGCCCAAAGTGGCGGCGATTCTCTCTGTAGTGGAATCGTGCCGTCGCACCAGTTGCACCGGCGAAGGAGTATCTCGCCGGCGTACTGCCGGGGTTGGATCGCCGCAGGTTGAGTGAAGTCGCCACCCTGACGCCGGCACGCCGGAAAGCCTCCCGCGGCTGATGTCAACGGGGGTTCGCTAGACGCTTACGGTGGAGTTAGCCAGGGATGGGAGAAAACCTGTCGAAAAGTCCAAACACTTGGGTCGGACGCCCGCGATTTAATGGGGCAGGCCGAACTTTTCCGAAAGACGCTTCATGAGCGAGGAATTCGCTTTGGAGCCACCGTAGGG
Source organism: Bryobacterales bacterium (assembly GCA_003136215.1). Lineage (GTDB taxonomy): Bacteria > Acidobacteriota > Terriglobia > Bryobacterales > Bryobacteraceae > Solibacter. Next base: position 7,119 of record PLDO01000392.1, read on the forward strand.
CGCCAATTGGGGAACAGAGTCCTCCAGGGGCGCATTGGGGTAGATGTTGGGCTGGAGAGACTTTGCGGTAGGGGCTGGCGAAAAACTGGAATAAGCAGAGGACTGAGTACTTGGCATCATGGGCAGGGAATCTGTGATGCCCAGGTTGGCGGCTGCATCCCGGATGTGGTTCGAACCTACCAAAGGAGATTCATCGCTGTAAGCCATCAGCAGCGCGCTATCGCAGAGGGAGTTGATGACACGAGGAGTGCCCTGCGAATATTGAGCGATCATGGCCAGGGCATCGGGGCTAAATGGCGGAGCTTCCTGCGCCCCCGCCTTGGACCACCGAAACCGAATGTATTGTTGGACTTCCGGCGAAGTGAGGGGATCGATATAGAGGCGTAGCGCGATCCGCTGCTTGAACTGCCGCAAGTCCTGGCGGTTCAGCAGGAGGTCCAGTTCGGATTGGCCCAGGAGCACAATCTGAAGAAACTTCTCAGAGGCGCTCTCGTAGTTTCCCAGCAGACGGATTTCCTCCAGGACATCGAGGCTCAATTTGTGGGCTTCATCGATCACCAGGACGGCATATCTGCCTTGATGATGGGTTCGCGCCAGAAACTCCTGGAGTTTCCACAGGCGCTGCGCCTTGCTGGCGGGAACATCCGGTATATCGAAGTCCAGCATCACGATTTCCAGGAATTCGGAGGCGGTGAGGGTGGGGTTGAGAATGATGCTGGTCTCAACCCGTTCGACCGGTAAATTGTTCAAAACACTATTGATCAGGGTCGTCTTCCCGGTGCCGGCGTCGCCGGTCAGAACCGCAAAACCCTTTCTCCCCAGGACCGCATAGGTCAACCCTGCAAGCGCCTCCCGGTGCTTCGTTGTGAGATACAGAAACGCCGGGTCGGGCGTTAGATTAAAAGGCAGCTTCTGTAAGCCAAAGAAGTCTGTGTACATGGTGCGAAAGCAGTGTGCTGGAACAACTCTTACTACGATAGCAGGTACTAGCTCCTAGGAATGACAAGCACGGCTGCTGCCATCATCGAGTTTATTTCGAAATACCACAAATCAAAGCATTTAGCCGGATCAAAGCTCTTTCAGTCTGGTTTTGATGACTTTACCAGTACTATTTTTGGGGAGCGCGGCAAGAACAGACAGATCTTGAGGCACCAGCGCTCACAGCTTCTTGACGATTAAATAAGGCAGCAGCGCGAGTTCCGCGAGCGACGGTAGAGGATCTTGCCGGCAGAATACGGATTCGATCCGCGTATTTCGGAGCGACGTCAGGTAATCGCCCCAACTAAGATGGCCCTGGATGAGGTCCGACAGGGCCGTGGGCACATCCGTCAGCAATCGAAGCCAGCCAATCCCGGCCTGGCCCCGGCAAGGTGCGACCTCTTCCCCGATTTGGTCCGCAAACAACAGGTAGGGAAAGTCGACGCCGGCTACGGAGCCCAGACTGTGAAAGCCCCACGCCCGAGCGTTCACATCCAATAGCTTGTACTCACCGTCCCTCGGATCCTGCTTGAACTCAATCTCCACTAAACCGTAGTAGTTAATCGCTTTCAGGAACCGTTCCGAGAGTTCTTCCACAACAGGCAAATCCACAGTTTCAACGTAGGTCGCCGCCCGGCCGAACTCTCGAGGATGCTGCCGGGCGCGGCGGGCGACGAGGCTGCTGTGCGGCCGTAAATCGCGGAAGAAGGCGCAGTAGGAAAGCTGGTGGCGCCCGTCTCCCGGGATGATCTGTTGCACCAGAATTTCCTTGGAATCGATCTGTTGAGCGGCCTTGCGGTAGGCTTGGTGCAATTCGTCGACTGTCTCCACGCGCCAGGCTTTTGCACCCGTAGCATAGAAGAAGTTTTCCTTCACCGCGGGCTTGATGGCTAGAGGCAATTTGGAATACAGTGCCGCGAGCTCGTCTTCGTGCCGGGGATTGAATGTCTGCGGACAGGGGATGTTCAACAGTGCGGCCAACTCATAGGTATTCGCCTTGTCCCACGCCCACTTGGTGGTGCTCCAGTCTGGCGTTGGCACTCTGAAAAACTTAGATAGCTCATCACGATAGCGCGAAAAGGCCGCGACTGTTTCATCTCGCGTGGGAAACAAGACCCAATTCCGGAGACCAAACCGTTTGCCGACTTCGAGAACCGCGTCCACTGTTCTGCGCTCGTCACGCAAATCTTTAGTTTTGACGAAACGAGTCACATATCTGGAAACCGAAGACACGGACTGTTGGTCGTCAAGAACGTAGACTGGAATGCCCCGTCTGCCGAGGCTGCGCGCCACTCCAAGTCCAGGGTGCTCACCCCCCACGACGAGCGCTCCGATCTGTCCGGTTGCCACCATACCGGACAGCTCCGATGGCCGTTGGCTGCGGGAAAGCGGTTGGTTCACCATTAGCTTGACGCCCTGTGGCGCCTGATATAGGAGGTCAGCTCTTTGGAGGCAAAATCGGTACCTGCGACGAAATACAGCAATGGGCCGAAGCTGCGCGCCGCAGTCGCGCCGATGAAGTGAAGGCCCGGAACTGAACTGGTAAACCCAGCGCCAAGATTCGGGTACCCATCCAACCGCTGCACATCGGCGACCAGTTCAGGCGATAGGAAGTCGTAGCGGCTGATGTCTACGTCGTAACCAGTGCCCAGCAGGACGTAGTCAACCCGTCTCTCAGTCCCATCACTCAGCTTCAACTGGACCTCACCGCCCATCGATTTCGACGCCTCAACACTCCGGCCGACACTGACCTTGACAAACTTAAGCCGCTCCGGCAGCCACCTCGCTCCGGCAGGCCGAACCGCCCGAACCCGAATTCTGTCTCTGAGCGTCAGAGGAATATGGTGCACGACCTTAGGTGTCGCTACGAGACGGCTTATGCCAAGGGGCCCGACGTCGTATTTGGAATACAGCATCTTCGAAATCGGCCCCATGTGATGGAGCCAGCTATGCATCCCAATCCAGCGCAGGGCCGGGATCTTCGCCACGATTTCTACATCCGAACCTGCCTCGTGCAAAAGGGCAGCCGACTCCAGGGCGCTTTGCCCTGCCCCGACGACAACCACGCGTTTTCCCGCCAGATCGGTGATCTTCCGCCCTTCATAGCAATGAGATACTTGCGCAGGGGTTAGTTGGCTAAAGACGGCAGGTTTTCTCTGAAATGGGCCGATCCCGGCCGCGACGACGACGCGCCGGCTGCGGATCACCTCTCCGTTTGACAGCGAGATACGAAATCGCGACTTATCCCGGGTCAACCCAGTGATATTGCTTCTATCCAGATCCGAGCCTAACTGGGTCTGAAACCAACGACCGTATTCGACAAAAGTCTCCAACGGAATCGGGCTACTCGGCTTCTTCCCACACGCCGCCTCGTAGGCACTCAGCGTGAATGCCGATCGCGGATCAGCCAGGTTCGAAGCATCCCGAGGCGACCGCAGTAACATTCCCGCAGGCATCTTGTCCGCCCAAAACTCCATCGGTTCGCCGAACACACGAACTCCAAGGCCCAGATTCTTAAGATATGCGCCGGCAGAGAGTCCATATGGACCCGCGCCAACCACAATCACGTCGTAGTCCGGTGATGATGTCACCTTCGGCTTGGTCGTAACTTGCTGCTGATCGTTCATCACAGTGTTCACAGCCTCCCGATACTTTACTGCTTCGTCTTTGAATCAACTCCGTTTCTCCGGCAGCCCCTTCCGCCTAGAGACCCGTTTTACCGTTCCAGGGTGTGCTCCGCCGTCTCGCAGGTTCACTGGAGTGCGGTGGTGGGGGGATGGGGCGTCCATCCCACGGAGACTCGTATTGCATTTTGCGTGACGTGAGAAGCCGTCAACAGCAGGCCACCTGAATAGTACGAGTAGACATATTGGGTCAGCAAAACGACGTGGGTGCCGATCGCCCGGCTCAAGCTGGCCGTGGCACGCCAACCGGAGGTGTTCGTCAAGGCGCCGCCCTGTAATTGCTGCCAGTTGAAAGCGCTATCCAACCACCAAAAACTGGCGAGACGCCGCCAATGCCAGCTTGCAGTAACCGAAGAGCTTGTAGAGGCTCCCAAACCGTACTGGTCGCCCACGGTCCGGTCATACGAACCCAGGAAGGTGTGCGAAGGGATTTTGTACGCCAGGCTGCCGCCGATGGATGGCCCTGGTTTCACTGAGGCCGCGGAGGAGGTCTCGCGAACCGGATTAGTGACCCCTACTCCGCCGTGAAGCTGTACAAGCCAGCGTGTCCCAAAAGTGTGGCCCAGGGTGGCCAACGAAGTGGTGGTGTAGGACTCGTAGAGTGAGGAAGAGGTGAAAACGGTATTTACAGAACCGCCCACTTGCGTAAGCGGTGAAAGAGAATAAGAAATGGCTACGCTCGCGTTGCCCGAGGTGGTATTGGGGATCACGTAGAGGCTGTTGGCGGGCGAGGACTGACCCTGCGAGATGTACTGGGAGCGGCCGCCGCCGCCAATGAAAGTCAAGGAAAGGCGGGGCGAATATGAATAGGATAGGGAGACGTTCGCCGAAGCGGTCAGCATGCGCTGCCCGTAAATCAGATTGGCTACGGGCGATTGGAGCAGAGGCGAACTGGTGAGGGCGGCTCCTAATTGTGGATTGTTGGTGAAGTTCGCCGACAGGATGCCTGCGGCGAGGTCGCTGAAAGTAGACGGCAAAGCGGCCACAGTGCTGAGCGTGGTGGGAGTAAACGCGGACTGCTCTATACTGCTGAGATTGCCGGCGGCCGAGAAGCCAAGGGTCCACCGGGGAGTAATCTTGTGGCTGGTCGCCAGGGAAAGCGCGTGGTTCAGAGCGTTCAGCGAGGAATTGTGCACGTAGCCCGTGTAGGAGGGAGTGTAGTTCAAAGAGAAACTGGACCGTTCGGTGAATTTCGTCCGCTCGAGTACGATGCTTCCGCCGAAACCCTCGTCGGCGGGGAGGGTATTCGCACTCGTTGGGCGGCCACCGGCGCTACTGTTCGGTATAAAGCTCGAATCGTAAACCGCGTAGGCTGAGACGGAGCGGATTTGTAGTCCGCTCTGGGGCAACGGTGCTGGAGCAACTGGAGTGGGAGCATTAACGTCCTGAGCCAACAGTGCGCCCGTTGCTCCCCAGGTGAGAAGCAGAACTGTCGCGCAGGGAGCCGCGATGCCTGCCAGCAGGCGGCGGTTTGCTATTCCTCTGGCTACGCCCCGGGACTTCATTTGTCGTTAGCCGGGCCTTTCGGTCGCGGAAGCACTCTGCAATCGGAGGGATCTTTCGTGCCGGGGACGGGCAGAATCCTGGCGACAATCGGGATCAGGTTGCCGCTGGCGGATGCCGCGCGGGGATTGGTCATGTGAATGATTGGCGTAGTGGCGCTGGGAGCGAGCACAGCGGTTACCCTGGCGAGAATCCCGTTGTTGATGGTCTTCGCATTGAGCCCGACCGCCAGACAGTTGTACGCGGCGGCATCGCCAGCGCACATCGCGGATTTGCCGGCTGCTGTCAGCGTAGGCCCATCGTCCACCGTGAGGCTGCTGATGCTGGAGGAACTATATTGAAAGGTCCATTGAACGGATGCCGGTGCGGCTTGCTGTGGCGAATACAGCGAGAGGTCGAACAACGCGGTGTGGTCGGCGATGGTGGCCGGGGAAAGTACCAGACACGTTTGTGCGGCTAACGCGCTGGTCCATAAGAGGATCGGAAGCCAGCCGCGAAGCGCTCGGGCGACGAATAGGAATGCGGACATTTCAGTGTGCTCCCTTGGACATCTGGTCCAAAGCAGCCGCTGCATTTGCGGCGTAGGGGAAGTGCGGGTCGGTCATGAGCGCCGCCCGGAGAGATTGCCGCGCAAGATCGAACTGGTTGGCGGCCAGATAAGCCATACCTAAATGATAGTGATAGACCGGGTTGTTGGGAGCCTTTTGTGAGGATTCTCTCAACTGTACGAGGGCGGAGCTAAGCGATCCCAATTTGTAGTAAGCCCAGCCGAGAGCATCCGCGGTGACGGGGGAATCGGGCATCTTTTGCTTGGCGCCTTGCGCCAGCGAGACCGCGGTATTGACGTCACCGCCATGCTCCAGGTAGAGAAAGGCGAGTTCGTCAGCGACCACGGGAGCGGTGGGGTCGATTTGGTGCGCCTGCTCGCACGTCTTCCTGGCTTCTTCCCAGTTACTTTCCTTCTCGTACTGGGTTACCAGGGCCATGTAATTCAAGAGACTGCGCGGATGCGCCGCAATCGCGGCGCGAAACTCCGCCTTGGCTTCTTCGACGGATCCCCTGGCGAGATGAATGTTGGCAAGTAGGGTATGGGCGTCGGGTGTTGTAGGATCCAGCGCCAACGCCTGCCGGACGCTGGTTGCGGATTTCTGAAGATCCTTGAGACTGAAATAAGCTAAGCCCTGTAGAAAATGAAGGCCGGCATTTTGGGGATATTGCTGAACCAGGCCTGTAATCCGCTGAAGCCCTTCCTGTGACCGCCCCTGTTGACTGTAAAGATTCAAGAGGGCGACCAACGCCGAAAGAGAAACGGGATCCAGCCTGAGGGCATCCTGAAGCGCTGATTCTGCCTGTCGCAGGTCTCCTTTCGCCATGAGGACTTTGGCGCTGGCGAGGTAGGCGGAAGGCAGATTCGGGTCCGCCTGGCGCGCATTTTCGGCCAGGCGCAATGCCTCATCCCGGTTTCCGCTCTTCACGGTCAGGTTGGAAAGAGCAGCGGAAGCCTGAGCCATTTGAGGTTGTAGTTCCAAGGCGCGAGAGAAGGAAGCCTTGGCCTGGTCGGGAAAGCCGGCGTGCTGTTGGGTAAGAGCCAAAAAGTAGTGCGAGGCCGCCGAAGTCGGCTCGGCTTTGACCGCCGATTCGAGTGCGGCCCTGGCCTTTTCGTACTGACCTTCGGAAAGCAGGATTCGGCCCTGCGACAGCAGTCCTTGAGGATCCGCGGGGTTCGCGCTCAGGATCTGCTGGTTGAGCGGTGCGGCCTCGCCCACACGGTTCAACTCGAGCAGAGTTTCAACTAACTGCGTTTTGACTGCATTGTCCTTCGGATGGGTGGTCAACACCGAGCGAAACTCGGTTACGGCCTTGTCTCTCTGGCCGGAGGAGGCGTAGAAGTTTCCTGAGGCGCGATAGGCCTGCGGATCGTCAGCTGCGAGGGTTTTCAACTCCGCATAGAGCTTCTCGGCGTCGGCGGTTTTGCCCCGGGCCAGATAGATCCGCGCCAGAAGCAAACGAGGAGGCAGGGCATGGGGATCCAGACTGCAAGCGACACGCATCTCGGTTTCGGCTTCGGCCAGTTTTCCCCGTGAGAAGTAGAACTGGCTCAGAGCCATGTGGGCTTGAGCGGATTTCGGATGCCTGCCGGCCGCCTGTTTGTAGGCATCTTCCGCTTCGGAAAACCGGCCGGCGGCGGCGTAGACAGCCCCAAGTGCGGCGTAGTTTTCGACTCGCTGGGGCTCCAGGTCAACGCTCTTCTGAAACTCCTGGATGGCCTTCGGGAAGTCGTGGGCGAGGGTATGTTTCTCGCCTAGTAGGGTGTGAGCTCTGACGTTGGCCGGTTGCGCGGCCAGGACCTTTTGAGCGACTGCTTGGGCCTGGTCGAGTTGCCCGCGAGCGATGAGTAGCGCGGCCAGTTGAAGTTGCGCATCCGAATTCCCCTCATCCAGGGTTACGGACTCATTCAGCTCACGATAGGCGGAATCGGGGTTTTTCAGGGCGAGGTAGGTGCGGCCGAGTTGGTAGTGCGCCGCGGCAAACCTCCGATCGACCTCCACAGCATTACGGAATTGGATTACTGCTTCCTGATATTTTCCCGCCTTGAAATAGCTCTCGCCGCTGTTCAGATACTTGGCTTTCTGCTTGTTCGGGTCGGAAGAGCAGGACACCAGCAGGACCAGCCCTGCGATCACGAGTAGTTGCCTTTTGAAAGATACCGATTTCATAAGAAGTCGCAGATCTCGGATGAGCACTTGAAGGGCCGCAAGGAATGAGAGCTTTCGACCGGCGTGTATATCGTTGATGGGCTAGAGCCAGGCTCGAAGAGGAAGGGGCAGGGAAGCCGGCGTGCCCCAAAAACTAGGACATCATGCCCGACTGTTTCCCGTGGGATTTCTGCGGATCAATCATTTGCGACTACCTAGGGTTGCTCACCTGAGGTTCCCGGTTCAGAAAGAGAAAGGGGGCGGGCTCTTACGCCCGCCCCCCAGTGAGTGGAAACCTGTCAAACGAAAAATCGAGTTAACTCTGTGCGGTGACCCTGCGTCGCCGGACACAAAAGACCAACGCCCCGACACCCAGAAGGTCGAAGCCGAGAAGCGCGGGTGAAGCCGGCTCTGCCATGCTGACGCTGATGAATTCTTGCGGCGCAGTGCAGTTCCCGGCCCCGTTAGGACAGCTGATCACGGCCGCCCCACTCTTGGGATCGGCTGTGTAAATGGTGACGTTGGAAAATGGACTCAGTGCGGTTGCGAGATTGCCTCCGGCATTCGTAATGTCCAGCGCTGCCTGGGCTTCTGCAGCCGTCAGGTCGGCATTGATCAGGGAGGCGTCAGCGAGCCCAGTCGACGCGCCTGGAGTGAAAACATCCCAGATAGCGAAGCTGAGATCCTCTGCTTGCTGGGTAGATGAGTTAATCGAGAGCAACTCTTCGGCGAGAATTGCGGCGGTAAGGTAGTCCGTTACCTGCTGAATGGCCGGAGCGGAGGTGTCCCACAACACCGGGCTCGATGAGCCCAACAATGGCAGTTGCGTCAGGTTCGTGGCGGTGACGTTCCAGCTTTCATTGAGCCAGACTTCGTCTTGGTAGTCGTCGCAGATGACGTTGATGCCACTACCCACTCCACTGATTGTGGCAACATACGGGCTGGTGTACACACCACCCATGTTGGCACCGCTCGGTGTTACGCCAGTGAGGGTAAAGACGTTAGCGAAAGCGCCAGTCGCACAACACATTAAAACGACAGCGCCCCAGAGCAAGCTTTTTTGCATGATGTGTTTCATTCCTCCGTGTTTCCTTTTCCAAACGCACCATCCTGCCAACCCAGCAGTATGGTTGCTTCACCTACACTTCTTCAAGCTCGCCGATTCGCTACTGTGGCGTGCTGGTCGGAATATAGCACGTCAGTAACCATACTCTAACATACTGAAAACAATAGGAGTATGGTGCTTTTCCCGGCGAAAGAAAGGTTATCTTTCCCCAGCTTTTTCCTATCGTCCAAAGATAGCATTGACACGTCCGCTGAAACTGTACTAGTATTACTGGGTGGAGAGCCAGACAATGGCAGTGCTTCATATGCCTGTCGACGTTCACGAATGCACTTCGCGTTCGCTCGCCGATGACCGAGCGGAGTTGGAAGAAACGCCCGAAACTCGGACCCGTGGTGGCAGGGGAGCAATCATCGGCATATTGTTGGGCGCTGGCCTCTGGGGCGGAATTCTGGTTTTGGCTGGGATCATCAAGCTCTAGGTCCAGAGCCAGGTATTTAAACTCCACACCCTCAAATATCCTCCATTAGCTTTCAGCCCCTGCTTCGCTTCACACAGTCATTCCAGGCAAGGTCAGAACCTATTCGCCTAGACAAGTGGTGGGTTCCCGGAACAGCGAGTGGGCGTCTCAACAACCAGAGCAGAACCGCCATCAAGGCGAGAGCCAACAGCGAAAAGGGTATGCCGCCCCTGCGATGAAGTGGACCGTGAAAGAAGTCGGGGTTCACGTGGATGCCGAGCCACGAGATGGTCACGATCCGTACCGCATTCTTGAAGATGGCAATGGGAAGAATGCTCAGGGTGAAGCAAACCTTTTTCCAGGTCTCCGGAAGAAGAACGTGCTGTGCCGGCAGACCGGCAATGAACAGGGATAGCGCCGCGTGAATGCCGCTGCATTGCTCCGCAACCTCAATATCGATCCCCGGCAAGGAAAACTGGAAGCCGTGCCGAATGACGGGTACTCCGATGAGCTGGAAAAGAGCGTAGCAGGTCGTAGCGGAGCCTTTCTGCAATACGGACACGATGTGTGCGAGCAGAGTTGCTGGGAGCGGAATCATCAGAAAGAGGAAGAGCAAGGGGAACGCCGCGGCTTTGAGGGAACGGGTCCCGTAAAACAGGAGGAACGCGGCGATCCAGACCAGAGCAATCAGGGCTGCGACGGCGGATAGGCGATCCATTTCCGTCAGAGAGAACAGGGGAGTCTTGAGGCTGTACCAGAGTACCCCTACGGTTAAGAGCAGAGGCACTCCGAGAGAGGGGCAATAGCGGGATGTTTGAAAGATCCGTTTCCTCTCCAGGTAGATGAAGAACGCGCTGATGAGAGGAATCAGCAGGATGTGGGTTGCGAGCTCATCGTGCAACGCGAGACGTGCCAGGCTGCTTAGTGGCTGTCGGAAGGCTAGCAGGGACAGAAGCCAGAAGATGATGGCATAAATATGCGGTGCCAGACCGGTTAACCACAGCCCCCATGGCGGAGTTTGCTGGTCAGTCTTCATGTTGGCGCATGTTGCTATTATAATATTGATAATAAAGATGATCTCGCGCTTCCATGCCATTCAGGACGACGCCGAGAATGTTCTTTTTCCCCAGCAGTTCGATGGTTTGGTCCACCGCCTCGCGGGGGGTTTGTCCAGCTCTCACCACCAGCAGGCTGGCATCGGCGTGCTGTTGCAGCGATATGGAATCGGTGAGCGGGATGACCGGCGGCGAATCGATCAGGATCCAATCAAAATGAGGCGATAGCTGCTCCATGATGTGACCGAATGCGGGGGTCTGCAATAACTCCGTGGGATTCTTGCGGGGCTCGCCGGCTGGCAGCAGGTACCATCCGAGAGGCTCGATGCGCCGGATGGCCGAGAGCGGGGGCGTTGCGTCATCGGCGAGGCAATCGGTTAATCCAGCCCAAGGTTTGAGGTTGAGGATCTCTGCGAGGGACGAGTGATGCAGATCAGATTCCACCACCAGAACGGTGCGTTTCCCTCGTTCCGCCAGGGCGGTGGCGAGATTCAGAACCATGGTCGACTTTCCGTCATGGGCCAGGGGGCTGGTGATCAAGAGCTTCTTCAGTTTTCCTGTAGTCGAGTATGTCTTCAGTCTCATCCGGAGCAGGCGGAAGCGGTCGGCCGCCGGGCTGCGGGGGTCGGCATAATAAACCAGGCGGTTTCCCGGGCGAAGTTGCGCCTCCTCAACGGGAAACTCGGGGAGAACTGAGGTTGCGCTAGCGGTTTTGGCCGACGTAGTGACGTGCTCCGGAACCGCAGCAAACGGCGGCGCGACGAACGGAACCGCTGCCGGAATGTGTTCCTGCCCCGAAGGCTTGTGGAAAAGGTTGCGGAGGTGGCTCATCTGTTCGTGGACCTGTTAACCCCGTTTCACGACGTATAACTCAGCAGCCGCGACGACCAACAGCATCGCGGATGCGGCTACCCACTGGAACAGGTTCCGCCACTTTTGCCGGCGTGCCTCCACGGGCGTGGGGAGCCGCGGGATTCCGAGGACAAAGGGCGAGGAGGTGTGTTTCGTCAGGTCCTTTTCGTTATAGAAAGAGGTGTCCCGCATCTCCATCAATAATGCCAGCACAAACCCCAGGGCCAAGCCGGCGGCGCATCCGCCGAAGCTCATCTTGACCCGTTTCGGACTGGAAGGAACAGCCGGAAGGCTGGCTGGGTCGATGAGCCGGAATTGCTGTCCGCCTTGTTGTTTCTCCAGATTGGTTGCCAGTTGGGATTCCTGCTCTTTCTTCTGCAGGTCGGCATATTGCAGCCGCAGGACTTCCGTGTCACGGAGGATGGAGCCTTGCTGTTGTTCCCGGACTGGCGTCTGATTGATACGGTTCTCGTATTGGGCAATCGACGCCTTCAACCGCTTCTCGTCAGCGATGAGATTCTCTATTTCCAGGCGGTTTCCTTCGAGGCTGGCTTTGAGTTGGGCGACGGCGGGGTCGTCGGTAGTCGCGGGCACGGTGGATTTGCTGTTGGCGGTTTGTGTCGAAGCGGATGTTTGTGTCGCAGCGGGAGCCTCCGCCCGCAGACGTCGCAGCGTGTCTTCGGCTCGGGCAATATCCCGTTGATTTCTGGCTACGTCAGGGTGCTGCGAAGTGTAGCCTTTGCTCAGCAGGGCCGACCTTGCGGCTTGCAAGCGCGTTAGATCATTCTGCGCTACTTCGACAGGGCTAAGGTTTTGGCTTGGGTTCGGGTTTTCCGGAGTGGGAGCCACGAAGCCATTTTCGGACGCAAGCCGGCGTCTGGGTGTCGCCTCCAGCTGTGCCTGGAGGAGTGCGCGCTGCTGGTGGGCGCGATTCAGGCTGGCCATGGTGTTCTGCAGCTGACCTTGCAAGCCGGTCAAAATCCCCAGATTCCCTGTCTGTTGCTCGGGAAGTTCACCAACGTAATGCAGTTTAAAATCGCGCAGTCTCTCTTCCTGCGCTGCCAGCATTTTCCCCTTCTCCTCTACCTGCTGGTGCAGGAAATTGGTCGTGTTGGTGGCCTGCTCGGCTCCAGTCCGCAAGTATTCATTGATGAACAATGACGTTAGGTTATTGGTGACCTGCTGTGCAAGAAGAGCACTTTCTGTGGTAAACGAAATCCGGAAGGCGTCGATGTCTTTGTCTCTTCGTTGCACACCCGCTTCAATGGGCGCAATATCGATGTCTTCCAGCATCAAGGCGACGAGTTCTTCGGGAGCGAAGCGTTTTCTTTGTTTCGGGTAAAGGCCGAAATCGTTGATCATTCGGAGCAACTGAGTGCGAGAGAGAACTTCCTGCTTCATTGCCTGAAGTGCGGAGGTGACGTCCGTCGTGCTGTTGGGGACGACATAGCGTTCGGGAACCTGCTGTTGCACGACCAGAAGGGCGGCTGTCGACGTATAGCGATTAGGAAGCAGCGACAGAGTGGCGATGGTGGCAAGGGCGATACAACAGAAGGGCAGGAGGATCCACCACCGGCGTCTGGTGAGGAGGCCGCCGAGTTGTCCCAGAGTTTCGTTAAGAGAGCGTTCTTGTTCTTCTTCAGACAAAGTAATCTAGTCCCGGTTTGCAGCTATTTGTTTCGAAGGCGGCCAGCAGCTTCTGGCCCACCCGGCGGGGAATTGTTCCGGGCAGGGACCCCGGAGTCTCCGGCCCCTCAAACGCAGTTCGACTGCCACACGCAAAACCCAACAAAGGCCATGGTTATTCAATAGTATTTTGGCATGTCGCTGGGGGGATCCGTCTGGGATGTGAAGACGATTAGGATTCCCTCCTAATTTGTGGGGAATTTAGGATTCGTAGTGGGAAGGCGCCGGCCTCCGAGGGAGGCGTGCGACAATTTCTGGGATGCAAGATCGAGAACTTTATCGACCCATTCTGGGAATCGAGGCGCCTTGGTACGTGGATTCGGTGGAATGGAAACTGGAGGCTGGAGCGATCCACGTTCGGCTCGGGCATATCGACATGATCGATTGGCCGTGTCCGGAATGCGGAACCAGCAGGGGGCTTCACAGCACGATTTTACGGCAGTAGAAGGCTTCGGCGTAACCGCTAGGAGCATTGCATTCCATTCCCCGCAGCCGCATGAAGGAGAAGAATGTCTCCCGCTCAAACCAGCGCTTGCTGTGCTGCGAGTGAAAAGTGTCCATGATAAACTGGACCTTCTGTTCACAGACCTCCTTCTGGAGAGGCACAAAAACTCCAGGCTGCCCCACATCACCGTCATATTTTGGAATTTCATACTCCAGAATCAGATGATTCCGAAATGTGTTCCAGGTTAATTCCGCTATTAGGCGATGATCCTGGTGGGCGTCCTTGCGGTTATGGGTAAAGATGAGATCCGGAGATACCACCTGTTTCAACTCTTCGAATACTGTTTTCACCTCAGCGCCGACGAACGGCATGAATCCGTCCTGGAAAGTTTTCAATATAGGCCCTCGGAGCCTGGGGCCTGCAAACAGCGCGGCCGCACGTTGCGCTTCGGCCTCGCGGACCCCGATGGCGCTGAACACCACCCAGTGAAACACGCAATCGGGATACTGTTCCGCGAGGCGAAGGATTGTGCCACCGCAGCCGATTTCAATGTCGTCGGAATGACAACCCAAGCATAAAATCTGCAGAGTTCCAGTGGCCCCGCCGTCCAGTTTCAGATCGATCATGCGCTAGCCGAAATCGCTTCCGAGTCGCTCGATGATGAGGCTGCGACCTTGTGCCACACTTTCCAGGGGGCCTTGCCCTGATTCAATTCCTCAAGGCTTTGCTTGTCCTTAAAAGTGTCCATGCACTGCCAGAACCCAGGACACTTGTATGCCAACAAGCCTCCCTCCTCAATCAGTCGCTGAAACGGCTGCCGCACCAGTTCATCGCCTGGAAGGATGTAGCGGAAGATCTCGTTCCGTAGCACGAAGAAACCACCGTTGATCCAGATGTCCGACTGGGTCAGAGCCGAGATTTTGTCGACCGATCCCCCTGGCGCCAACCGGACAATATCGAAACTCGCAGTCGGCTGCACCAACAGCAGAGAGGCCACTGCGTCGCTCTGCTGGAAAGCATCGATCATCATCGGTAGTTCGAGGTCGCTCAAGCCGTCGCCGTAGTTGGCCAAAAACATCTCTTCGCCCTGGAGATACGGTTCTACGGCTTTCAGTCGCTCACCGATGGTCGCGTTGGCACCGGTCTCAACGAATGTTATGGTCCAATCGTCGATGTCGCGATTGATGAACTGCACTTTCTTTCCGCCCTGCGACCAGATGAAATCGTTCGAGACCGCTTCGTCGTAGTGCAGAAAGTAGTCTTTGATCACGCTACCCTTGTAGCCAAGGCAAAGAATGAAATCCTTGTGCCCAAAATGGGCATAGTACTTCATCAAATGCCAGAGGATAGGCCGTGTTCCGATCTGGACCATGGGTTTGGGGACATCATCGACATATCCTCTAAGGCGCATGCCTGCTCCGCCGCAAAAGAGTACTACCTTCATCTTGTCACCTCAGCCTGGAATGAACGGCTACACTCGGAAACCACCCGATCAGATGGAGTCCAACAGCCCGTTATGAACGCAGTCTGGATGCCATTTGCCACAAGCGCTTTAAGGTCTTTGATTTCAATCGGAGTGAATGAATCTGAGGATGTAAAGGAGGCGGTAGGGTGCTTCAGTTTGAAAACCATTGGGACTGAGTCCCGATCCGTGGTGCTTCCGATTGCTATAGAGAACAATGGGAGCACTGCCACGCAAGAGAACACCGCCGCAGCCCACACCGGGGGGTAGCTAGGAAGAGGGTATAGGTACTACGATTTCGGTTGAGTTGGCGCTTAAATTCCCGCTGGCATCTACCGATCGGATGACGTAGTAATATGTTTGACCAGGCAAGACGGTGCAGTCGGAAAATGAAATGCTGGAAGTGGGAGTGGAATTCAGGGGAGTGGTATATCCGCCTGATGTGGTGGCCCGATAGACGTTGTAGCTGACGCTTGGGGTAATGCTGGCCGTCCAGGTTAGGGCAACCGTGTAAACACCAGCGGTACCAGCACAGGCCCCCCCCAAAGCTCCGGTGATCACCTGAGACACAAACGCCTGGCTCGAGACATCGGGTCCGGCTGTACAACTCAAATACTTGTTTACCGCGAGTTGCACATCGACGACATTGGTTGAGCCGCTTTTATTCAGGTCACAGGTTGAACCGGTTCCGCTGGAGGAGTTGACGACCAACGTCGCCGATGTAGTTTGGGTGAGGCTGCCACTCGTTCCGGTGATTGTAAGCGGATAAATATTGGCCGCAGTCGAACCAGCTGTGGCGACCGTCAATGTCGACGTTCCTGAGGTGGTAACGGAAATTGGATTGAAACTGACTGTGGATCCAGACGGCTGGCCGCTGACACTCAAATTTACCGTCCCTGTGAACGCCCCGGATGGCGTCACGGTTACCGAGTAGAGGGCATTGCCTCCAGCAGTAACCGTTTGGCTGGCTGGGGACGACGAGATGGTAAAATTCTGAGTGGTGCCATCGGTCGCGGTAAACTGCGAGAATCCGTAAGCGCTATCGGGGGGGTTGTTGGCGAAAAAACCTATCCCGGGGCTTCCCGTTTTATAAGTAGTGTCCGTCGCCGTGTTGACAACTACACCATTGATGTATTGGGTAAGATGTCCCGAACAATCTATGGTTCCCTTGACAACGTCGCCACTAACGACGCCCCTGGAGTTTTGGGTGGCCAAATAGGTGAACTGATTCAGAGGGCCATTCCACCGCACGATCTGCGAATATCCGCCGGAAAAGTTCATTTCATAGCCCGTGATCGAATGCGCCGCCACAAATGTATTCAGGCGCAACTCAACTTCACCGTTTACCGAATTGGTCGCATAAACGGTGGCGGTGAGGGTCTGATTGCACCCCCAGCTTCCAGTTAGAACAGCCGTGGAATCATCATCTACTACGGCTGGCGCACTTTCGGTACCAAAGGCTCTTCCGGTAGTCGTTGCCACATTGGTCCAATCGAGGCCAAGGGTGCCGCCATTGATCCATCGCCCCCCCTCCGAAATCGGGTTTTCAGTCAAGGGGAAACTGGTAGTGTAGGTGCCTTGAGTGAATGCGAGGGCCGGCACAACCACCAGCAATAACCCCACCCGGAAAGCTAACCGAGGAATAGGAGCAGAGAAAAAAGTGCGCGACTGCATGTTGTTAAGCATCCGATGCCGACCAATGAGCCCCAGAAGCGTGGTTCGCCCCCCGGGCTGTAATGGTCACGGGGAACAGTGTTTTTACACCCCTGTCCTCACTATTTTATTAAAGCAGAGGTGACACTTGAACGGCAAGTTGCGGATAGTTAAGAACATTACCCTAACCATCTATCGGCTGTTTCAGACCCTTCACCAGGCAGGGCCGAACGGTTGAAACACCACAAAAGAAGCGGCGACTCGTCCAGCCGGACTTGAAAGTAATTGATTTTAAACATCGTTCCAGTACAACGGCTTGCAGAACTCGGCTCAAGAATCGTCTGAACGCGGGCTTCAATTGCCGTCGCATCCCGCGCGATGTGCCCGATCGGGCGGTCCTGCTGCGTCTCCCGGATCAGGGTCTCGTGGACGAAACTGCGGGAGTTCCACGCGGGCAAACTCGTCGAAGGCTCGTGAAAAGGTCGCTTCGTGCGGCACTTGCCGGGACTCTTGCCAGCCGCAGATCTCCCGCAATTGTGTGTCGCTGCCGGGAGCTTCCAGCAACTGTCTGGTGGTGTTGAACCCATACACGGCTTTGGCCACGAAGGCGCTGGCGATCGCCAACCGGTCCTTAGACGGTCGCCCGATCCAACCTCGGCCGCTGGGCATGAAGCGAGCCAGGGGGATCATTTCCAAGGTAGCCACCAGCCGTTTGGCTGGTTCGGTCAATTCCCCGAGTTCCGCATGCAAAATCGGGAACTTGACAGCAAACAGCTTAACTCCGCTGGGGTCCCTCACCAAACAAAATCAGATAGTTTTGTCTTATTCCAACAACCTCACTCAATTTTGCAAGTGGGTCAGAGTAGTCGGTGAATACAGGTTAAGCCGAAACTAAGCTCTTCTCTTCGGCTGATGAACGCCTTTTCAGTCCACGGAGGAGGTCCAGATAAAACGCCTTTTCTCCGGCAACGAACAGGAGCATCCAGAGATAGGCCAGAAAAAGGACCGTGCTCTCGAGGAGAAGTAGGGGCAGAGGCGACAACCTTTGGGCACAGAAAAGACGAACGGTGAAGGCGAGACCCGCAGCGACAAGAATTGAAGCCAGTGGGCGGCTGATGACCAGCAACACATCCCGGAAGGAAATCACCGTCCCGTGGACAGCCCAAGCAATTACCGGAACCACCCACAGAATCATTGCCGCCGAATAGGCGAAAGCAACACCCCGCGGTCCGAAGGGTAGCCCGCACAAGTAGCTTGTGATGATGAGAGGAGTGAAGACGAGGGCAATCTTAAGGCCCCGGCCCACCATTCCGAGGGAGTTGAGCAGCCAACCCAACGGATTGGCGATGGCGAAGACCAGGATTGTTGGAGCAAGGAAGCGAAAAATAGGGGCCGCCGTGATCCACTTCCTGCCGAGCAGGACAATAATCATCTCGTCGGCAAACAGGGCGCAGGCAATTGTAATTGGCACTGTCAATGCCAAAACCAGAGAGTAGCCCTTGAGGAAATACCGTTTCAGGCGACCGGGATCATCCTGGAGCCGGGAGAGCGCCGAAAACGCGACTTCGCCGACGGTCCCGTTCAGGGTATCGATGGGCATGCGGATCAGTTGGTAGGCACGCCCATAAATCCCGATGGCCTCCGCTCCCCAGAAACGGCCGAGGAGCACCTTTTCAGAATTGGATGCGACATATACCAGGAGACCGTTCAAGGTGATGGTCCCGCCGAAGCGGACCATGGAGCGAATTCCGGCACGCCTGTGTGGCAGTCCCGGAACCCAGCGGGTTGCCAGCCAAAAACCAATCGTACCGGTCAGCGGAAGCATGACGGCCATGACCACCAGCGCCCAATATCCATAGCCGGCCATGGCGCTGCCTATGGCGAGGGCCGTACTGACAATCAGGGAAACGACATCGACCAGGGCCAGCGCAGTAAAGCGCATGTTGCGCTGAAGCAGCGCGGAGTGCTGCACTCCCGCCCCGTTGAAGAAGAATCCGACGGCCACAGCAGTCGTAATCCAGTACAGACGTGGCTCGTGATAGAAAGCGGCAACAGCCGGCGCCAAGGCAACGGTGAAAACGGTGAGTATGGCTCCCACCAGGACGTTGATCCAGAACAAAGTTGCTTTTTGTTCCTCGGTTACGGTGGCACGCTGGACGGTCGCGGCAGAGAGCCCGAAATCGCGGAAGAGGGTCAGCACTCCGGTGAAAGCGGTAACCATCCCAACCAGACCGAAATCCGTAGGCTCAAGCAGGCGAGCCAACACCATCATAGAAACCACGCGCAGCAGAAAGCTGGCAAGCTGGACACCCAACCTCGCAGATCCGCCGCGAATTGTCTTCTCCTTCAGATCCTTCATTGAATCTCTTGCATAGAGAACCTTTCAAAGCCGGACGTAGCAAGACTGGGGCTAGCCATTGGTAACCCGGTCAGCGCCCCCGGTATCGACGGTGACGGGCATGCCTTGGTCGAACACGAGACTAATCGCAGCCGGATTCCCGCGGGATGACGCTCTCCAGCGCCTGATGGCGTTTTCCGCTGTGTGTTTGGGATTCAGTACCCGGTCCAACACTTGTCCGGCGACGGCCCTCGCCAACCTAAACCTGGAAAGCGGATAGCCGCACTCGGCGAACCGTTTTTCATGGTATTTCCAGAAACTGGCATCACGGCCTTCCATAAAGCTGGCGCCCAAGAAACGGTAATAGTACGCCAGGAGCACGGTCAGCCGGTCCTGGAACTCCTCCGCCGTAAGGTAAATCGGGCCGTAATCCGCGAGGTCTCCCAGCCAGGAAGAGACATAGGTATTCAATCTGCGGCAGTCGGCGCTTTGCGTCTGCTCGTGAACCCGTTCGTAGCAAAGAACCTGGTGAACAAATCCAAAGTCGCTTTTCTGGAGATGGTGAAAGCAGGAACTGGTATCGGCTTCGGCGGTCGAATTCGGGTAAAACTCCGGTTGCGCTCTGACTAGGTCGGCCCGGTACATAAGAGAGGTAGGGGTACCGAAAACATACGGGCCGCCAAGCAGACGCCAGCGGCACGCCTGCCGGCCTCGCACCACGGCGCCGGCGAATGGGAGTCCGGCCCACCGGACCTGCCAGTTATCCGACTGGGGACCGGTACCGCTCAACTGGTAGCAGCCCACAATACCGACGGAGGGATTCGCTTCGGCGAGGCTGACCATGCGAGCCAGACACTCCGGATATAACCAATCGTCAGCCGAAAGCACCTTGCAGTACT
>PLDO01000028.1 GCA_003136215.1 Bryobacterales bacterium
CCGCTTCGTCATAGACCGCGCCGTAGACTTCGCCGCGGCGAGCATCCAGCGCCACGCCTCGCAGCCGCGCCGCGCCGTATCGCGACACCGCCAGCAGGTTCGACACCGCCACCGCTGGCTTCCCCATCGCCTCGGCCAACCCCATCACGCACCCCAGCGCCACCCGCACGCCGGTGAACGTGCCCGGGCCCGACGCCGCCGCGAAGCACGCGACGTCCGCCAACTTCACGCCGTGCCGCTGCAACAGGCGGGACAACTCCTCGTAAAGCACCGGGCTGAAGCCGGCGGGCGCGTGCAGCAGCGCTTCCTCCAGCAATTGGCCATCCCGCATCAGGGCCAGGCTGCCGTACTCGCCCGTGGTATCCACCGCCAGAATCAGCGGCATCACGGCTCGAGTCCGAACGCCCGGTCCACCGCGTACACCTTCCCGTTGGCGTTCATTCCATAGGCGCGCAGGTGCATGAGCGCCGGGAAGTTCTTGGCGATGCCGTTCAGCGGTCGCATCACGCCCTGCTGCCCGGTGGCCAACACACGGTATCCCTGTCCGTCGGCCGAGACCTCGCCCGTCCACAGCCACATCATGCTGCGCGTGGCACGCGTTTCCTTGATGATCTTGGCGGCGAACGGCGGCGACACCCGAACGTGGATGTCGGCCGCCGGCTGCTCCACGGTAAACGGCACCTTGGGACTGTTCGACTCCACCTCCTGCAGCACGATATCGCGCGATTCGAACTTATAGGATTTGTTCATGCCTTCCACACGCCCCTCGCGCACCACGTGCAGCACCCAATCGTGCGACGCATCGGGCGGCGAACCGGTGAAATGGTCGCCCTTGAATTTGCCTTTAGTGAACTGGCCGTCGATGGGGTTGACCCAGTAGATATCGTACCCGTGCTTCTCCACCACCAGCTCGAGCGGTCCTGGTTTTTCCACGTAGACCACGTACTCGGTGTCCTCCAGCGCCAGCGCCCTTCCGCCGTCCACGTCGAAGTACGGCTCCAGCTCCCAGTAGCGGGTGTCGTTGAAGAAGTCGTACCAGACGGTCATCTGCTTCGCCCCCGGCGCGTTGGCGTACTGCGCGCCGGTGCCGGTATTGGCGTAGGTCACCGATTGCCCGTTCATGGTGGCGTTCCACAGCCGCTTGCGGAGAGCTGCCGTATCCACGTCTCCCGCCGCGCTCTTTCCCGCCCCGCTGTCCTCGCGCCCGCAATCCAGATTGACGAACGGCACGCCGTAGAGCTGGTGCTCGATGGCGCCAATCTGGTCATCGGTGTTGCCGTAGGCGGCGAAATCCATCCAGCCGTCGTCCAGCAGCGGCGCCGAGGTAACGCGCGCCCCCGCGGTGCGCGGATGCTGATAGCCATCCACTTCCTTCAATACCTTTCCGGCTTCTTTCAGCAGCGCCCGCGTATCGGCGGAATCTTCGAAGTACTGGACACCCTGCCATGTCACGTGCATGGCGGCATAGCGCCCCACGATGTAGCGCAGAAAGCGCCGCCGCTGCTCCCAGGAAGGAAAAGACCGGGTAAGCCCCGCGCCGTCGGCCGCCAGAACGAGATCGGCGGTGATCCCCTTTCCGTTGAGGTAACGGATACGCTCGTCCAGGCGGCGGAACTGCGCCAGATTGGGCGCATCCGGGCCCTGGTACGCGCTATCGGCGCCTTCGCCCCCGATGGCTCCGCGCAGATGGTTGAACTTCTGCGCCGCGCGCGCATCGGCCACCGCGCGAAACGTGGCGTCGTCCTCGAAGGCGAAGCGCATCTCGCTCGCACCCATCCACAGGTGCGCCTGATAGAGCCCGCGCGCATCGCGCTCGGCGTAGGCCCAGTGGTGCACGTTCTCCGCGTGGATGAACCCCGGCGATGGCGACGCCGCCGCCGTGAAGTTGCCCGTCTTGCCGTCGAATTCGGGGAGATTACCGGCCACACGGTACGCCCAGTCCCCCGCCTCGGTGGGCGCGAAGCGCACCACCATTCGCCGCCCGCCGTCCCAGTACGCCGGCAATGCCAGGGTCCGGTGCCGCGGGGAACGGAATTCCACCTTCATGTCGACCGTCCGATAGGGTGCGGGATGCTTCGCCGCCGCCGCCTCGCTCAACTCGAAAACCAGTTCGCAAGTGGAATAGGCCGGCGTATTGTTGCACGGCGAAACTTCCTGCGCCCCGAGCGCCGCAGCCGCCGCCAACGCCAAGAAAGCGATCCTCATTCCCTTAGGATAGCCCGTGGCATAAGGCTCCGCCTTGTGCATCCGCGCCAGCGCGGCCATCTTATCTCTTCTCGCTCGCCGTGGTCTCCACCGGCAGTTCCGGGTGTTTGGTCCACTCATCCCACGAACCGTCGTAGAGCCGCGTGTCGTAGCCCAGGTATCGCGAAACCAGGTACAGCGCGCTCGCCTGCTGGCCGATGAAGCAGTACGTCACGACTCTATCACCCGGCTTCACCCCCGCATCGCGGAACTGCGCTTGCAGTTCTTCCACCGGCTTCAGTTTGCCGGTCAGCGCATCCAGCAGCCCGTTGTAATACACGTTGCCGGCGCCCTGTATGTGGCCGGACACCATCCCGGCGCGCGCGGTTTCACCGCTGTAGACCTTGGGATCGCGCGCATCCAGAATCCGCACTCCGGCCTGGTGCAGGTTGGCCTTCACGAAATCCAGATCCGCGACCACGTCGCTCTGCGGGCACGGCGTCAGCTTCCCGGCCTTGACTACCGGCGCCTCCTGGGAAGTCGCCCGCCCTTCGGCCTTCCACGTTGCCAGACTGCCGTCCAGCAGGGCCGCATTCGCGCCCAACCCCATCGCGTCCAGGGTCATGACGACGCGCGCCGACTGCGTCAGCCAATCCTTGAGCCGGTAGACCACGACACGCGAATCGTTGCTCACGCCGAGCTTCGAAAACAGCTCGGCGAGTTGAGCCATCGGCGGTAATTCGAGCGTCAGCCCGGTCTCCCCCTTGGCCCCTACAGTTCGGTAATCAATGAACTGCGACCCGACGATATGCCCGGCGTCGTAGTCGGCCTTGTCCCCTACTGCCAGCACCACCAGGTTGGCATCGTTCATGTGATCGGCCAGCCATTTCGTGGAAACGAACAGGCTCTCCCGCGTCCCATGCCCCCCGCATGTCGCCGCCGCCGCACCCGCCGCCAGGAGCGCCACAGCGCCCACCTTTCGTATGCTCATGTGATCCTTTCTTCCGGCTCTACTCCAGCTACGTTGGACGCGCCAGAGTGCCATTCGATTGGCGGCGCACTCTAACTCTTGCCGCCGCGTTTCAGCGCATACCGCCGCCCGCGCCACTCGATGCTCCGCGCGAAGGCCGACGACACCAGCGCGATCAGCCAAACCCACGTGCCCAGCGGTACCCAGATAGCGTGCACCCACGCGTGCCGCTTGAACCACGCCTCGTGCCCGGGCAGCGATGCCTTGGCGAGAGTGGCGCGATTCAGCCCTTTGAGCATACCGGGCGAAAGCTGCGCGATCAGCGCCCACTCCGCCAACCGGTTTCCCCGTATCGACGCAATCACCGAAGCCGCCATTCCTCCGCAGTAGAAGATATGCGCGATCAGGCCGAGCCACCACAGGCGCGGCGCGTAGATCCGCGTGATTGCCATCTGGCGGTAAATCCAGCGGAAAAAGCGGCCGGCAGTGATGTGCTCCCCGCACGGGGTGAGCGCGCCCGGTGCGTACGCAATGCTAAGGCCGGCTGCGTGAACGGCCAGGCTGAGGGCGTAATCGTCGCTCAGCGCTCCCTGCCAGAACTCGGGAACGCGCGCTTCGAAGAACACTTCCTTACGAATCGCCATGGCGCCGCCCCACGCAAAACGGTTGTCGCCCGCGCCCAGCGTTCCCGCCGCCACGGCGTCCCATACGCCGCGCATGAGCGACCAGAAATCCGGCGGATCGGGCAGAAACCAGCGATAGCCGGTGGAGGCGCCTACGCCGGGTTCGGACAGCGGCGCCACCAGTGCGCGCAGCCAGTCGCTGGTGACCCGGCCGTCGGAATCGGCGAATGCCAGCACCTTTGTGCATTTGCGCGCGGCGCGCACCGCGGCCAACAGATTCTGCACCTTCTCGCTGGAGGCGGAGTCCGTGCCGTGCGCCAGCACCACTTTGGCGCGCGCCGGCAGCACGCCGGGCGGAATATCGCCGGCCGAGTGCGCGGTGACGATCAACTCGAAATCGGGATAATCCAGCGCCGCCAGCGCGCCCAGGTTTTCGCGCAAGCCTTCGTCGTATCCCTTCACCGGCACAATCACGGTAGCGGGCGGCAGCCCCTCGGGCCGCTCCGCCAGCCGGCGGGCCACGTAATGGGCGCGTTTGCGTTCGCCGCGCAGCGAGAGCGCCGCCAGGAGCAGCGCGGGGCCGGCCAGGAACCAGTACAGGATCGCGAGGGGCAAGGCGATCAACCCGGGGCGGCTTCGGAAAACACGGCGAACTCGCGCAGCGCCGGGCTGGCCGAGGCCTGCGTGATGCGCAATCGCAGCCGCGTGGCGATGATCGGTGCGTCCAGACGAATCAGCCGCCGCGGCCCGATGCTGGTGGACGATGCCACCGGCACCCAGGAATCTCCTTGCCAGCGCTCCACCGTGAACGCGTCGATCCGCTGGCCGAGGCTGATGGCTTCCTGCAGACGGATCACCTGGAACTTCACCGCGCGTCCCAGATCGAAGGTCACATCGGCGCTGGTGACGTCGTCGTCCGTCGCCCAATACGTGTCGGGGAGGCCGTCCAGCAGGTGCGCCGGGCCGTACAGCTTGTCGTTGCCGCGCACGTGGGTGGCATCGGTCTTGGCGTGCGCCGCCAGGTTATGCGCGAACGTGCCCTTGAGGTATGCGCCGAAACCCTTGAGCGAGGCGATATCCTCCGCCGAAAGCAGGCCGTCGCGGTTGGGCGGCACGTTGAGCAGCAGCGTTGCCCCGCGCCCGACGGATTGATAGTAGAGGCTGGCCAGTTGAGCCGGGGTCTTCACCTTGGCGTTCTCCGCCGCGTGCCAGAACCAGCCCGGACGGATAGAGACGTCACATTCCGCCGGCAGCCATTTGGATGCGTGGCGTTGTCCGCTGTTGGATTCGGTGGTACGCACGTTGCCCGGCGACGCCGGGCCGCCATCTTCGCCCACGGGGTCGAAGGTGGCCCAGCACGGATCGCCGGCGATGCCGCGTTCGTTGCCCACCCATCGCACATCGGGACCCACGTCGCTGAAGATCACCGCATTAGGCTGCATGCCGCGGATCATTTCCCAGGTGCGCGGCCAATCGTAGTAAGTGTTCTTATCGATGGTGCGTTTGGCTCGCGCCCCGCCGTAGAAACCGTCGCCGCCGTTAGCGCCATCGTGCCAGACCTCGAAAAGGGGCCCGTATCCGGTGAGCAGTTCCCTGAGCTGCGCGCGATAGATGGTGATGTAGTCGGGCGTGCCGTATTGCGCGTTACTGCGATCCCACGGGGAAAGATAGACGCCGAACTTCATGTTGTGCTGGCTCGCGGCGGTTGCCATGTCCATCATCACGTCGCCCTTACCGCCGCGCCACGAGCTGTAGAGCACGGAGTGGTTGGTGGTTTTGGTGGGCCACAGGCAGAAGCCGTCGTGGTGCTTGCAGGTGAGGATCGCGCCCTTCATTCCGCCGGCTTTGAGCGCCAGCACAATCTCGTCCGCGTCGAAGCCGACAGGATTGAAAATCTTCGGATCTTCGTCGCCATCGCCCCACTCCTTGTCGGTAAATGTGTTCACCGTGAAGTGCAGGAATGCGTTGGTTTCCATGCGCTGCCAGCGCAGTTGCTGCGTCGAGGGCAGGGCGCCAAACGGCGCCGGTGGCGCAAAGGAATTCCCAGCCGCATACGCGCAGCCAAGGGTCAGCAATGAGCTGCTCAAAAACTCCCGTCGTGTGATCGTCATCATTCGGCTCTCCTTCTTCTGCTGTCCCCTCCGGCAGCCGCGCGCGAACGCATGATTGTTTGGCCTGTTGCGGCACGGCTTTCAAAAGCTACCTGCCTGCTGGCTGCTCCGGAGATCCGCACAGCATTGGCATGGCTAAAGACGTTTATCTTACAGTAGCGTCCGCGAGCGCAACGATCTGCCCGAGGCACGACACACATTCGGACCGTTTCGTTTTCATTCGCGCGGAAGAACGGGTATAGTTGCTTTTCGATCCTGCAGGAGACTCCACGGCGCCGAAAGGGCATTTAGGACAGGATCGATTCAGCCGCCGATCCATCTGGATCTGCTGCTGGAAATCGTGAAGCTTGTGCAGTGAGAGTTGCACGTCGGGAGCCCCGCAAGTTAAATTTTGATCGCAGGTTGCGCATCGTCGTCACGCGCGATCGATCCATTGCCTCCGGTGGCAAGTGAGAACGAACCACCCTTGGAGGAATCGCATTGCAGGAACGGCAGAGCTGCCGTCCAAATGGAGTTACGATGAAAGCGAAGATCGTTGCTATTGCCGTTGCCTGGTTGTTGTCCTTTTCGTGTTATGCCCAGTCCGCGGAAGAAACAGTCTGGCGCGTAGGAGTCTTCGACGGTTCCTCGGGTGAATTCGCCGATGGAGACCCGCACCAGGCAGTCAACTTCGTAGTGGGCCGCGATCGAATCGAAACAAGCTGGTTTGCGTATACGCCCGTGGCATGGCCTGGAAAGGCAGCGGAACCTGCCGCCGCGCCGCGAAGCATCGCCTTTCCCATCGTGGGCCGGCCGGAGCATGCCTACCGGCTGAGAGTTTCTATCCTTATCGACCGCTCGAGCGTGCCAGCGCTGCGCGTGGCAATCGACGGACGAACCGGCCTCTTCTATCTGCATCCCCGGCTGGACTACGCGATGGGCGACATGGTGGCCGCTTTCTATCCTGCCTATTCGCGCGCTGAGGTCGACGTCGAGTTTCCCGGCTCATGGCTGAAGACCGGTCAGAACAGCATCTCGCTCCAGGCAGTTGCAACCGGCGGCACGGGCGTTCCCGACGCGGGATTCAACTACGACGCCGTCGAGCTGGATCGGATCGCGCGCTTGCCACCTGCGGCAAATGCGGCCATCGAGCCGACGATCTTCTTTTCGAAACACGATTCCGCGCTCGACGAACGAGTCGACGTCTTCGTGCGTTACAGCCAGCGTCCGCATTCCGGGCGCGTGCAGCTTTCCCTCGCCGGACACACTTACTCGCATGCGTTGCGCGGCGATCAGGACTTTGGAGAGGAACGCGTCAGCTTCGACGTTCCCGAGTTTGGCGCCGACTCACGCGCCGAGGTGCGCGTGGATGTGAACGGACACGCAACGCACGTGCAGGAGACGCTGCAACCCCAGAAGCAGTGGACACTGTTTCTTGTGCCGCATGTCCATCTCGATGTCGGCTACACGGATTACCAGGCGAAGGTGGCGGCAATCCAGAGCCGGATTCTCGATGAGGCGATGGATCTGGCCGAAAAGCATCCCGGCTTCCGCTTAGCACCGACGGCGAATGGAACCTGGATCAGTTCTTGAAGACACGCACGCCTGCCGAGAAGGAGCGC
The DNA here is from genome assembly GCA_003136215.1 of Bryobacterales bacterium. Taxonomy (GTDB): domain Bacteria; phylum Acidobacteriota; class Terriglobia; order Bryobacterales; family Bryobacteraceae; genus Solibacter. The sequence continues at coordinate 7,490 of PLDO01000028.1, forward strand.
ATCGTCAGCGCCATCCGGGAGCAAAAGATCTTCATCCCCGCGCAGTCCAGCAACCTGCTCACGGGATTCCCAACCGCGGAGACGCTCATCCGATCGCTCTATCCCAGCGCCGATTTCAGTCGCACCCACGGCACGCCGTTCAACTACGCCAACATCACCGACGTGCCGTCTTACTCCTGGTCGTATGCGTCGATCCTGGCCGCCGCCGGAATCCCGTACTTCGCCGCCGCCAGCAACAACGATCGCGCGCCCGTGCTGCTGCAAGGGCATCTGAACGAGAACAGCCCGTTCTGGTGGGAAGGGCCGGATGGCGGCAAGGTGCTGATGTGGTATTCGCGGCATTACATGCAGATGCAGTTCCTGTTTGGCCTGCCCCCGGTAACAGAGACCGGCGAAGAGGTTCTGCCGGTTTTCCTTCAGATGTACGAGCACCCCACTTATCGCGCCAGCGCAGCCATCCTTTTTGGCACGCAGGTGGAGAACACCGACTTGTATCCGCAGCAGGCGGAGCTCGCCGATAAGTGGAATGCGCTCTATGCCTATCCCCACATCGAGTATTCAGGCTTTCACGATGCGCTGGCCAACATCGCGGCACAATTTGGCGACGCCATTCCCACGGTGCGCGGCGATGGTGGGCCGTACTGGGAAGACGGAATCGGCTCGGACGCGCTCTATGCCGCCATGGAACGCGAGAACGAAAGCCGGGCTCCGTCAGCAGAAAAACTCGCCACCATCAGCACGCTTGTAAGCCCGCGACTCGCGGTCGATCGCGAGGCGCTCGATTCCATGTGGGCCAACATGGTACAGATGGACGAACACACGTTTACCTCGTGGAATAGCGTCTCCGATCCGGATAGCGATGAAGCCAGACAGCAGTTGCGCGTGAAGAATTCGCGCGCCGCCGCGGCCGCCGAACTGCGCAGCGACATTCTCCGCAGGAGCATGGCCTCGCTCGCCGATTCCATCTCCGCCGGCGTGGGCAGCCTCATTGTCTTCAATCCGCTGAGCTGGCAACGCGACGGCATGGTCACCATTGACCTGGATAAAGGCATGGAAATCGCCGACCGCGCTACGAAGCAAACTGTTCCCTCCGTGGTGTTGCATGAAGGCCCGAACTTCCGCCGGGTGGAGTTCCAGGCAAGCCAGGTTCCGGCGGTGGGATACAAAGTTTACGAATTGAGGGATGCTCACCCACCGCAACCTGCCGCGCAAACGGCAACGTCGACGACTATCGAGAGTCCGTTCTATCGAGTCGAACTTGACCCATCGTCGGGCAGCATCCGCAGCATCTACGACAAGCAATTGAACAAGGAGTTAGTGGATACGCTCAATTCCCTGCGCTTTGGCCAGTATGTCTACGTCAGCGGCGGCGATGCGGAACCGAATAGCGTCCTGCAGTATCGCGCCGTGTCTCCGAAGCCCGAGCTTCATCTCAATCCGGCGCAGGACGGACGGCTGATCTCGGTGGAACAGGCCCCCTGGGGCTGGCGCGCGGAACTCGTGTCCTCCGCCGGCAACACGCCGCAGATTCACACCGAGATTCGCGTCTTCAACCATGAAAAGAAAATTGATCTGATCGAAGATGTCGAGAAGAAGCCCGAACTGAAGAAGGAAGCTGTCTACTTTGCTTTCCCGTTTGCGATGATGCACCCTGAATTTCAATACGAAATCCAGAACGGAGTCGTTGACCCGGCAAAGGACATGTATCCTGGCGCCGGTCACGAGTGGTTTTCCGTTCAGCACTGGGTTTCGGTTCAGCAGGACGGTGTCTCCGCAACCGTAATGCCGCTGGATGCCTCGCTCGTGACGCTCGGCGACATCAATCGCGGCGACTGGCCGACCAGCTTTGGACAGCGGCCCGGAACCATCTTCTCCTACGTGATGAACAACTACTGGCACACAAATTATCGCGCCGCGCAGGGCGGACATTTTCGTTTCCGTTACGTGATCACAAGCGCAGCGCGGACAGATGCTTCCAGCTTGAGCCGTATGGCGTGGGAGGAAGTGACGCCGCTTGAGCAGGATCGGATTCAGTCTCAGGACAAGGCGCTCGACGAGCCCGGCCGCTTGAACGGCGATCAGGGAAGCTTTCTCTCCGTGGAAGATCCCGACCTTCTGTTCGATACCTGGAAGCCGGCAGAGGATGGCAATGGCACCATCCTCCGGTTGATCGATCTGGGAGGCCAGCCGCGCACCGTCAGAATCGATGTGCCTCTATTCTCTATTGCGCAACTTTTCCGCACGGACGCGGTCGAGCGCGATCAGGAGCCAATCATCCCGGACGGTCCGCACTCGTTCACGATCGACGTTCGGCCGCATCGGATCGTGACTCTTCGTCTCGTTGCCCAGTGAGCCGCTCACGAAATCACCGGCGTTCCGCACCAATCTACCTTTTCGGAGGATGTCATGAAGCGAATTCTATGTGTACTTTCTCTTGCGCTGACGATCTCATGCCCCTTGTGGGCGCGCTCGCGGGCGCTCTTCTACTTGTCGAACAGCCCCGATTCGGTTGAATCGTTCCTGGCGCATTCTAAACAGATCGACCTGCTGGTACCCACCTGGTACGAGGTCGACGAAAACGGCCTCGTCACCGGCGCACCCAACAACCTCGTGCTCGATCGCGCGCACAGCGAGAAACTGCCGTTGATGCCGATTATTGCGCTCTTCAACAAGAAAGCCTTTCACTCGCTGGCCAGCGATCCCGTCGCTCTGGACCGCATGAACGAGGCGATGATCCGCGAGTGCAAAGCGCACGGCTACACAGGATTCCAGTTCGACTTTGAAGACATCGCATGGACAGACCGCGATCTCCTCAGCGCGCTGGTAAAGACCTCGGCAGCGGCGCTGCACAAAGAGGGCTTGCAACTGAGCATTGCTACGGTGCCCAATGCGCCCGGCTACCCCGGCAGCGGCGGATTCAACAAGTGGATGTTCACCGACTGGCGCGGCGCCTACGATCTTGTCGCCATCGGCAAGTATGTCGATTTGGTTTGCCTGATGACCTACGACCAGCACACGCGCTGGACCACTCCCGGCCCGGTCGCAGGATGGCAATGGACCGTGGACAACCTCGATTACGCTCTCAAATTTGTACCCAGGGAGAAGCTCTCATTGGGAATCCCCGTCTACGGGTATCACTGGTTTACCGGAGCTCCTGTCGCCGATAAGGCCACCGGCAAAGATCGTCCTAACCCGCAGGCCGAATACATCGGCACGGAAAACGCCTTGCTGCTGGCCAAAGAGTTCGGCGCCAAGGTCCAGTGGGATGCTGAAGACCACAGCGCCTACCTCTACTTCTATCGCGATCAGTTGCGCGAGTGGATCTACTTCACCGATCTGCACACCTTCCAGGATCGCTACCGGCTCGCTGAACAAAATGAGATCGACGGCTTCTGTTCCTGGGTTCTCGGCCAGGAAGACCCCGAGATCTGGAAGTTCCTGCCGCAGCGGCAATAGCTCCAGTAGCTCTGAACTGCCATTGATTCGCTTGTCCAGCGCAAGCCTCGCGGTTAGCAAGGAGAGTACATACCAGATGATTCCATCTCTGGGGTAATCATGCCGCGCTTCAGGGCAATCAGACTCGGATTTGGAATGATCAATAGCAGCAGTTTTGAAAGGGAACGGCTAAAGCCGTGCCCTTTCAAAGCCACTCTACACCTACTAGAAAAATGCTCTAGCCTGCATTATTCATGAAGGCATAGCGAACGGCGCTTAGGTGGGCCCGAGATTGCCGAACACGGCGCCGGCGGCGTGATTTGT
>PLDO01000171.1 GCA_003136215.1 Bryobacterales bacterium
GCACCTGGATGCAGAACGTGGCGCAGAGCTGGCTGGTGTATCGCCTCACCCACTCGGAACTGCTCTTGGGGACCGCCTGGTTCTGTTCGCAGATCGCGGTGTTCGCGCTGGGCCCGCTGGGCGGGATCGCCGCCGACCGCTTCTCCCGGCGCAAGGTGGTCATCGTTACCCAAACCCTGTCGATGGTGCAAGCCTTCGCACTGGCGGCGCTCACCCTCACGGGACGCGTGCAGGTCTGGCAGGTGCTCGTGCTGGCCGGCCTGCTGGGCGTGATCAACGCTTTCGACATGCCCGGGCGTCAGGCGCTGGTGATCCAGATGACCAGCCGGGAAGATCTGATCAACGCCATTTCGCTCAATTCGGCGGTGTTCAACGCGGCACGCGTGGTGGGTCCCGCCATCGCCGGCCTGCTGCTGGCGGTGGTTGGCGAAGGCACCTGCTTCCTGATCAACGGCTTCAGCTTTCTCGCCGTCATCCTGAGTCTGACGGCCATGCGGATCCCCCCCGCCGCGCCCAAGGAACACGCGCCCATGTGGCAGCACCTGGTGGATGGCTTCCGCTACGCCGGCCATCATTCCGCGGTGCGGCGCGTGCTCGCCCTGATGGGCGCCGCGACGCTGTCCGGCATGCCGGGCCTGGTTCTCATGCCGTTCTTCGCCGACGATATTTTTCATCGCGGCTCGCGCGGCCTGGGAATCCTCATGGGCGCCATGGGCATCGGCGCCGTGGTCGGCACGCTGACTCTGGCGCGCCGGACGCGGCTTTCCGGCTTGGGCAACGTGATGGTATTCAGCGGGCTCACCACCGGTGTCTGCTACCTCACCTTTGCGTTTTCCCCTTCTTTTTATCTGTCGCTGGCCTTCATGCCCATCATTGGGTTCAGCGTGATGCGGCAGATGGCATCGGCCAACACCACCATACAGACCCTGATTCCCGACGAGTATCGCGGGCGCATCATGGCGCTGTACTCCATGACCGTGGTCGGCCTGGGACCGTTCGGCAGCCTGGCGGCCGGCGCTCTGGCCGGACGCTTCGGCGCGCGCGCCACTGTGGGGGCCGGCGGCTTGCTCGCCCTGGCGTCATCGCTCATTTTCGCCTGGTATTTGAGGAGAGATCCGATTGCGGCTTAATACTGCTTTGTTCCTGATTCTGCTGGGGGCGGCTCCCGCGGCAGTCCCGGCGCACGCCCAGCCGGCCGATTCCGCCAAACTCTGCGCGCAGATTCCGCCGCTCGCCGAACAAATCACCAAGGTCTCCGGGATGCCCCTGCGCCATCCCGTGCCTTGCGACTTCATCACCAAGGAGAAGATCAAGGCGTTCCTCAACAAGCGCGTCAAGGAGGTCGCCAAACCGGAAGATCTGCGCGCCGAAGAACTCACCCTCAAGAAATTCGGCCTGGTGCCGGCGGATTACGACCTGGCGAAAAGCACCATCGACCTGCTCACCGAGCAGGCCGCCGCATTCTACGACTACGACCGCAAGAAGCTGTTCATCACCGACACCACTTCCTCGGAGACGCAGGAACCCGTGCTCGCCCACGAGGTGGCCCATGCCATCGCCGACCAGAACTACAATCTCTCCAAGTTCATCAAGGCGGGCCGCAAGAGCGATGACGGATCCACCGCCCGCCTCGCCGTCATGGAAGGCCAGGCCACCTGGCTGATGAGCGAACTGCTGGCGCAGAAGATGGGGCAATCGCTCAAGGATTCGCCCGCGCTGCTGGCCATGATGAGCGGCGCCACCGAAGGCGCGGCGGGGCAGTACCCGGTCTTCGATAACTCGCCGCTTTACCTCCGCCTGACCCTGATCTTCCCCTACACCAAGGGCATGCTCTTTCAGAATGCGGTCTTCGAACGCGACGGCCAGAACGGCTTCGGGGAGGTTTTCCGCAAGCCCCCCGTCTCCACCCAACAGATTCTTCACCCGGAGAAATATTTCAGCGGTGTCATACCCACCGTGCCGGCGCTGCCGCAACCCCACCTTCCCAAAGGCTACAAGAGCCTGGTGGGCGGATCGCTCGGCGAACTGGAGCACGCTGTCATGCTGGAACAGTATTCGGGCAAAGAGCGCGCCGCCGAGCTCGCGCCGCACTGGCGCGGCTGCACCTTCAACCTGCTGGAGAACAAGAAGGCCGCCCGCGTGGTCCTGCTCTACGCCGTGGAGTGGGACACGGAAGACGCCGCCCGCCAGTATTTCGCCGCCTATCGACGGCAGCTCTCCAAGAAATGGAAACAGATGACTGTCGCCACGGAGACCGAAGACGCCGTCACCGGCACGGGCGACGACGGCCGTTTCGAGCTGCGCCGCTCCGGCGCCGTGGTCACCGGCATGGAAGGTTTGCCGGCTGCGATAGACTGAGTCTATGCGCTTCTTTCGGACGATCGCGGCCCTGACGCTGCTGGCCATGGCAATACCGCCGGCGCGCGCAGCCCTGCTGCCGCGCCCCTCGCCGGATTTCGCCATCAACCTCGGCCAGGGCAAACAGGTCCGCATCAGCCAGTACAAAGGCAAGATCGTCGTGGTCGCCTTCATCCTGACGTATTGTTCCCACTGCCAGAAGGTGATCGGCGTGCTCTCCAAGGCGCAGAATGAGTATGGCCCGCGCGGCCTGCAGGTGCTGGCCTCGGCGACCGAGGATATGGCTGCCGCCGCCCTCCCCGGCTTCTTGCGCCAGTTCGATCCGCCGTTCCCGGTGGGCATCAACACCACCGCCGAATTCATCAACTACATGCAGCACTCGCCCATGCTCCAGCTGTACATGCCGGGCCTGGTTTTCATCGACAGGGACGGTCAGATTCGCGCCCAGTACGAAGGCCGTGACACGTTTCTTGAAGAATCCGGCGTGGAGAAAAACATCCGCGCCAAAGTGGAAGAGATGCTGACCCCGCCCGCCGCCGCCCCGAAAAAGACGGCCGCGAAAAAGGGCACGGCGAAGAAAGCGAACTAAGAAAAGGGGTTCCGTTGGGACAGCCCCCAAGAACCGTCCCTAACGGGCTCGCACCCAGGCCTTCGCGGTGGCCCTTAACTAAGTATGGAAAAGGACTTAGAACAAGGCAGCCACGGGGCTGTTGGAGGTACAATCGAAGGCGGCAGTATGCCAACGGTCAATAAGAATAGGAATAAGAAAGGGACTTCATTATGTCGCACAAGTGTGGTGCCGTAGCGATTCTTCTTGGGCTCAGCATCACCGCTGCGCTGTACGGCCAGAAGAAGGCCGATTTTTCCAGGTTTGTGGTCGCCGGGGATTCGCTGAGCGCCGGCTACCAGAATTCACAGCTTATCGAATCCGGCCAGGTGCACGGTTACGCCAACGTAATTGCGACCCAGGCCGGTGTCTCGTTGAAACTGCCGATCTTGCAGGGAGCATATCCCCAGATCTCAATTATTCAGGGCCACGCCGTCGTGACAGGCCTGACCCCCTACCCACGGGTAAACACCCAGCAAACTCTGGACGTCGCAGTGCCCGGGTTCGTCGTCGGTGCGCTGGTCGGGTTTCACCCGCCATGCACTCTGGACCTGACAAATCCGATTGCAGTGATGGCGGCGGAGATTCTCAACCCTAAATGCACGACAGATCCCGGTCCCACCGAACTCGCAGAGGCCGCGTTGCTACAGCCGACCACCGCCATCCTTTGGATCGGCAGCAATGACGCGCTGTTCTCTATTTTGTTCGGCGGACCTCCGACGCCTCTTGAGGATTCTGCCACCACGCCCGGATTCCGTACGTTGTATCGGGCAGCCGCCTCCACCATGGCAAGCAACAGCGGACACCTGGTAGTTGCCAACATCCCCGACGTGACCCTAACGGCCTATCTCACGTCGGTGCCAAAACTGGCGGCCATCCTCAAGCTGGACCCTTCCACTGTGGAATTCGTTTTCCACTTGGGTGCGGACGACATGGTGACTCCGTATGCATTTGTGGCCATTCAAGCCATGGGTGCCAACCTTACAGCTCTCCCTGAGTCCGATCCCGTTTCGCAGGTCCCGGTCGTGATTCGCGCAGCCAGGCTCGCGGAAATTCGTGCCGCTGTGATTGCTTACAATTCCGCGATTGCTGCCGAGGCGGCGGACAACGGCGCCACCCTGGTGGACATCTATTCGCTGATCAATGATCTCGCCGCCAATGGCGTGGTGGTCGGCGGCCAGAAACTGACCACCGATTTCATGGGGGGATTATTCTCGTTGGATGGCGTTCATCCGACCAACACCGGTTACGCCATCATCGCCAATGAATTCATCAAGACCATGAACCGGTCCCTCCGGGCGGCCATCCCTCCCGTCTCCATCGAACAAGTAAGCAAAACCGATCCGCTCATCTTCCCGGCGAACGACCACGGAAAACACACCGGGCACGTCGATGTTGGCATGGCGGATGGTCTTCGACGCCTGGGTAGACGGTAGCGGGCGGGGCTCAAGATCCGCTAACCTTCGCCACCAGGCCGTCCAGCAACCCCGCATCCGGCACGCTGCCCTGGGCGATCCGCGCATTGCCGCCGCCGCGTCCGCCCGCTTCGGTCAGCGCCGCCTTCAGCAGCTTGCCGGCATCCACTCCGGAATCCGCCGATGCCGCCAGTAGCAGCGACGGCGGATCCTTCAGCGTCGCCACGAAGACGGCCTTCGTCTGCGCCGTGAAGTTCTGCGCCACCGCGCGCAGGTCTTCTAAATTGCCGCGATCCAGGCGCTGCACGGCGCGACGCATGCCGTCCGTGCCGGGCACCATGGCCCCGTAGAGTTCCTTGCCCTGATACGCCGCCAGGTCGAGTTCCAGTTTGCGGCGCGCCCGGTCGCCCGCCTTCGCCACTTCCAATTGCGCGGCCACCATCGGAGCCACTTCGTCCAACGGGGCCGAAAAGAGCTGCGCAATTTTGGCGAGCGCTTCGAAATCCTGCCGGGCGCGGCACACCGCGCGGCCCCCACACACGAACTCCACGCGGACCGATTGGCGGATCTTCTCCGTCTTGCGCAGCAGGATCGGCCCGATCTCGCCCGTGGTGCGCACGTGCGTGCCGCCGCACGCGCTGCGGTCCAGCCCTTCGATGGATACGATCCGCAGCGTGCCGGCGCGTTCCGAAGGCTTGCGCAAGCCCTGCGCCTCGCTCGCGTCCTCAAAGCGCACGTCCATGGCGCGGTTCTCCGACACCACCTGGTTGGCGCGCCGTTCGGCCTCCAGCACCGTGCGCGCCTCTACCGGACCGCCTTCCAGATCGATGGTGGCACTCTCCGCGCCCAGATGGAAGCTGACCGTGTGCAGGCCGAAGAGTTCCTCGAACACCGCCGAGAGCAGGTGCTGCCCGGAGTGCTGCTGCATGTGGTCGAAGCGCCGCGCCCAATCGATTTCGCCGGCCACCTCGCCCTCCGCCGCGAGCGGAGCCGCCAGGCGGTGCGCGATGCGCTCCTCCTCGTCCACCACTTCGACCACCGCGACGCCGGAGATCGACCCCACGTCGAACGGTTGTCCGCCCGCCGCCGGGTAGAACAGGGTACGATCCAGGTATACGGTGCGCCCGTCGGCGGAGCGCTCCACCACGCGCGCGTGGAACTCGCGGAGGTAGGAATCGGTGTAGTACAGCCGTTCAGTCATAGCACTAATGTAATTCTTTTGTCACGGCGTGTAATGTTTTTGTCGCCGGGCCGGGATCGCGCGCACGCGATGCTATATTCAGGTTTTAGGTACGGATTCTCCACAATGATCACCCATCCCAAAGGTACCCGCGCGCGTGTACTGTTCAGCTCCGTCTTTGGCCCTTACGCCCAGGACGATGAATTCGGCAGCCGCAAGATCAACCCGATGGAGTTGTACCACAACCAGGTGACGCGCGAGCAGGGGCCGTTCAGCCTGCGCATGTTCCACCGCTCGTGGGGCATCCTCATGATCCAGAAGAATATCTCGGCGCCCACCACGGTGCTCGATTTCCCCACCCGCGAAGCCTTCGCCGAGGAACTGCGCGCCAACCGTTACGACATCGTCGGCATCTCCTCGATTATCGTGAACATCGGCAAGGTGCGCGAGA
>PLDO01000512.1 GCA_003136215.1 Bryobacterales bacterium
TGAGATCGGTGATCTTGCGGGTGTCCTCGCGAGCCTTCCAGAAATCGCTGCGCACGTCGTCGTAGGTAAGTTTCCATCCGGAGCGTTCGATGCCGCCGAGCGGCGCGCGGGCTCCGGTGGAACGCAGGCGCTGGTTGAGGAAGCCGGCCCAATCGTTGGGTTGCACCGCGTTGAGCGCGGCGACGACATCGTCGAAGTTGTAAGGCTTCAGCGCCGCGGGGCCGCTCGGAGCGCCGTGGAATAACTTGCAGAAATCGTCGAGCGACTTGGCTCCTTTGCTCAACTGGCGGATGGTGACGTCGGCTTCCAGCCAGATCAGCGAGCCTTCGGGATAATAGTCCGTGCTGCGGCGCAGGCTCTGGTAATCGTTGCCGGCTTCGTAGAGCACCTGGGCGGCCACCGCGGTGTCTTCCAGGGTGCGCCAGGTTCGCCCGTACTTGTTATCGAGTTCGGCGGCGGTTTCGGCGAGCGATTCGCGATAGTCCTCGGGCGACCAGAGTCCGCTGCGCGGCGCGAGGATTTCGCCCAGGTAGTTGGTGAGGCCTTCGTAGACCCAGAGCAGGTCGCCCTGCATGGGCGTGTCGTAGCCGCCGTCGCGGCCGCCGGAGACCAGGCCGGAGGGGCGGCGGTACTTGCCGTTCCAGGAGTGGACGAATTCGTGGGGCAGCAGGTAGCCGCTGGCCTTGAGGACGTCTCCGTCGACCAGGGAGCGCTCGCCGGTGCGGTCGTCGCTGGATTCGTGGTGCTCCAGCCCGAAATGCGCCACGTGATCGCTCAGCGTGTAGAGGAAATGATAGCTGCGGTAATGGTGCGCGCCGAACAGCGCGCCGGTTTCAGCGACCAGGTTCTTGAATTGGGCGATGAGTTCGGGACTGGCCTCCAGGGCGCGGTCGCTATCGGCCGCCACGTGGAGGTAGTGGGGAACCCCCTGCGGGCCGCCCAATTCGAAAGTCTTGTAGTGGGCGCCGGCGGAGACCGGGGAATCCACCATGGTGGTGAGCGAAGCAGGCTGGAACTCGATCTGGTTGCCGCTCTCGCGTTGGATGGGGAGCGCGGTGCCGTAGCGCCAGGAGGTGGGAACAATCAGAGTGGCCTGGTACTGGAAAGTGTCGGGTTGCGACCCTTGCGGATAGAGCAGCACCTGATTCCAGTTCAGCACGGCCAGTTCGGTGGTGGTGGATGCGCCGCTGGTGAAGCCGCCGGATTCCGGCGGGGAGATAAAATCGAACGCCACGTCGAGCGCGGTGGCGCCGGCAGGGACCTCCAGGTGGAAAGCGAACATGTTGTCGCTGTCGCGCCTCCAGGGAATGGTCTTGCCCCCGGCCTGGATCTTGAGGCCCACCAGGTTGGCGATGGGGCCGGTGGGGCCGTGCTCGCCGGGAATCCACTCGGGATAAAGCAGCGTCATGGCGCCGGGCTTGGCGGGCATGGACATTTGCACGTGAAAGAGACGCCGCGGGGCGTCGGTGGCGTCCACCTTCAGCTTGACGGGTGTCTGCGCGTGCAAGGGCAACCAGAGGAGGGCGAGAAGAGCAACTGCGGAAATACGCATGCCTTCGATTCTATCAATGGCCTCGCGGACGTCCGCGTCCGGTGAGGTAGGGCATACTGGTGTCTTGAGCCATTTCGAACCCAGGCGTCTGCCGTTCTATCTCACCTTCGCATCGGTGGTCGCTGTGCTGTGCTCCAATTCGGCCTCGAACTGCCTGATCGGAGCGGCGCTAGGAGCGCTCCTGGTGTGCCATTTCCGCTTCGGCGACGCATTGCGCTTTCCGCCGGTGAAACTGCCGTTCGGCTTGTTCTTCCTGGCGACTTTGATCAGCGTGGCGCTATCCGGGCACATTCGCGAAGGCTGGCCGGGGCCCCGAAAGTTCTACCTGTGTCTGGTGCTGCTGCTGATCACCAGCACCTTTCGCAAGCTCAGTGAAGTGCGCGCGCTGGTCATCGCGTGCACCGGGATGATGACGCTCTCCGCGCTGTTGAGCCTGGAGCAGTTCTGGCGGAAGATGCAGGAGGCGCAAGCGCTGCATGAGGATTTCCGCGCGTATTATACGGTGAGCCGCATCACCGGTTTCACCAGCCACTGGATGACCCTCTCCGGCGAGGAGATGATCGTCCTGATGCTGTTGTGCGCCCTGCTGTTTTTCGCCGGCGGCGGACGGATGATAGGCTGGCTGGCGGCTGCCGGCGTGGTGATTGCCACCGCGTTCGTGGCCGCCTACACGAGGTCGATGTGGATGGGCGCCGCGCTCGGCGGCGGGTATCTGGTGTGGCTGCGCAATCGCTGGTGGCTACTGGTGGCGCCGGTCCCCGTGGCGCTCCTGCTCTGGCTGAACCCGATGGGCGTGGGCGACCGTCTGGTGTCGGTCTACCGTCCGGCGGGCGATCTGGATTCCAACCAGTTCCGCGTGGTCTGCCGCCGCGCCGGATGGGAGATGATCAAAGCGCACCCCTGGTTCGGACTCGGTCCGGAACAGGTGAAGGCGCAGTTCCTGCAATACATTCCCGCCGACGTGCCGCGCCCCCTGCCCAGGGGCGCCTACATGCATCTGCATAATGTCTACCTGCAATACGCGGCGGAACGCGGAGTGCCGGCGCTGGCCGTCTACCTGTGGTTTCTGGGCAGGATGTTGTGGGACTTCGCGCGCGCCGCACGCCGCACGCGGGCGGAGGAGCGCGAGCGCCGGTGGGTGCTGCACGGGGCGCTGGCGGTGATGATTGCGGCGTTGAGCGCGGGGTGGTACGAGCACAATCTCAACGATGGCGAGATCCTCACCATGTTCCTGGCGGTGTGCGCGTGCGCGTATCTGGCGGTTCCGGCGGCGGGAGGGACGGAGTCGAAAGTCTAACGGTGTCCGGCTCACGCCACCGCGATGAACGGCTCATGGCACGCTGGTCCCGGTTGTTACACTGTTCTGGTGCTTCTCCCGGCGGCGCGATCGAAATGATCGGCGATCGTTTCGGCGGCGGCGATGCCGCTTCGGCGCTGCTCGCCCTCGCTGCCCTGGGCCTGCTCTGCAGAATGGCCCTGCTCGGGAAGATGGCGCCGCGTCCCGATCAAGGAGTTCCGCGTCTCACCGCGGCGGCCGCAGCGAAACCCAGGTCATCGCGATCCCGACACAAACGATGAACGCCGCGCTGGCCGCCGGCAGGTACCGCAGTGCCTTCCCGCGCGCCAGCCTTCCGCTATCCGGCAGCCACTGCTTGGCGAACAGCACCGCCAAGCCGATGCCGGTGAGCACCACCGCCAGGCCCGCGCTGAAGGCCACCAGCAGGGTCAGCCCGAACCCGACCCGGCCCAGCGACACCGAAGTCAATAGCAGCACCAGCGCCGAAGGGCAGGGAACCAGCCCGCCGCTCGCCCCCAGCGCGATCAGCCCGCCCACGGTGACCTCTTCGGGAACATGCGTGTGCACGCGTCCGTCGCCATGATCGTGCGCCAGTCCCGCTGCGGGCGCGGCCATGCGCCGTCCCACCGTCCGCCGGTAGAGCAGTGTCGCTCCCACCCAGACGATGGTGATTCCGGAAATCGCTCCCAGAATCGGCGTGATGGTCTCCGGCAGCACGAAGCGCGAGAGGTACAGCGTCACCAGTCCCAGCGCAAACACGCTGACGGTGTGGGTGAACGTGACCATCAGGCCCAGCAGGACCGCGTGCCGCGGCGTGCCGCGCGAGCCTACCAGGTAGGCCGCCACCAGGGTTTTGCCGTGGCCCGGCGAGAGCGCGTGCACGGCGCCGAACGCGAACGCCGCGAGCATGCCCGGCAGGATCACGCTCCAGCCGATTTCGCCCTGGTGCAACAAACCGGATAGCGATTCGCCCTGAGCTACCATAGAAGGTTCTTTAAGATTATATGAAACAGGTGATCACGGCTCAGGATGTGCCCCTCAGCGGCGAATTGCGCGTTTCCGTCGGAACCATCGTCACCTCCTCCGCGCGCGAAGTGGCGGCGGGGCGCGGCGTGCGCATCGTGGAAGTGGCGGACGATCAGCTGTCGGCGCTGGCGCCGCCGGAACGCACCGTGGCCATCGGCAGCGATCACGGCGGCTATCGTCTGAAGGAAGCGCTCAAGCCGCTGATCGAGAGCTTGGGCCTGTCCGTGCGCGACGTCGGCGTCAGCGACGAGATGCCGGCCGACTACCCCGATATCGCCCACATGGTGGCCAAACTGGTGGCCTCGGGGACCGCCGCGCGCGGCGTCGTTATCGATGGCGCCGGCATCGGGAGCTGCATGGCAGCCAACAAGGTTCCGGGCATTCGCGCGGCCCTGTGCTACGATAAGGCTTCCGCCAAAAATGGCCGTGAACACAATGATTCGAATGTGCTTACGCTCGGCGCGCGGCTTCTGACCGAGACCCAGGCGGAAGACGTTTTGCGTACCTGGCTGGAGACTCCGTTCGCCGGCGGCCGTCACCAGGCGCGCGTCCAGAAGATTATGGACATCGAACGGCTGTACGCCGGAAAGGTATCCTCGTGACGCATACGGAACTCGACCTCCTCGTCGCCCAAATCGGTGAAGAACTGCTGGCGCGCGTGGCTCCCGGCGGCGTGATGCCCGGCGTAACTCAAAAGAAGGGCGAAGGGCTCAACCTGTCCGACCAGGTGTGCCCAGGCTGCGTGCAGCGCTGCGTGCAGACCTGCGCGCGGAACGCCAAAGAGATCATCGCCGCCGGCGCCTCGCGGGTTACCGCCAGCGAAAAACTGACCCGCATCGACCCCAGCATCGCGGCGCTCATCGATCACACCATCCTCAAGCCCGAAGCCACCCGCGACGACGTGAGGAAAGTCTGCCGCGAAGCGCGCGAGTACCGCTTTGCCAGCGTCTGCGTGAATCCCTACTGGGTGCCGCTGGTCAAGTCGGAACTCGCCGGTTCCCCGGTGAAGGTGTGCTGCGTGGTAGGTTTCCCGCTGGGTGCCACCAGCACCGACGCCAAGGTGTGCGAAACCGCCGCCGCGCTGCGCTCTGGCGCGCAGGAAATCGACATGGTGATCAACGTGGGCGCGCTGCGTTCGGGCGATACCGATGCTGTCAGGAACGACATTCAGAGCGTCGTGCGGGTGGCTCACCAGGCCGGCGCAATCGTCAAAGTGATTCTGGAGACGGCGCTCCTCGACGACACCCAAAAGACCGTCGCCAGCAAGATTTGTAAGGCGGCGGGCGCGGATTTCGTCAAGACTTCGACGGGTTTTTCCACCTCCGGCGCCACCGTCCACGACATCGCTCTGATGCGCGCCGCGGTGGGTCCCGACATCGGTGTGAAAGCCAGTGGCGGCATTCGCACCCTCGAGGACGTCCAGGCCATGACCGCCGCCGGCGCCACCCGGATCGGCGCCAGCGCCAGCG
>PLDO01000410.1:0-2146 GCA_003136215.1 Bryobacterales bacterium
CCCAGGCGCTGCCCGGAATGGGGATCGCCGGCGCGGTTGGCGACGCGCGTCTGGTCAGCGAAGCCTTCGCCGTATCGAGACTGAGGGGGCGCTGATAGGTCAGTGCCACATAGGGTGCGGAGCCGATGTCGAGCGTGGTGGCGCCCCCCGCCATGTTGACGAAGCGCTCGAATACCGGTCCGGTCAGCGGCGAGCCGTCCGGGTTCTTCGCCACCGGCACGGTGATGGTCTGCAGGCCAGGTCTTGGAATGACGTCGCCCTGCCAGCCGCCGACCACACTGACATGCCCATCCGCGGAAGGTGTCGGCGCGCCGTTGCCGCGATTCGGCACGTTGTAGAATAGGACGCCGCTGGCATGCGACATGTCGACCGGCTTGGAGATCGCGAAGGTCGCCGAGTACTCCACCATCCCGCGGGCATTGCGTGGCGCAAGCTGGATGTCCGTAATGATGGCGTTGTGCGGGTCTTTCGGGTCCAGTTCACCGTAGAAACGGCCGCTCACTGTCTCATACTGGCCGGCCTTTCCGAAGGACTGCCCCTTGTAGGCCGGCGACTCGCGCTGTTCGATTACCATGCGCGTCACGCGGGCGTGGAGAGTGGCGCAACTCAGCAAAGCTGAACTGAGTATGGCAGTGGTGAAGACGGTGCGGCTGATCATGTCTGGTAATTATAATGCGTGCCGCCCCGTCCGCCCCAGTTGCGGATAACACCGGAGGAATCGCAGACCGCAAGGGTGATCGCGGGCGAGGTGGACCTACAGTACCTTCGTGCCGTACTGCTGGAGTGCCTTTTGATTGAACTCGATGCCGAAGCCCGGTGTGTTGTCGAGGTAGAGAATGCTCTTTTCGATGCGCGGCTTCCGATCGTAGATCTCGAACCAGAACGGATCGCGATCGGGGTTGGCGAACGACTCCAGGATGTAACCATTGGGAATCGACGCCAGGAGATGGCCGTGCAATACGGGTTCGTGGTGCGGTGCCATCTTGATGTACGACATCGAGGCCATGTCGGCGACCTTGCGCCACTCGGTGATTCCAGCGTGCGCGTTGCAGTCGAACTGCATGACGGCGATGGCGCCGGTTTCCATTAGTCTGCGGGCACCCCAGCGGGTCAATTCATGCTCTCCGGACGCGAGCGGAATGCGGGTGTTCAGCTTCAACTGTTTGAGGGGTTCGACATCGTCGTACCAGTGGAGCGGTTCCTCCAGCCAGACGATATCCTGGTCATACATCCGATTCGATGCTTGGATTGCGGTGGGCAGATCCCAACCCTGGTTCGCATCCAGCATCAACTTCACGTTCGGACCGACTGCCTCGCGGACGGCCTTGACGCGTTGGTAGTCGTCCTCTACGGAAAAGCCGCCGCTGATGCCTCCGACCTTGAGCTTGATGGCATTAAAACCCTGGTCCACGTATCCGCGCACCTCGGTAATCAATTCAGGAATGCCTTTCCCTTCGCGGTAGTAACCGCCGGTGACATAAACCGGAACCGAATCGCGATATCCACCGAGAAACTTGTAGACCGGCAGGCCTGCGGATTTGGCCATGATGTCGTAAATGGCGGCGTCGATGGGCGCCATCGCGGAGATCACGTTGGTCGCCGCCCAGCCTCGCGTCGAAGGCTCGCGGCCGTAGGTGACCGCGAACATCTTCTCCCAGATCTTCCCGACCATGAACGGGTCCTCCCCAATCACCAGGTCGGCGAAGCCCTTGCGGAAAAGGTCCGCGCCACCTCCGGAGCCTTCACCGTGACCCGAAATGCCGGCGTCGGTGCGGAGGGTCACAATCAGACGGGAAGCTTTCGGCTGGAAGCCGCCGATGGGAGAATTAGCCATCCAGAAGCGCTCTTTCAACGGCTTCTCGAGGTGCAGGACCTCGACCTTCGTTATCTTGACCTGCTTTGTCTTGGCGAGCGGTTGATCAGCCTGGGGCGTATCGGCCAAAAGAGCCGAGGGCGCACCGAGCATGGTGGTTTGAAGTAGCTTGCGGCGTGTCATGACGAGGTCAGTCTATCACCCGGAGGCCGTGAACGCTCCGGGCTGGCGGGCATTGAGGCGAAGTTGTGATGTAACATGGCGGAGAAAGAGGTTTCGAATGCTTAGAGTGGACCTTTCAAGAACCTGTATTCTGGCTGGATTGGCGGTCGC
>PLDO01000410.1:2169-14420 GCA_003136215.1 Bryobacterales bacterium
ATGATGTCATATGAAGGAGTGGATGTCGCCAAACGTCTGAATCAGATGGGTGTGGACGCGTTTGTCTTGAAGTACCGCACGACCTATGTCGACCCTGACGCGCCACCAGCCGCAGCCGGGAGAGGGCCAGCCGCCACAGGTCCGCAGGCGGGCCAGAATGTGCGTGAGATGGCCGGTGCGGACGGACAACAGGCGGTGCGGCTGCTCCGGCAGCATGCCGCCGAATTTGGCGTGCAGCCCAGGCGAATCGGCATGATTGGTTACTCGGCCGGAGGCGCGGTGCTGCTCTCGACGGTGTATGGGCCCACCGATGGAAGGCCGGATTTCGCGGTCCCGGTTTACGCCGCTGGCGCGAATTCCAATCCGCCGCCGGAAGGAGCCCCGCCGCTGTTCATCACGGTGGCGGCGGACGACCAGACAGTCGGATACCAGGGATCGATCGACCTGTTTGGCGCGTGGAGAAAAGCCGGGCTGCCTGCCGAGCTGCACGTATTCCAGACCGGCCAGCACGGCTTCGGAAAGAAGGGCGGCGGCGCGGATCGCTACCTGGACCGGGTAGAGGAGTGGCTGAAGCTGAACGGTTGGCTAACCAAGGTATCGAAGTGACAAGGCCGGATTATGCGAGGTGCTAGCGGGCTGCCTCTAAAGTGCGTGGAATAACTCCCCAGACTGTGGGGCGGGCATTCCTGCCGGCTGGACCCGCTGGAAAGCGGGTCCGCAGCCTGAAAGGGCTGCCCCACAAAGCGGCCGTACATGCTAGCGGGCTGTCGGGCGGAGCTGGCCGATGGCCCACACATGGCGTTGGCTACGGACGATCAGCAGGCCTCCCGAGATGGCGGGAGTAGCCATCAGAGGTTCGGCCATGTCGTTACGCGCCAGAATCTCGAATTTGGGTCCGGCTTTCGCCACGAAGATCTCGCCATCCTCGCTCGAGAGGTAGATCTTGCCGTCCGACGCCACGGGCGACGAACTGAAACCCGAACCCGCGTGGGGGATGCGCTGGCGGTAGATCTCCTGCCCGTCCGCCAGAGCGTAGCAGGTGAAGATGCCGTCATTGCTCAGGATGTAGACATAGTTGCCGTAGATCAGAGGGGTCGGCATGTAAGGGCCGCGTTGACCCTTGGACCAGGCCACCGACTGACTGCGCGATTGGCCGGAGGGAAGCGTGATATCGCCGTTCGCGCCGGCCCGTATGGCAAAGATCGGCGCTTCCGGCCGGCGGCCGCTGGCCACGATGATCAGGTCGCCCGAAGAGACCGGGGTCGGCGCCGTGATCTTCGAACTGCCGCCAAGCCGCCAGAGTTCCTTGCCGTTCGCCGGATCGTAGCCGCGGATGAAATTGGCGCCGTTGGTCACCAACTCCGCTCGTTTCCTGCCGGGGAAGATAGCCGGCGTACCCCAGGAAGGCAGTTCGTCCCGTTCCGTCCGCCACACGGTCTGGCCGCTCTTCGCATCGAGCGCGGCAAGGAAGGACCCCTTTTGTTGATCGCACTGCACGATCACAAAGTCCTTGTAGAGGATGGGCGAACTGGCCGTGCCCCACTCGAACTCTGGCGCATCGTAAGCCCCGACGTCGAACCGGCCGAGGTCACGCTTCCACAGCAGGTTGCCGGCGAGGTCGTAGGCATACAGGCCTTGCGACCCGAAGAATGCAACGACGACGCGGCCATCGGTCGCCGGGGTGGCGTTCGCATAAGTGGACTTGATGTGGCGCTTTTCTTTGGGAACGCCCTGGTACGCGGTTCGCTCCCAGAGGACCCTGCCCGTGGCGCGGTCCAGGCACAGCACGTTCCACTGGTGCACCGAGAGATCGTCCGAGGCAGTGCCCTCCCCGTAGAGCCCGGCTTTGAAGGTGGCATCGGGCTTGCCGCTCACGGCGGTGGTGAGGAATACCCGGTCGCCCCAGACGACCGGGCTGGAGTGGGCCAATCCGTGGACCTCCGTCTTCCAAAGCACGCCGGCGTTTTGCCGGGCGTCCCACTGCACCGGCAAGTTCTGGCCATCGGCCACTCCCGACGCAGTTGGGCCGCGGAACGACGGCCAATCCTGCGCGGAGGCAGCCACCACCAAAGCGAACAGCGCGATGCGCATCGAACCTCCTACTGGAATCCACCCGACGACAGACCACAAACGGCGATGGTCTGTCCCACCCTCGCTTCGCGGCGCAGGCGTGCAGGCTCAGGTCGGCCGTTACTGCGCCGGGACGAAGGTGACGCAGACGGGGGCGCTGGCTTCCAGGATGTCGCCGGTGGGCGTCAGCTTGCCGGTCGCGGCGTCGATTCGGAAGACCACCACGTTATCGGAATTCTGGTTGGCGGCGAACAGATAGGCGCCGGTAGGGTCAATCGCGAACATGCGCGGCATCTTGCCGCCCGAAGGGATGGTTTGCACCGGCGTCAGCGTGCCCTTGGCGGCGTCGACTGCGAAGACGTCGAGATTGTCCGGCCCGCGGTTGGAACTGTAGACGAACTTGCCGCTGGGATGCACGGCGATTTCAGCGCCGCTGATTTCGAAGCCGTTGTTGTCCGCGGCGACCTTGGCCGTGGGGAGCGTCTGCAATTCCTCGAGCCTGCCGTTGGCATAGCGGAAGGCGACCACGCTCACGGACAGTTCCGTCATGAGATACGCGAAGCGGCCGTTCGGGGCGAAGGCCAGGTGGCGCGGACCGGTGCCCGGAGTAATCTTGGTGAACGGCGGATCGTTTGGCGTGAGGCCGGCGACTTTGTAGGAGAAGATCTCGTCCAGCCCGATGTCGGGTACGAACACCGATTTGCCGTCCGGCGAAAACACGGTTTCGTGCGCATGCGGTGCCGCCTGCCGCTGGCGATTCACGCTGGACCCGGAGTGCTGCACGAAGGCCGAGGATGCGCCCAGCGACCCATCGTCGTGCACCGGGTATTCGGCAATGCTTCCGCCGCCGTAGTTGGCGACGATCAGCCACTTGCCGGAGGGGTCCACACCCAGAAAGCAGGGACCGTCGCCGCCAGACGAGACGGTGTTCAGCAACTTCAACTGTCCCGTCCCGGCGTCGATGGCGAACGCGCTGACGCTGCCTGCCCGCTTGCCTTCAAAGCGCGAGATCTCGTTGGCGGCGTACAGGAACTTGTGGTTCGGATGGACGGCCAGATACGAAGGGCTGGCGGTTTCGCCAACCAGGCCGATGGCGGTAAGTTTCCCGCTGGCAGGTTGGAAACGCCACGCATAAATCCCCTTGCTCTTATTGGGTCGCGTGTAAGTGCCGACATAGGCGATGTACTCGCCCTTGGCGGCCTTGGCGGCCTTGGCGGGCTGCCCGAACCCGCCAGGTAACATGCAGGCGAGTGCAGCCGTGGAAAGGAACAGCTTGGAAATCAGTCTCATGGTTATTTTGCCCCAATTCGGGAAGAGTGTAAGAGTCGCTGGCGATGCGCCATGTGAGCGGCGGCAACCAGCGTGAGCGGCGCGGAAACTTTCTGCATCATGTGGAATACTCGAATTCCGGAGAACCGTAGCGTATTGTCGCAGGTTTCGCGCGCGCGATGGGGCGGCGATGGGACACTTCGCGCCGGTCGCAGCTTTTTGGCTAGCGGGGAGCGACCACGGCCGGCCGCTCCGGCGGGGGGCTGCTCACGGAGTAGAGGAACTTGATGGTAGTGTCTCCGAAGTTGATATTGGTGTGCGTGGAGGTCGTATCCGGCCTGATCATGTACGCCATCCCCGGGTGCTGCAGGCGGAGCTCAGCGGACATCCACGCAAGACTATCGCCTTCGACGGACGTCCAGATTTCTTCGGCGCCCGGCCTATGTGGATGCGGCTCGCCAAGGCTCAACGGTTTGAGTTCCACGGTTAGGACACTTCTCAGGTTTGCCAGCCCATCGCGCGGCGCGAACAGTTCTCTCACGACGTGCCCCCAATGGCCCGAGGCGCCGGGGACGATATACGGATCGGTTCCGGATGGGGTTCTCACATGAGCGTCTTTCTCATCGATCACCAGCATCTTGTCATTGGGGCGGAAACCCGCGCGCGTGGTGGGTTCGTTGATGATGTACATGGTGAGGGGCTGATCTCCGGTATTCCTCATGGTGAATTCGAGGTTTGGGGGCATCAACACTGCGACGCCTTTATGAAGATCGGCGACAGCTCCGCCGGCTGTCAGCTTTCCGGCGCCGCCGAGAATGTAGTAGACTTCCTGCTGGTTGTTCAACCGCGAGGGCGTAGTCGAAGCATGGGCAGCCAGAATCGCATGGGCAAGGAAATTGGTGTACTGCAGGATGGCGGCTTTCTGCGTAGGACCAAGGTTGTCTCCCTTAGTCAGAATATCGCGCAGCACGAGCGAACCGTCCGCGTGACGGGGCATGGACTCGTGCCAGTCGCCGATGAACATGTCGATTCGTCTATCGTCGGAGTCCCTGCCCGCCACGTATTTGATCAACGACGGCCCCGCGAAAGAGTTACGACCGCCGCCATAGTTCGGATCGTTTCCCGTCTGGATGGGCGCCGCTGGCGCCGTCTGGGCAACGGCCAAGGGCGAGAGCATAAAAGCCAGGAACGTAAAGATTACGATGGCCAGAGTTGTCTTGGACATAGATAGTTCTCCTTATGATTCTCCGTCAGCTCTACTTTCTCGGTTCGTGCGGGTTGTACCAGGCGAAATAGAGGAACTTAACCTGCTCGTCCTGCGAGTAATTCACGTTGGTGTGGGGCGCCAGGTTATCGGGAGGATGGAGATAGGCGACACCAGGGCCTTGTCTGCGAAGGAACGGACCCACCAGAGCGAGACTGGTTCCCTCCATGGCCGTCCATACCTCCTCGACATCGTGGTAACCTTCGTGCGGCTGACCGATGGTGAGCGGGTCCAGCACCACCGTCAGGACGCTCTGCAGTGTGCCCAGCCCGTCCTCGGTCACATAGAGCGTCTTGACGATGTGAGCCCAGCGCCCGTTGCTCGAAGTGATGGGGACCGTATTCTCGTCTCTGACCAGCATCTTCGGATTCGGCCGGAAACCCTTCGGGGTCGGCTCGGTAATCAGATACATCGCCAGTGGCTGGTCGCCGGTGTTCTTTATGGTGAACTCGAGACTCGCCGGCATCAGAATCCAGGTATTCGGACCAATATCCGCGGTATCTCCACCGGCAGTCGCCGTGCCCCGGCCCGATAGAAAGCAGAAGATCTCCTGCTTTCCCTCCAGCCTGGTGGAGTTAGTCGAGGCGTGCGGCGCCAGCGTGGCGTGCGAATACGATTCGATGTAGCGGAGAACCGCACCTCTCTTCGTGGGTTTGAAGGGGTCGCCGCGGGTGAGCATGTCGCGCTCCTCCAGCGAGCCATGGGTGACGCGGGGCGCGGACGCATGCCAGTCGCCGAAATACATGTCGACATAGGCATTGCTGCCCACCTCTTGCGCCATCGCCAAGGGCGAAAGCGCAGCTAACAGGACTAGCGACGGAGGAATCATCCTGCCGGTCATAGACTCTCCTTGTTTCAGTTCGTCGTCGTGCAGCGCGAACGCGTTGCAATCACCGCGATTGGCGTACCGTTGAGAGGTTCCCTTGGCTGCGTCGAAGCGATCAACGAAAACCTTTCGAAGGGAATCCAACCCCAGGGCGAGCCTGCCATCGGAAGACCCCCACTTAGCGGCGGGTCGGCAACCTGGTCACAGGCATTGCGAACAGGGTTTCAAACCAATAGTAGTGTACTCGCCCATGCGCCACCAGTCAATCAACTTTTGTTGAACGAACGGTTCAGTAAACATGGCCCTGGAAAGTCGGCTCGCAGTAGGGGGGGCCGACACGCCATGTTAGTATGGCAGCAGTGAATTTGGTAGGCTCATGGACGTTTGGCAGCTGAAAGTTTTCCTGGCGGTTTTGGAGCACTCCAGCGGCTCGAAAGCGGCGGCAAGGCTGAACCTCTCTCCGGCCGCGGTCAGCGCGCAATGCCATCGCCTCGCCGCCGATCTCGACGTCGAGTTATTCGTCCGGACGGGGACGCGTCTGATCCCCACGCCCGCCGCCTTGCAACTTGCCGAACGGGCAAGGGTCGTAGTTCGAGAGATGCACGACATCGAGCAGGAATTCGCAAACAACTCCAAGACCGATCGCCGTCCCTTCTGTTTTGGCACCAGCGCCACCATGCTGATCCACCACCTCGGCCGTCCGCTGCGACTTTTGCGGAAACAGTATCCCAACAACCCGATGGAGATCACCGTGGCGGGGACTGACGAGATGGTCGCCGCCCTGCTCGACCGGCGGCTCGACCTGGCGCTCATCTCAGTTCCCGGTGAAAACTCCGATCTTACGCTTCTGCCGCTCTTCGACGAAGAAATGTTGATTCTCAAACCCGCGCCCACGCGCGTCCGCGGCTGGCATGTTGGTTCGATCGAGCCAGCCGATCTGGCGCAGGCGCAGTTCATCCTGTACCCCAAGCGAAGCGTATTGAGGAGAATCGCCGATAATTTCTTTCGCGAGGTGGGTCTGACACCTCGTGTCGCCATGGAGGCCGACGACGCACAGGCCATCAAGCGATTGGTGGAAGCTGGTTTTGGCTATGCCATCCTGCCCGAGTACGCGCTGCGCGGGCAACTCGGATATTTTGGCCTGTTTCGAGTGCCGGGACATCGCATCGTGCGAAGTCAGGCGCTGGCGACGGCGCGGTCGGAACACCCCAGGGCATTGACCGAAACGATTGCGCGTTTCTTGCGGGAAGCTCTAGTTACCGCCAAGTAATGACTTATGCCACGAATAACCCGGTTAATTGGCCGGGTCCGCGGAGAACTGTCGCGTGGCATCGATCCTCAGGAAGAGAAGAGCAGCGACAATGCAGAGCACGGACGAAGTCACAAACGGCACGTTCCAGCCGTATAAGGTCATCAGGTAAGCCAGCAGGGTGGGAGAGATCGCGCTGCCTAAATTGCCGCACATATTCATCACCGCGGCGATCGAGCCGGCATAATCGCCGCCGATGTCGATCGGAATCGCCCACGACACGCCGACTGTCACTTCCAAGCCGAAAACGGCTACACAACTGTACCAAACCGAAGCGAGGGGGCTGGCGGTGAACGTGGCCAGCAAGATTGAGCACGAAGCCAGTAAAAAGCCCGCAATCGCCACGCCACGCCGCGCGGTCTTCAGGTTTCCGGATCGTTTCGCCCATCGGTCCGAAGTCCAGCCTCCCAGCAGGTCGCCCGCGGTTCCAGCCAAGAGTGGCAGACTGGCGTAAAGTCCCATATGTTTGAGGTCGAAGCCGCGGTGATCGTTGAGGTATTTCGGGAACCAGTCAAGGTAGACATCAATGCAGTACCCGTAGCAGAAGTACATGAGCGCAAGCGTCCAGATTTGGGGGCTATGGAGAATGCGGTGCCAGGGCACTGGTCCGGGAATGCCGCTTCGCCGAGTGCCCATCGAACCTTCAATCAGTAGCCGCTCAGCGGCGTTAACGCCGGCGTGTTCCCGTGGCGCGTCGCGATAATACCAGTACCAGACCGCCGCCCACACCAGCCCTAACACGCCGAACACAAAGAATGGCGCACGCCATCCGTATGCGATGATCAAGAGCACCACTACGCCGGGTGTCAAGGCCGCGCCTAACCGCGATCCTCCGTGCGTTAATCCCTGCGCGGACGCACGTTCGCCGGGCAGCATCCAGCGCGAAAGTGAGCGTGTGGCGATTGGAAATGCGCCGGCTTCGCCCGCGCCGAAGAGGAACCGGCATATCATCATCGAGGAAGCGCTCCAGGTGAGCGCCGTCGCGCAGGTAAATAACGACCAC
The DNA here is from genome assembly GCA_003136215.1 of Bryobacterales bacterium. Taxonomy (GTDB): domain Bacteria; phylum Acidobacteriota; class Terriglobia; order Bryobacterales; family Bryobacteraceae; genus Solibacter. The sequence goes on from PLDO01000410.1 coordinate 9,911, forward strand.
CAGGCGACAATCAGCGTTAGGGCGCGTCGTGGCCCGAGACGGTCTCCCAGCCATCCCCCCGGAATTTGAAAGAGGGCATACCCCCAGCGGAAGGCGCTGAAAATCAGACCCACCGTGACCATGGAAAGTCCAAGGTCCTTCTGAATCACCGGCACCGCGGTGGCAATATTTACGCGGTCCATGTAGGTGATCATGTACGCCGCCACGGTAAGCGCAAGCACCGTGTGGCGGACATGCGTGGGGCGGACCGCCTCGCCGGGTTCATCCCTCATGCAAGGCGGCCTCGCCGCAAGCGGCGAAAAGCCGCTGGTTGACGCTCACTCCGCTCTGACTCGATTGCGCAGCTCGCCGAGGCCTGAGATCCGCACTACGACGTCGTCTCCGGGACGCAGCCACCGCGGCGGATTCCTGGCTTCGCCCACGCCGCCCGGCGTTCCCGTGGAGATCACGTCACCCGGCTCCAGGGTAAATACGCTCGAGAGATGTTCCAGCAGTTCCGGAATGCGGAAGACAATCTGCGACGTATTCGAATTCTGCAGGACCTCGCCATTGATGATCATCTGAATGTCGAGCGCGTGTGGATCGGCGATTTCGTCGGCGGTCACGATGGCCGGGCCCATGGGCGCGAACGTGTCGAACGTCTTCCCGATCATCCACTGGCTGGTGGCTTCCTGGTAGTCCCTGGCGCTTACATCGTTGAAATTGGTGTATCCGAAGACGTGATCGAGCCAGCGATCCCTGGAAATGTAGCGGCCACCCTTCCCCACGATGACGGCGAGTTCGGCTTCGTAATCGGGTCCGGTGCTGTGTTTTGGAAGCACGATCTCGTCGCCCGGACCGATGACGGCGGTGGGATACTTGGAGAAAATCGTAGGTACTTTGGGGATCTCCATCTTCGATTCGGCGGCATGATCGCGATAATTGAGCCCCACGCAGATGATCTTCGGCGGGCGCGGCAGCGGCGCCAGCAGTCGCGCGGTAGCGAGCGGAACGATCTCGCCGGCCGGGGGGCGTTCGAGCCAGGCTGCAATGCGGCGGCGCGCATCCGAGCCTCCCTCGATGACTGCCAGCAGCGTGGGGAATCCGGCTTGTTTCAATCCGACGATATTCTCACCCGAGATTACGCCGGGTTCGGCAAGCCCATTATTCTGAAAAGTAACGAAACGCATTACGAGTCCTCCTTGACCCGGTGAATGAATCGCGATCGCACATGGAACTGGAGCTCCTCAGACCAGTTTCTGCTTTCCGATCGGTAAGTCCCGAATTCGCTTTCCGGTGGCGGCGAATATGGCGTTGCACAACGCCGGTATCACCGGAGGCACCCCCGGTTCGGCGACACCAGTGGGTGGAGCGTCGCTATCCACGAAGTACACGTTGGTCTGGTAGGGAGCCTCGCCGATCCCATCGATCGGATAGTCGTGGTAGTTCGACTGGTCGATCGCGCCGTTGGTGGCGGTGATTTCTTCGCCTCGCGCAATACTGATTGCGAACACGACGGCGCCCTCGACCTGTGCCCGCGCCATGTCGGGATTGACGATGAGGCCGGCATCGACGGCGATATCCACCCGGGGAATGTGAATCCGTCCATCGTCGGACACCTGGACTTCAACGACCGTGGCCACGTACGAATTGGAGTTCTGGTTTGCCGCGATACCCAGCCCCGAGCGCTTGCCGAGTTTCCGCTTTCCCCAACCTGCCTTCGCGGCCACCAATTCCGTAACATGCCGCAACCGGCCGATATCGACCGGATATGCGTCGTAGGGCGCTCCAAAGTTTTGGTAGGTGGTGTCCTTGAGATTCAGCAACCGGGGCTTGCCGAACAGATCAAGCAGGCTCTCAAGCGGGTCGCGGCCGGCGGCGTGCGCCAGTTCATCGGCAAAAGATTGAACGCCGAAGACCTGGTAGATGCTGGCAACGGAACGCATCCAACCGATGCGAACGTGCGCTTTGGCGGGTCCATTCTCGCAGCGGAGATTGGGGATATCGAACGGTAAATCCGTCCAACCCTGTCCCAGGTGACCCGGATCGCCCAAAACCGCATTCACATCAAACGTAGAAGGGATGGGCGGAAATGCCGACCGCTGCAGCCACGCCGTGGGCCTGCCATCCTGGCCTAGCGATGCTTTCATGTACATGGCGCAAACGGCGTTGTAATAGCCGAACCGGAAGTGGTCCTCCTGGGTCCAGACTACCTTCACGGGGCGGCCAACCTTCTTGGAGAGGACCGCCGCCTCCGCAACGAAATCGGGCTTATCTTTCCGTCCGAACGCGCCGCCGAGCAGCGGCACGTGACAGGTCACGTCCTGCTTGGCGATGCCCAACTGCGAGGAGATGATGTCTTGCGCCCACTGCGGATTCTGCACGGGAGTCCAAGCCGTCACTTTGCCGTCTCGAAACTCGGCTACCGCCACCATGGGCTCCATGGGCGCCTGGGCCAGGAGCGGAACGTAGTAATCGGCTTCGACGATCTTTCCGCCCTTCGCAAACACAGCATCCACGTCACCCTCGTTGCGTACGGCGCGGACGGGTTTGTGGACGGAATCCCGAAGCTCCTGCTTGTACTGGCCGGAGTTGTAGGTTTCGTTCGGGCCGTGGTCCCAGACGATCTTCAGCTTCTTGCGGCCTTGAAAAGCGGCCCACGTATTTTCGGCAATCACGGCGATGCCGCCCAATGGCTGGAAGGCAGCCGGCGGTTTGAACGGATCGATGGCGACGATTTGGAGCACTCCGGGTACTTTCAGCGCCTCGGCATCGTCGCAGGATTTCACTTTCCCGCCGAAGACCGGAGGATGCTCGATGGAAGCATAAACCATCCCATCCATGCGGACATCCATGCCGAAGACAGCTTTCCCGTTGCAGAGGGCCGCGATATCGTAGCTGGCGGCTGCTTTTCCGATGTAGCGCCAGGAGGCTTTTGGCTTAAACTGTAACTCTTCCTTCTTCGGCACTGGTAACTGTGCCGCCGCCGTTGCCAGTTCCCCGTAACCCAATCGCCGGCCCGTGCTCCGGTGAACAATGGTATGGAGATCGGCTTCGCATTCCGCCGGTGGGACGTCCCACTTCCGGGCGGCGGCCCGGATGAGCATCAAGCGCGCGGTAGCGCCGGCTTCCCGCATGGGGCCGAAAAAGTCGCGGATCGACTTCGAGCCGTCCGTATCTTGACGGCCGTAGCGGGTATCGGCGATCGCCTGTTCGATCCGAACCCTTTTCCAATCGGCATCCAACTCGTCGGCGACCACCCGGGGAAGCGCCGTGCGGGGCCCCTGCCCCATCTCCGAGCGATGAGCGACGATGATCACGCTGCCGTCCGTCTCGATCCCAAGGTACACGCTGGGTTGCCAGGCAGGCCCGTTGTCCGCGGTCTCCGCTGCCCCGATGCGCGCGGCGCCCGCGCCGAGAACCAGCGCCCCGGCCGAAAACGCCGTCCCCAGGAAATCGCGGCGACTCGCCAGGTCGATCCGATTCTGGCTGACCGTCCCGCCGCGGCCGGTTTCACCGGCGCCGCCAAATGGATCGTACGTCTTCATGCTTTCACCCCGGCAGCCAGTTTGATTGCCTGTCGGATTCGCTGGTAGGTCCCGCAGCGGCACAGGTTGCCGCGCATGGCTTCGTCGATATCGGAATCGGAAGGATTGGTGGTCTTGGCCACCAGCGCCGCCGCGGTCATGATCTGGCCCGACTGGCAGTAGCCGCACTGCGGCACGTCAAGCGCTTCCCAGGCCACCTGCACGGGGTGCAGGCCATCCGGCGAAAGCCCTTCGATGGTGGTGACCGGTTGACTGCCAACAGCTCCAATTTTCGTCATGCAGGAGCGCACCGCATGGCCGCCCACAAGTACGGTACAAGCGCCGCAAACCCCTATGCCGCAGCCGTACTTTGAGCCTTTAAGGTTCAGTACGTCGCGCAGCACCCACAAAAGGGGCATATCCGGTGACACATCCACCGTGGCTGCCACGTTATTCACTGTCAATTTAAGAGGCATCTGTTCACTCCACAATCCGGTTTTAGGGAAGAGGATCGGTCACGAGCTCAGGCTTGGAGTGTATCAAATTTTCCGCTTTTGAATTCCGCCAGGAAGAGTGCCGAACAGCAATCCGGGGGGTTGAGAGCCTTGAACCGCGATTTCCCGGTGGAACTTGATGCCTGTACCCCACGATTTTCGACCCGGTCACTATTTGCATCAATACCCCGTAACGCCCTTGCAACCAGTTTGCTCGTCCGGCTCAATCCGCCGTTTCTCCAAAATCGCCAATGTTCATTTCGACGGGCGTCGGGCTTGGAAACACGCATTGGTCTGTTGTCGACAGTTCACGTCCGAATTCCTGAGCACTGGCCGATGATCGGCTCTGCCGCTTAGAGAGGGGAGTATGCTTTTCGAGGACATACAGGAGTTGGCCTGCGTATGATGCTCGCAGAGTCGGTGCATGCAGACGAACGTGTTAACCGGCCGCCGTTCGGGGGAGACTCATGAATCGTGAATTGGCATTGAAGATCGTGCTGGCGGTGGTGG
>PLDO01000645.1 GCA_003136215.1 Bryobacterales bacterium
CATTGTTCCGCATCGAGAGGCCGTTCAACCCCGGGCCGGCGCACATATAGGACAGCGTGCGGATGCTCTTCTCCGGATGCGCTTTCTTCAACCCCGCCACCAGCGCCTTGGCCTTGGCCTCACCGTAATTCCTCGTGAGGGTGGCCAGCCACTCGGCTTCCGTTGGCCGGGAAAGCATGGAGTTCCCTTCCTCGCTCACCGAGCCGAACAACAGCGGTACGTTCTTCGAAAGCTCCGGCGCGGCATCGAAGTAAGACCGCATGGTAATGAGGCGACCATCGACGGTCGGCCCCGGACCGACCCGCAGTTTGGTTGTCCCTGGCGCCGGGGTCGGTCCTCCGACACCCACCGGTGGGTTCATCCTGGCCGCAACCGCATTGCTGATCTCATTCAACTTAGCCCATTCCATTTTTTGGAGTGCGGCGATATCCTTGACGCCGAGTTCGGCGATCACCTGTTTGGCGTACTCGCTCGACTCCTCGGCGCCAGGAGGATTGCCACCCCCGCCCGACTGCGCCGACGCGCGGTGGATCAATCCCTCTGCTGAGGGCATCCCGAGCAGAGTGGTCACCTTGGAGCCCCCTCCCGACTGGCCATAAATCATGACGCAGCCCGCATCGCCGCCGAAATTGGCGATGTTGTCCCGAACCCAGCGAAGCGCCGCCACCAGGTCCGTCATCCCGACGTTCACCGAATCGGCATATGCCGGCCCGCCGATAGAGGACACGTCGAGGAATCCGAGAGCGTTGAGACGGTGATTGACCGTCACCGACACGACATCGTGATGCCGGGCCATTTGCGCCCCGTCCTGGGAAGCGAGTTCATAGGCCGAACCGAATGTGAAGCCGCCGCCATGGATGTACAACATCACCGGGCGCTTGCCGGCCAGGCTAGGCGTCCAGATGTTCACCTTCAGCATGTCCTCGCTCTGCCAGCCGTCGGTCCACTGGTAGAGGAACGTCGGTTCGCTCGTCCAGGTGTGCAGGCGTTGCGGACAATTGGCGCCATAAGTAAGGGCCGGGTACTCGCCGTCCCACGGCGAGGGCGGCTTGGCCGGGAGCCACCGGTTCTCGCCCCCGGTATTTGCGCCATAGGGGACCCCTTTGAAGGTCAGCACGCCGTCCTCGACATAGCCGCGCACCTTCCCGTATTGCGTCTTCGCAACGGCCGATCGCGGCGTACTGCAACTCGCCCCCGCCGCCTTGACCGTTGTCACGTCCGAACTGGACGCCGTTGCGGCCACCGCCGCCACACCCGCTGTGGCCGACAGAAGCGCCTGGCGACGACTGAATCCGAGACTGTTTTCCGAATCCGACTTGGACATCTTGACTCCTCTCAGGGCAGCCGGCCCATTCACTGCAATCGAGCTCGACCCTTGACACAAGGATGTACGGTGTCGTCTCCACAGCCGAACCTCGCCGTGGCGACCGGTGAGACTAGCCGGCGGTAGCTATCGAAAGCCCACCGGCGCCGAATTCTACTTGAACAGCAGCGGCGCGAATTCATGCAGGCAGCGGCGCCACGTCAAAAACTCGTGAGCGGTGCGGGGAGATTCGTAGAAGTACGCGTGGATCCCGGCGTTCTTCAGTTCTTCCGCAGCGGCCTTGCTCGGAGCGCTGTTTTCCAGTTGTCCATTGCCGAAGAACACCGCCTTGACCTGCTTTTTGAAGGCGGCCGGATCCTTGATCTCCGCGAGAGGAATGTTGCCGCCGCTGAACAGGCCGATGTAGGCAAACTTGTCCAGGTTAGCCATGGTCGTGGTATGGGTCTGCATACCGCCCATCGACAGCCCAGCCATGGCGCGGTTCGCGGCGCCAGGAAGCGCGCGGTAGGTCCTTTCGATCATGGGGATCAGGTCGGTCAGCATCATTTCGCTGAAAGCCGAATTGCTCAGCATTCCTCGTCCGCCTCTACCGCCGGCGCCTCGGCCTGCCTGCCCCGCGGGAGCGCCGCCGGGGGCGCCGGGTCCACGTCCTGGTCCAGCTGCGCCGCCCCTGGCCGCAGGCGGAGGCGCCGGGTGATCGCTCGGATCGGGCACCAGACCCCTGCCGGCGAAAACCGTCGCGCTGTCACCGGGTTTGACCGCGTTGAGGTTGTCCATGACGATGATCATCGGCTTGGCCTTCTTGTCCGCGATCAGATTGTCCATGATGTAGTCGACACGTCCCTGGTTGAACCAAGCCGTCTCGTCTTCTCCCCAGCCGTGAAGCAGGTAGAACACGGGATACTTGTTCTTTCCGCCGTCGTATCCCGGCGGCGTATAGACGAAGCACCGGCGCCACTGGCCGGTGACTTTCGAGAAATACCACTGCTCACTGACACGGCCGCGAGGAACTTCCTTCGGCTGATAAAACTCCTGGTCCGGCGCGGGAATCTCAATTCCGGCGTTCCACCATCCGGAGCCGAAGTACGTGCGCGTGGACGGATCCGCCACGGTAGCGCCGTCGATATTCACGCCGTAGTAGTGAAAACCTTCCACTGCCGGCTGCGCCGTCGTGCCGCTCCAGACGTTATCCGGTCCCTTCGTCAAGTTCAGATTCCCGACACGCACAGACTGTGCATTAGGCGCGATCACGCGGTACATGACGCGGTTGTCCGGAAATGTGCACGGGTACTTGGCCTCGGGAACGTTCAACGGGTTAGGCTTACAGTCGGCAGGCGCCTGACCCCAGCACAGCCCTGCGGCGCAAAGCGCCAACAATACTGGCGTCGAGTTCATCAGTTCTCCCTTAACACTTCAGGTGTATCTCTACCATACGGACGCAGGCCTGTCAATCCGGCTCGCGAAAGCGCATACATTAGGCAAATCGAGCCTTTATGTGAGCTGGATGCGAAGCTAGACCAGTTTTTCTGGGGGCCGCTTTCAGAGGGTGTGACCCCGAGCGGATCGTTGGCATTCCGGACAAGGCTTTCCGACCAGCCGATCGGCGATGTCCTCCGTCGCCACGATATCGCGCCTTCTCCCAAGCGTAGTCACTGCTCCACCTGAAGTACTTCATCGCCGCGCACATAGCCGTTCTGGCGGCCATCTTGCTCTTTTTTTTCTGGGCGCCTCAGTGATTTTCGCCTTCCCGCTATTTCAGGTCGAGCACCACCACTGACTTCGGCGGCAGCGTCGCCTTCAGGCTGCCGGACTCGATGGCCGCGCCGGTGAAGGCCGCCGGCTTCACCACCGCCGGTTGGTCGAACGTGTTGTGGGCGTTGATTGCCGCCGCTGTCAGCACGCGCCCCGTAACGCCCGTTGCGGTTCCGCCGGGAATCTGCGCCGTGATCGTCGCCGGCTGGCTCGGATTCACGTTCACCAGCGCCACGTGCAGACGGCCGTCCTTGTCGCGCACCGCCGAGGCGCTTACCGCCGGTAACGTCGAGGCGTCTTTGTTGTACCAATCGGACTGAATCTCCACTGGCAGGGCTGTGCCGTCCTGGTACGACTTGAACATTTCGAACACGTGATAGGTCGGCGTCAAGACCATCTTCTCGTCCTTGGTGAGGATCATGGCCTGCAGCACGTTGATCATCTGCGCGATGTTGGCTAGCTTCAGCCGGTCGGCATGCTTGACGAAAATGTTGATGTTGAGCGCCGCCACCAGCGCGTCGCGCAGCGTGTTCTGCTGGAAGAGGAAGCCGGGATTGGTGCCTGGCTCAACGTCCCACCACGTGCCCCACTCGTCCAGGGCCAGCCAGACGCGCTTGCGTGGATCGTACTTGTCCATGATGGCGGAATGCTTGGTAATGATGTCGTCGATGCGGATGGTGGTCGCCAGCGTCTTGGCGTATTCGGCCTCGTCGAACTCGGTCGCCGAGCCTTTCCGCTGCCAGTTGTGCGTGATGGTGTAGTAGTGCAGGCCGATGGCGTCGAAGCGCCCGCTGGCGTCCCGCATCATGACTTCCATCCAGTGATAGTCCTCGTCGGATGGACCGGAGGCCGATTTCAGGATCCTCACTCCCGCCGGAACCTTAATGAATGTGGAGTACCGACGCGTCACGTCGGCGGCGTACTCCGCCCGCATGTTGCCGCCGCAGCCCCACAGTTCGTTGCCGAGCCCGATGTACGGCAGTTTCCAGGGAGCCTGACGCCCGTTGGCTGCCCGCTCCGAAGCCAGCGATCCAGCCGGCGATGTCACGTACTCCACCCACTCCGCCAACTCGCGCGGTGACGCCGACCCTACGTTGCCGCTGATGTAGGCCTCGGCCCCGATCATTTCTGCGAAGTCCATGAACTCGTGCGTGCCGAACGTGTTCGGCTCCGTCACACCCCCCCAATGCGTGTTAATTTTGACCGGCCGCTTTGATCGCGGTCCTACGCCTTCCCGCCAGTTGTACTCGTCGGCGAAGCAGCCGCCGGGCCAGCGGACCACCGGGACCTTCAGGTCTCGGAGAGCCTGCAGAACGTCGTTGCGATATCCCCGCGTGTTCGGAATCTTGGAGTCTTCACCGACCCAGATGCCGCCGTAGATTCCGGCGCCCAGGTGCTCGGCGAACTGGCCGAACAGTTGCCGATTAACCTGCGGTCCGGGCCGGTCGGCGTGGATGGTGAGGCTGGCGGACGAAGCCTGCTGGGCCAGAACGGGCAGCGCCACGGCGGCGAGAGCGAGGAGAATTTGGGCAGACATGATAACGCTAGCATTTTACAGCATTTCACGGCATGAGCCATACAACACCTAATCGGTGTAGCGGACTTCCGGCAGACAACTCTCAGCGGGCCACATCGATCTCGCCCTTTAAGGCCCGCGGTTACACGCATGCTCCGGGTGTATGGTCCGGACAGAGAGTCAGGGTCACGAATGGTCCTGCCGGCTGTCTACGCGTGGCGCGTGATGTCGGACCAAAGTAGAAAGTTCCGGTTCCCAGCCAAGAAGAAAGTTCCGGTTTTGAGGGTCGGCTTGAGACAGGTTGCCACTCGGCCCGGGAGCCGGCGGTAGCGGCTAGACCTCCAGGGACACAACACTATTTCGGGGAGTACAGGCGTACGGTCGATGTAGCCTTCCCGGCCAGCGGATCGCCGGTCAGCGCAAAAGCGGTGTTGCGCCGCGCGGCTTCCTCCGGACGCAGGATGTTGTCCGCAGGCAGGCAGACCAGTCCATGCGCGTTCTGCCGGGCGGTGGCGTAAACCACCATCTCGATGTTCGTCCAGTCCAACTGGGAGGTGGACTGCGCCACCTTCAGGTGCGGGATCACGGCGCCTTCGCGCACCAGCATGACGACCGGGATCTGCCCCGCCTGAATGTTGTGCCAGCCACTGGCGAAGACCTTGCCGGTCCGGTAATCGATCCATTGGCCGGGCGGCAGGTAGACGTCGCGTCCCGTGGTTCCTGCCTCGAACAGTGGCGCCACCAGGATGTCTGAACCGAAAAGGTACTCGTCCTCCACCTGCCAGGAACCGGGATCGCTCGGATACTCGATGAACAGGGCGCGAACCATGGGCAGACCGCGCTCGCTCGAGTCTTTCGACTGCGCGTACACGTAGGGCATGAGGCGATACTTCAGCTCGTCGGCGCGGCGGAAATCGTCCATGAAGGCATTGCTGTACTCCCACGGCTCCTTAGGCGGCGTCCCATGACAGCGGCTGTGTGAAGTCAGCATGCCGAACGGCATCCACCGGCGGTAGAGTTCCTCCGGCGTCTTGGCCGCGAAACCGCCGATGTCGTGGCTCCAGAAGGTGAAGCCGCTCAACCCGAGCGACAGGCCCCCGCGCAGCGTGGCGGCCATGCTGGAATCCTGGGCGCCGGAATCGCCGCCCCAGTGCAGCGGATAGCGCTGGCTGCCGGCCCACGCGCTGCGCGCCCACATGATGTTTTCGCCGGTGACCTGGCGGGTGATCTCCGCCATAGCTTTGTTGTAGCGCAACGGATAGAGATTGTGTTCATAGAATCCGCTGCGCCCGTTGGCGTAGATGCCCGTGAGCGGCGCAGCTTCGCCGAAATCGACTTTGATGGCGCCCACGCCCAGTTTGAGAAGCCCCGCGATCTTGTCCTGATACCACTGCACGGTGGCGGGATTGGTGAAGTCCAGCACGGCATCCTCAAAGGCCAGGTTGCCATTGCCGTCCCGGACAGCGATGCCCTTGGCAAGAATCTCCGGGAAGAGCGAGTTCTTGGGGACGAAGTAGGGAAGCTGCCAAAGGGAAATGTGGAAGCCTTCGTGTTTGAGATCGGCGATCATCTTCGCCGGGTCTTTGAAGCGCGTGGTGGAGAATTTGTAATCGCACCGCCAATCGTTCTCGAACCAGCCGGTATCGAGGTGGATCACGTCGGCCGGGATGCGATTCTGCCGGAGTTTGGCGGCCACTCCGCGCGTCTCGTCCTCGGAGAAGTACGTGATGCGGCTCATCCACAGGCCGAAGCTCCACAGCGGCGGCATGGGCGGCTTCCCGGTGAGCGTGGTGTATTCGCCGAGGATGTCCTTGGGCGCGCCCAGGAACACGAACAGGTCCAGCGCGTCGTCACCCAGCAGCAGGGCGTTGGTGTTGCCGTAAGAGGCGCCGAAATCGAAGGTGGCCGGCGCCGAGGTGTGGACGAACATGCCGTATCCCCGATTGCTCATGAAGAAGGGAATGGGCTTGTACATGCGGCCGGTCTCGACTCCGTTGGCGTCGTTGGCCCACAGCACCACCTTCTGGCCGCGCTTGTCGAGCTGCGTGAAGCTCTCACCGCAGCCGAACAACTTTTCGCCGGGCCCGAGCGAGAACACCGCAGCGACGCTGCGGGAATAGTCGGAGGTGCGCCGGATGAAGGAAAACGGCAGCACGGGGTCGAGCTGCGTGGCATTGTCCGCAGTGTGGTTGGTCCTGGTAAGCAGGCGGCCCTCGGCGTCGCGGAATTCAATGTGCCACGGGTTTTCCAGGATAGTAACCGACCCGGCCGCGCTGGTGTAACGGTAGCCGCCCGTGATGCGCGCCAGCTTCCAGGAACTGTCCCGAGGCGGTTCGCCCACCAGCATCGGCGAGGGCTCGTCCGCGCGCACCTGCGGCCCGGTTCGAAGGCGGATACGGACGGTGCGCGGGGACACGAACTGGATGGAAAACGGCAGCGCCGGGTTGATGGCGTACTCGCCCTCGGGGAAAGTGACTCCATCGAAGGGTCGGAGCACATTTTCCATGTTGCTGAAGGCAATCCGGGGGGGAAAGCTGATGACGCGCCCAGGTGATGGCGCCGGCCCCGGTGGCCGGGTTGAAGCCCGTCAGCTTATCAGCCAGGAAGTAAGTGTTGCGGTATTCGTGGAAGTCGGCGCTGACATCCACCAGGTCCTGCAACAGACCTGGCGGCCGGTCCACCTGAGCCTTCAAGCGAGGGCACCATACGAGCGCCACACCGGCGCAGAGCACGAGGGAAAGACGGCGGTTATTGGTCACAAAGGTCCTTTGTCGTGTCGACTGAACTTCCATTACCCAGCATGATGCTTGAAGCCATTCAGCTCTGTTGCTCTTTTTGGTGCTGCGCCATAACATTAGGAGCGAAAGTCGTTATGAGAATCGCATCAACCCTTGTGATCCTGGCCGGGATGGCCCAGGCGCTAGCGGCCGCCGAGCCCTTCCGCGATCCCAAACTGCCGCTCGAACAACGCGTGGACGACCTGGTCTCCCGCCTGACCCTGGACGAGAAAATCGGCATGCTGGGCCAGGTCCAGCCTGCCATCCCACGGCTCGAAATCAAGGCCTTCACCAACTGGACCGAGGGGCTGCACGGCCTCGGCTGGGTCCGCGGCGGCTCCGTCACGGCCACCACTTTCCCACAGTCGGCCGGCCTGGGCGAAACGTGGGACCCCGAGATCCTGCGCCAGGCCGGTGCCGTCGAAGGCTATGAGGCCCGGGTCTATTTCCAGAAGTACAATGGGGCCCGCGTGGGCCTGGCCATCCGCGCGCCCAACGTGGACCTGGCCAGGGACCCTCGTTGGGGCCGCACCGAAGAAGTGTTCGGAGAAGATCCCTACTTCGTGGGTAAAATGTCCGTCGGTTACATCAAGGGGCTGCAAGGCGACCACCCAAAGTACCTGCTTTCCGCCGCGACCATGAAGCACTTTCTGGCCAACAGCAACGAAGATGGCCGCACCAGTTCCTCGTCCGACTTCGATGAGAGGAACCTCCGCGAATACTACCTGGTCCCGTTCCAGATGGGCATACAGGAGGGGAACGCGCAATCGTTCATGGCGTCATACAACGCAGTCAACAAGATCCCCGACACGGTGTCCCCGTTCATCCGGGACATTGTGGAAAAGGAATGGAAGTTCGACGGAATGGTATGCACGGATGCCGGTTCTCTGCCGAATCTCACGCGTCAGTTTCACTACTATCCGGATCCCACAGCCGCGGTGGCGGGGTGCGTCAAGGCGGGCATTACAGTGTTTCTCGATCGATACCCCGAGCCACTGAAAGACGCCCTGGAAAAGAAACTGCTGACCGAGGCGGATATCGAACGCAACATCCGGGGCAACATACGGATGCGTATGCGGCTGGGCGAGTTCGATCCTCCCGAGATGGTGCCCTACAGCAAGATCTCCGGGAGCGAGGAGCCCTGGTACGGCGAAGCCAACAAGGCGCTGGCCAGAAGGGTCACTCAGGAATCCATCGTTCTGCTGAAAAACAGCGATGACCTTCTGCCTCTGGACAAGAGCAAATTGCGCTCCGTTGCGGTGATCGGGCCCTATGGCGACAACGTTCTCATCGACTGGTACGCCGGCATGCCGCCCTATCTTGTAACCCCGCTGGAAGGCATCCGCAACAAGGTGGGGCCTGGCGTTCGTGTGCGTTATGCTCCCGACGACAACAATGGCAACGCCGCCAACCTCGCCGCTGAAAGCGACGTGGCCATCGTGTTCGTGGGCAATCATCCCACGTGCGGCGCGCCGTTTGGGCGGTGCGCCTCGCCCAGCGAGGGCAAGGAAGCCATCGACCGCAAGGCCATCGACCTGGACCAGGCGCAGCTCAACCTCATTCGGCGGGTAAAGAACGCGAACGCGAAGACCATCGTCGTGCTGATTTCCAGCTTTCCGTATGCCATCAATTGGGTTCAGGAGAATGTTCCCGCGATTCTCCACCTGTCGCACTCCAGTCAGGAGGAAGGCAACGCGGTAGCGGATGTGCTGTTTGGGGACTACAATCCGGCGGGCAGGCTGGCGGCCACCTGGGTGAAGGCGCTGGACGATCTGCCCCCCATGATGGACTATGACATTCGAAAAGGCCGCACCTACATGTATTTCAAGGGGCAGGCGTTGTATCCGTTCGGATTCGGCCTCAGCTACACCACCTTCGAGTATGGCAACCTGCGGACCTCGGCCGATTCCGTGCGGGGCGCGGGAGAGATTTCGGTCAGCGTGGATATAAGGAACACAGGGAAGCGCACCGGCGATGAGGTGGTGCAGATGTATGTCAAGCACCTGGATTCCGCGGTGGAGCGGCCGATCAAGGAATTGCGCGGGTTCCTGCGCATCACGCTCCAGCCGGGCGAAACGAAGACGGTGCGGATGCCCCTGAGAGGCAACGAACTGACCTATTGGGACGCCGCCACCCACAGCTTCGTCGTGGAGCCAGGGAAGGCCACCATCATGGTCGGTCCTTCCTCGGCGGAGGTGAAACTCGAAAAGACCGTCGCTGTGACGCCCTGAGGTTGATGCGTATTCTACGCGTGGCGCCTGTCGCACACGGCTTTTAGGGTGACAATTAGGCGAAAGGATACCCGAACGTCTCAGAGATTTCTGGCCAGTATGTCTTTGCCTTCCAAAAACTTGCCGACACCGCGGATGAACCGTTTTCGAGGTGCTACAGTATGTGCAACAGTTCATCTTCCTTGGGAGTAGGCGAATGAGTTCCGTGAAAACGTGGATGAAGTTATTCGCGGTGTTGTCGACCCTAGGCGCCTCGTCGCCTGCCGCCGACAAGACCTTGATTGATTACTTTCTGCCGACACCGATTCGTGGTCAATTGACGACGGACGTGTGGGGCGCTCCCAATGTTCTCCCGCGCGATCCGAAGAACGGCCTAGAAGACAGCACAATGAAGCAGTGGTGTTACTGGGATGGGCAGATCATCAAGGGGCCGGACGGCAAGTACCATATGTTTGCCAGTCGCTGGGATCAAGGCCGGGGCCATAATGGATGGTTTGGCTCGGCCGCCGTGCAATCGGTCAGCGACAGCCCCATCGGTCCTTACATAGACATGGGTCTTGCCTGGCCTGATAATCAAGGCGGCAAAGGGCACAATGTGACAGCCCTGGTTCTCCCGGACAAGAGTTATGCCGTGGTCGTCAGCGAGACGAGACCGGGCGATGTTTTTGTCTCGAAGTCGCTGGATGGGCCGTGGAAACAACTCGGCTCGATCCAGGTTGACGCCAACGGGTTCGAAGCCCGGGAAGGCAGAATGTCAAATGTGAGCATGATGGTTCGCCCGGACGGCGGTTTTGAGATCGTGGCGCGGTCCGGTGCGATTATGATCAGCACGAACGGTATCCTGGGTCCTTACAAACTCCAGGGGCGCAGCATCTATGCGGATATGCCGGGCCTGCCAAGACGTAACCTGGAAGATCCGGTGGTCTGGTATAGCGGGGGCTTGTATCATATCGTGGTCAATTGCTGGAGTGAGCGTAAGGCGTTCCATCTGACATCACCCAATGGCATTAGCAATTGGACGAATCGGGGGCTGGCTTACGATCCGACCACGGACTTCGTTCGCTATACGGATGGAACCGTGAACCATTGGGATAAGATCGAGCGTCCCGGTGTGTTATTGGACGATGGCCATGTGGCTTACTTTACGTTCGCGGTCCTGGATGTGCCCAAGGATCAGGAACTCGCAAACGACAATCATGGCAGTAAAGTGATCGTTGTTCCATTCGACGGAGTGAAGTTTGATCGTGAATTGGCGAACCTCTTCAAGGCGCCGCCGCAAAATGGCAAGTGAGGGAAAAGATGCTTTCCCGATAATGTGACGGGAAGCGGTGCCCGCCCGAGCGGAAGTGTGGCGATCTTCTCGCCCGCCAAGTGAACGGCGCCGGGCAGGAATGAGAAGCATCCCGAGGCAAAAGACATGAAGCTGAGAACGCTGGTTATTGCGACAACCCTGACATCGCTCGCATCCGCGGCGGCGTTTTCGCAGGCGAAGCTGTCAACGAACATCCCGCACCTTGAAAAGCAGGGGACGGCCACGCAATTAATCGTGGACGGTAAACCGTTCCTGGTCCTCGGCGCGGAATTGAACAACTCCAGCGCCTCGAGCGTGGAGTACATGCAGCCGCTCTGGCCCAAGATCGCGGCGACCAACCTCAACACCGTCCTGGCCACTGTCTCCTGGGAATTAACGGAGCCCGAGGAGGGCCGGTTCGACTTCAACCTGGTGGATAGTCTGATCCAAGGCGCCAGGCGTCAAAATCTGCACCTGATTCTGCTTTGGTTCGGAAGCTGGAAAAATGGCAAGTCGACATATCAGCCTGTGTGGGTGAAGACCAACCAGCAGCGATTTCCGATCATCCAGGATGAGAAGGGCAAGGGCCTGCCGGCGTTGAGCACGCTAAGTGACGCCAACCGGGACGCCGATGCGCGCGCCTTTGCCGCGCTGATGAGGCACATCCGCGAGGCGGACGGGGACGCCCACACGGTGATCATGATGCAAGTGGAGAACGAAGTCGGCGTGCTCGGCCCGGCGCGTGACCACTCGGCCGTGGCGAATCAGGCGTTCGCGGGGCATGTGCCGAAGGAGTTCATGGACTACCTCCAGAAGCACAAGGATACTCTCATTCCCGAACTGCGCAAGCGTTGGGAAGGCGCCGGCGTCAAGACGTCCGGAAGCTGGGAAGAGGTCTTCGGCGCCGGCATGGAGACCGACGAGTTGTTTATGGCTTGGAACTACGGCCGTTATGTCGGCCACGTGGCGGCGGCCGGCAAAGCCGAATATCCGTTGCCGATGTTTGTCAACGCCTGGCTGCGCCAGGGACCGGACAAGCCCAACGAAGACAAGCCAGG
>PLDO01000608.1 GCA_003136215.1 Bryobacterales bacterium
GCCGACGCCGTAGATCAGCACGTCGCTCTGGTGCGCGCTCTTCATGATGTGTTCCAGGCTGAGGACGCTCGAATTGTCGTTGCCGTCGGTGATCACCACCAGCACCTTCTTATCCCGGTGGGCCTTCTTCAGGTGTTGGATCGACATTTCGATGGCGTCCCGCATGGCCGTCCCGCCGCGGGCGTCGATCCGGCTGAGCGCGGTTTCGAGTTCCGTAATGTCGTTGGTGAAATCCTTGTCCTTGGGGTTGTCCAGGTAGGCGGTGTCGTTGAAGTTGACGATGAAGACCTCGTCGTCGCGGTTGGAATCCTTCACCAGCGCCAGGGCCGCGGCTTCCACCTTGCCCAGTTTATTGCGCATGCTGCCGCTGTTGTCGATCACCAGACCGAGCGAAACCGGAACGTCTTCGCGCTTGAACCGGCGGATCTCCTGCTTGATCTTGTTCTCGTAGACCGTGAAGGCCGATTGCGGAAGCGTCGTCACCAGATGACCGCTCTTGTCGATCACCGTAGTGTGGCAGACCACGATGCGCGTGTCGGCGCGAAAGACAGTGGCGGTCTCCTGCGCCTGCTGGGCCAGCAGCGCGGCCGCCATGAGAAAACAGAGTGTGAAGGAACGCATTATTTGGAAGTAGTCCCTTTGCCTCCGGGAGCGGTGAGACCAGCCTGATCGGGGGTCGCGTAATACCCGCTGCGCGTGCGCACCGTGGGATTGCCCGAAGCTTTCACAGTGATTTTGATCTGGCGGAATGTGCCGTCCATCGCGGTATCGGTCGGCGTGTATTGGATGGTGTACTGGCTGCGGATATCGCGCGCCACCTGGTGGGCGATCTTATCCACTTCGCCGACGTCCTTCGGAAAGAAGACCTCGCCGCCGGTAGCCGTTCCCAACGCCTTGAGCGCGCGCTGCGCCCTCTGCGCTTCGCGGCGCTCTTCCTCTCCCAGCAAGCCCACGCCATAAATCAGCACTTCGCTCTGCTGCGATGCCTTCACCAGGTTCTCCAGGCTGACCACGCTGGCATTGTCGTTGCCGTCGGTAACTACCACCAGCACCTTCTTGTCCTTATGGGCCTTCTCTTTCAGGTGGTCGATGGACATGCGGATGGCATCGCGCATCGCCGTGCCGCCGCGCGAATCGATGCGCGTCAGGGCCTCTTCCATTTCCTTGATGTCGTTGGTGAAGGCCTTGCCGTGCGGATTGTCCAGGAAAGCCTCGTCGTTGAAATTGACGATGAAGACCTCGTCGTCGGGGTTGGAATCCTTGACCAGCGCCAGCGCCGCGGCTTCCACCTTGGCGCGCTTGTCCCGCATGCTGCCGCTGTTGTCGATGATCAGTCCCATGGAAACCGGAACGTCTTCGCGACGGAACACTTTGATCGGCTGCAGGATGCCGTTCTCGTAAACCGAGAAGGCGTCCTGCGCCAGGGTGGTAACCAGGTGGCCGTTCTTGTCCACCACCGTGGTGTGGCAAACCACCAGGCGCGTGTCCGCGCGGAAAATCGCCGCCGGCTCCTGCGCCAACGCCATGCCCGCGGCCAGCGCCAGCAGCACGGCGCCAGAAGCTGAAAGAAAACCATTCATGGGCCGCCGATGAACGCCGANNCGATAAGCATCTTGATTTCATCCGCGTTGATCGGCGTTCATCGGCGGCTGATTGTTTTCTTCTCACGTCCTCACTCGGCGGACTTGCCAGCCCCGGGTTATTGCGCGGGCGCATAGTATCCCTGTTTCCAGAATGGCCGCAAGAGGGGCATGCCGTGCGGCTGCACCAGCCTGACCTGGACCCTTCGGTACTTGCCGTCGTGGCTCAGGTTCTTGGGGGAGTAGCCGAGGATGTACTGGTTGCGCAGTTCGACTCCGATCTTGGCCGCCACGTCGGGCAGTTCATTGAGATTGTCCACCTGGTACTGCCGTCCTCCCGTTTGCTCGGCGATTTCGGTGAGCAGCGCGGGTCCGGAAGTCTCTTCCGGCGTCCGGGAGCGCGTTCCCGCAGATTCGAAAATTCCAATGGCGTAAATCTGCACATCGGCTTCCTTCACCAGAGTCTTGATTTCCGCCTCGGTGTAGCGGCTGCTATTATCGCCGCCGTCGGAGATCAGCAGGAGCGCCTTGCGCGGGTTCTTTGCCTTCTTCATCTCGTGCAGCGCCATGTAGACCGCGTCGAGCAGCGCGGTCCTGCCCTTGGACTGGGTAAAGGCGAGCTTGTTCTGGATCTCCTCCAGGTTGCGCGTGAAGGCCTGCACCAGGTTAGCCGAATCGTTGAACTGCACCAGGAAAAACTCGTCCTCCGGATTCGCCAGCTTGAAGAACTGCGCCACCGCCTGCCGGGATTTGTCGAGCTTGTGGCCCATACTGCCGCTGCAATCGAAGACCACGCCCACCGAGAGCGGTGCGTCCTCACTGGAGAACTGCGTGATCTCCTGCGGTTGTTTGTCTTCCAGCAGTTTGAAGTTCTCCTTCTCCAGTCCCGTGACAAAGCGGTTCAGAGGATCGGTGACCGTGACCGGGATCAGCACCAGGGTGCTGTCCACCCGGATATTGGAGCGCGGACGCGGCTCCAGCTTCTCCCCCGGTTTGGTCCGGACTTCGAGGTTCGCCTGTCCCCAGCAGCTGGCAGACCCGAGACAAATCCCCACGACGCAACGAATCAACAGCTTAGCGTAGGACGGCAGCATATCGGCTGGCCAGCCTCTCTTTCCCAAGAATAACATAGGCGTTTTATGGTAAGATCCTCTGTGCCGCGTAAAATTCTCGGCGTCATACCTGCCAGATTTGCATCCACTCGTTTCCCCGGCAAGGTGCTGGCTCAAATCGCCGGCAAAACCATGCTGCGGCACGTCTACGAACGTGCGTCGCTCGCTACCTATCTCACCAGCGTGATCATTGCAACGGATGACGACCGGGTGTTTACCGCTGCAAGAGATTTTGGCGCTCGCGTGCGCATGACGCGCCCCGATCACCTCTCCGGCACCGACCGGGCAGCAGAAGTGGCTTCCGCCGAAGATGCTGAAATTGTCGTCAACATTCAGGGCGACGAACCGCTGATCTCTCCCGCCGCCATCGACGCCGCCATCCTGCCCCTGGTCCACGAACCGGACCTGGTCATGGGAACGCTCAAGAAACGCATTGAAAACCGCCGGGAGATCACCGACCCCAATGTCGTGAAGGTGGTGACGGACGGCGCCGGGGACGCGATCTATTTCTCGCGCTGCGCCATCCCCTTCGAGCGGGAAATCTCCAGCGGCACGCCTTATTTCAAACACATCGGGTTGTATGTTTATCGGCGGGATTTTCTCTTGAAATATCCGGACCTGCCGGTGGGCCCGCTGGAAGCCGCCGAACGCCTGGAGCAGTTGCGCGCTTTGGAGAACGGTTTTCGCATTCGCGTGGTCGAAACGGAATACGAGTCGCTGGGTGTGGATACGCCGGAAGATCTCGAACGGGTATCCAAGTTGTTCGACGCCTCAATCTTACAGGGGATGGGAAATGGCTAAATACATATTTGTAACCGGCGGCGTGGTCTCCTCGTTGGGTAAGGGGATCGCGGCCGCTTCGATCGGCTGCCTCCTGGAAAGCCGTGGCCTGAAGGTCACCTGCCAGAAGTTCGATCCGTACCTCAACGTGGACCCGGGCACCATGAGCCCGTTCCAGCACGGCGAGGTCTTCGTCACCGACGACGGCGCCGNNGCGCCGAGACCGATCTCGACCTGGGCCACTATGAGCGCTTCACCCACTCCAAGCTGACACAAAGCAACAACCTGACCAGCGGCCGCATCTACGAGCAGATCATCGCCCGCGAGCGGCGCGGAGATTATCTGGGTAAGACCGTGCAGGTGATTCCGCACGTCACCAATGAGATCAAGGCCGCGCTGAAAAAAGTGTCGGGCGACGTGGACGTGGTGATCGCCGAGATCGGCGGAACCGTGGGCGATATCGAATCGCTGCCGTTCCTCGAAGCCATCCGCCAGATGCGCCACGAAGAGGGGCGCGACAACTGTCTGTTTATCCACGTAACCCTGGTGCCGTGGATCGCGGCGGCGCAGGAACTCAAGACCAAGCCCACCCAGCACAGCGTGAAGGAACTGCGCGCCCTCGGTATCCAGCCCGATATTCTGCTGTGCCGTTGCGAACGTTTCATCCCGCAGGAGATGAAAGAGAAGATCGCCCTGTTCTGCGACGTGGACGTACGCGCCGTGATCACCGCGCGCGATGTCAAGAGCGTGTATGCCGTGCCGGTGGGTTTCGCCGCCGAGGGCGTGGACGAAATCGTCCTCCGCCTGCTCAAGCTCGACACCGGCCCGCGCGATCTTACCAGCTGGAATGCCATGCTGGAACGCCTGGATAACCCGCGCGGCGAGGTTTCCATCGCGCTGGTGGGCAAGTACACCGAGTACGAAGACTCCTACAAGAGCCTCAAGGAAGCCCTGCTGCATGGCGGTCTGGCACACCAGTTGAAGGTCAACATCCACTGGATCGAGGCCGAGGGTGTATCCGGCCCGGACTGGGAGCGGCAACTGGAAGATTTCGATGGCATCCTGGTGCCCGGCGGCTTCGGCAAGCGCGGCATCGACGGCATGCTCAACGCCATCAAGTTCGCCCGTGAGCGGAAGGTGCCGTACTTCGGAATCTGCCTCGGCATGCAGACCCTGGTGATCGAATTCGCGCGCAATGTGTGCGGCCTTGAAGCCGCCGATTCCACCGAGTTCAACTCGGGCACGCCGCACCGCGTCATCTTCAAACTCCGCGAACTCAAAGGTATCGATGAGTTGGGCGGCACCATGCGCCTCGGCAGTTGGGCTTGCCGCCTGGCCGAGGGCAGCGTCGCCTACGACGCCTACGGCAAGCGCGAAATCAACGAGCGCCATCGCCACCGCTACGAGTTCAATCGCGAGTACGAAGAGCGCCTGAAGGCGGCGGGCCTGAAGATCACCGGCGAAACGCCCGACAATACCTACGTCGAGATCTGCGAGCTCGCCGACCATCCGTGGTATCTCGGCTGTCAGTTCCACCCCGAGTTCAAATCCAAGCCCATGGAGCCGCACCCGCTGTTCAAGAGCTTTATCGGCGCGGCCGAAAAACAGCGCGACCGGCGCCTGTCGGCCATTGAGGAGCCCTTGTTCTCCCGTTCCGAGTTCTCC
>PLDO01000689.1 GCA_003136215.1 Bryobacterales bacterium
GCTATCCCGAGACCCTCTTCCGCGTGCAGGCCGAAATTTACCGCACCTACCACATGCTCGACCCGCAAGCGTTCTATAACAAGGAAGATCTCTGGGATCTGGCACGCCACACCACCGCGCAGGGCGGCGGCGCCGAGCCGGTCACTCCCACCTATGTAGTCACCACTCTTCCGGGCGAAGACAAGCCCGAGTTCCTGTTGATCATCTCGTTCACGCCGCGCAGCAAGGACAACCTGATCGGCGTCATGGCGGCCCGTTGCGATGGCGCTCACCTGGGCGAAATGGTGGTGCTACTGCTATCCAAACAGGAGCTGATTTTCGGCCCGATGCAGATCGGCGCGCGCATCAACCAGGACCAGACGATCTCCAAGGATCTGACGCTGTGGAACCAGCAAGGCTCGCAAGTCCTGCGCGGCCAGATCCTGGTGCTGCCGGTGGGCAACACGTTCCTTTACGTGGACCCTATCTACATCCAGGCCACCGAAGCCCGCATGCCGCAGTTGAAGAAGGTGGTGCTCGCCGTGGGCAACCGCCTAGTCTACGCCGATACGTACGAGCAGGCGTTGGCGCAACTCACCGGGGGCGCGCAGGAGTTGATCGCGCAAGCCACCACGCCGGGCGCGAAGCCGGCGCCGGGCGCTCCGCCCCCCACCGGGGACGCGCGCTTGCAACAGGTGCGCGAGCATCTGCGCCGCTATCGCGAACTCGCCTCGCAGGG
Organism: Bryobacterales bacterium; assembly: GCA_003136215.1. Classification (GTDB taxonomy): domain Bacteria; phylum Acidobacteriota; class Terriglobia; order Bryobacterales; family Bryobacteraceae; genus Solibacter. The sequence goes on from PLDO01000689.1 coordinate 719, forward strand.
CAAGTGGAGCGAAGCGGGCAGGGAACTGGAGGCCATCGAAGCGGCGGTGAAGCAGTAGGACAGGCCTCCTGGCCTGTCCATCCGCGCAGACCGGAAGTCTACTCGCGCGCTCTGACGAGCGCGAGCCGCGCACGCAGCGTCTCCGACAGGCCGGCTTCAATCTCAGGCGCGATCAGGCCGGCCTCGTCGAGGTCCTTCAGGTGGGTTTCGTCCTTCGACGGAAGCTGGTGAGCTTCATGCGAACCAGGTCCGCCAGCGGCGCCAGGCGAATGCCGTGGAGACTAAAGCACCCAGACCCGCTAAGATAGGCATTCAACATCCCTATGTCCCAGCCAACGCCAGCGGCGCCCGCCGACGCCTCGCGCTACCTACCCCTGCTGCTCGTCCTGTTCGCCGGCAGCGGGTGTTCCGCCCTCATCTACGAGACCGTCTGGTATCAGCTTCTGCAACTGGCCATCGGCTCCACCGCCGTGTCGCTTGGCTTCCTGCTGGCCACTTTCATGGGCGGCCTCTGCATCGGCAGTGTGTGGTTCCCGCGGCTGCGCCTGGCCGGGCAACATCCGCTGCGCATCTACGCCTGGCTGGAACTCGGCATCGCCGCCTCCGCCATCCTGGTGCATCTGCTCCTGCCGCTGGTAAATATGGCCTATATCGCGGGCGCCGAACACGGCATGCCGGGCTTCCTGCTGCGCGGATGCCTCTCCGCCATCTGCCTGCTGCCGCCGACCATACTGATGGGCGCATCCCTGCCCGCCATCGTCCGCTGGCTGAAGTCCACGCCGAACGGCATCTCCTGGTACGGCCTGCTCTACGGCTGCAATACCGCGGGAGCCGTTTTCGGATGCCTGCTCGCCGGGTTCTATCTGCTGCGCATCTACAACATGGCAATTGCTACCTACGCCGCCTCCGCGATCAACGTGGCCGTGGCGCTGGCCTCTCTCGCCCTGGCCGCCCGCACGCCTGCCGAGGCCAGCGTGGCGGAAACCGCGCCCGATTCAGCGGAAGCCGCTGCCGAAGCCCTTGTCGGCCGCGCGTCCGCTGCCGGCGATGGAATCCCGCGCTGGACCATCTATGTCGCCATCGGGCTCTCCGGCGCCACCGCGCTCGGCGCCGAGGTGGTCTGGACCCGGCTCCTCGGCATGCTGCTGGGCCTGACGGTCTACATCTTCTCCATCATCCTGGCGGTCTTCCTCACCGGGCTGGCGCTGGGCAGCGGGCTCGGCTCCATGCTGCTGCGCTCTGTGCGCCCGCGCCTCGCCCTGGCCTGGTCGCAAGTGCTGCTCACACTCGGCATCGCCTGGACCGCGTGGATCATCTCCACTTCCCTCCCCTACTGGCCCATCAATCCGCTGCTCACGCTCAGCCCCTGGCACACCTTCCAACTCGATGTGGTGCGGTGTTTGTGGGCCATCCTGCCGCCCACCATCCTCTGGGGAGCCAGCTTTCCGCTGGCCGTCGCCGCGCTGGCGCGCCCCGGCGAAGACCCCGGGCACACCGTAGGTAGCGTATACGCCGCCAATACCCTGGGCGCGATCTTCGGCGCGCTCATCGTCTCTCTCGCCCTCATCCCCTGGATCGGCACGCAGAATTCGCAGCGCGTGCTCATTTGGGCCGCCCTCGCCGCCGGCGTCCTGATCCTGCTGCCCTTCGTGCGCGCCACGCGTTCGCCGGGAGTATCCGCGGCGCTCGCTGCCGCCGTGTTGCTCGCCGCCTGGCTCTCCAGCAACCTCGCACCCATACCCGGCGAACTGATCGCCTACGGACGCCGCATGGCGCTGAACGCGGGCAAGAGCGAAGTGCTGTACACCATCGAAGGGCGCAATTCGTCGGTGGCCATCACGCGCTGGAACGATGGCGCCACAGAGATCGACGTCAACGGCCATGTGGAGGCCACCACCGAACCTTACGACATGAAACTGCAGCGCATGGTGGGCCACCTTCCCGGCATGCTGCACCCATCGGCGAAATCCGTCCTCGGCATTGGCTTCGGCGCCGGAGTCAGCGCCGGCACGTTCACCAGGTATCCCGGCATCGAGCACATCACCATCTGCGAGATCGAGCCTGTGATTCCGCCTACCTCCACGCGCTTCTTCGGCAGGCAGAATTACGAGGTCTACAAGAATCCCAAAACCCGCGTGGTGTTCGACGACGCCCGCCACTACCTGCTGACCACCACCGATAAGTTCGACATCATCGCCAGCGATCCGCTCGACGTCTTCGCCAAAGGCACCGCCGCCATCTACTCCAAGGAGTACTTCGAGAGCGTCAAGAGCCACCTGAACCCGGGCGGCCTGTTCACCCTCTACGTCCCGCTCTACGAAAGTGACGTGCGCACCGTGAAGAGCGAGCTGGCCACCTTCTTCGAGGCCTTCCCGCACTCCACTATCTGGGCCAACACGGTCAATGGCCAAGGCTACGACATGGTGTTCATGGGCCACCTGGAAGCGCCCACCATCAACCTCGACGAGATTCAGCAGCGGCTCGACCGTCCCGATTACGCGCCGGTGGCGCAGTCGCTCTACGAAATCGGTGTCACCTCGATTGTCGACCTGCTCTCCAACTACGCCGGCCAGAACGCCGATCTCGGCGCGTGGTGCGCGGGCGCCGACATCAACCGCGATATCGACCTCCGCCTGCAGTATCTGGGCGGCTGGGGCATCAATTCCACCATGGAAGACGCCATTTACCGGCAGATTCTGAGGTATCGCCAGGTGCCGCGCGGCCTGTTTCTCGGCTCTCCGGAAAGAGTAGGGGCGCTGCTCCAAGCCATCGCCGCGACGGGGAACTGAGCGCGCACTCCTCGGGGCAAACTATGCCGCCGGCGGGTACACCGTGTCCTCAACCTCAATGGAGAGCCGCTTTCCTAGAACGGCAAAAGCCGCCTCCATCTGGTCGAGGCGTGAATGGTTGTCGAGATCGAACAGCCGGTCGACGGTGGTCTTCGGAATGCCGAGACGCCGCGCAAATTCGGCCTTTCGCATGCCGGAGGCCTGGAAAGCCGCATAAAGCTCAGCCTTTGCTGCGTCAAGTGCGGCGAGGCGAATCATGCGCTGCCTCCGGACGCGCCGTTTACTGGGACGCGGTACCACCTTGCCCTGCCGGATCAGCTCTCGAATCATGGTGCGAATTGCATCCGCGGCCATCTCCTCGGCTTCGTGATAGGTGTCTCCCTGGGTGACGCCCCAGGCGAAGTCGGGGAATTTAACGATGAAGCCGCCCTCTTCGGCAGGTTCGAAAATCGCGGGGTATTCCATGCTACAGCTCCTTGATTCCTAGCGCCTTCAAGATGCTCTGAACCGTTCCCTTCTTGAGCTCTTTAGCAGGATGGCGCGGCATGATGGTGCAGTTTCCCTTGTAGTACACGGCGAGGTGTTTCCTGGCCTCCGCGAACGTGCATCCGGCTTTCGCCAGTTTTCGCTTCAGCTCGCTCGCCGTCACCTCCGCATAGTAAGCAAATGTGCTTACTATGTCAAGCAGGTCATCTCACTCCTCCCGCAACGCGGCAACCGGATCGACTTTCGTCACCCGGCATTGCACTGAGTGCCGGCGCCACGTCAGTGGTTGAGAGGTTACTCCTGCCTGGTCCCTTAATCGATCAGCCCGTTGCGCAGCGCGAAGCGGACCAGTTCGTTGATGCTGTGCAGGTTCAACTTCTCCATGATGCGCCCGCGATGCGCATCCACCGTGTAAACGCTGAGGTTCAGCACCACGGCGATCTCCTTGTTGGTCTTGCCCTCGGCCAGCATCTGGAGCACTTCGCGCTCGCGGCTGGTGAGCAGGTCGATGGGGTTGGTGACGTGCTTGCGGTAATCGTCGAGCACCGCATTACTGACCGCCGGGCTGAGATAGCTTTCGCCGCCCGCCACCGCGCGGATCGCCTTGACCAGATCGTCCGCGCCGGAATCCTTGAGCAGATAGCCGCGCGCGCCGGCGCGCAGAATCTCGCGCACATAAACCGAGTCCTTGTGCATGCTGAGCGCGATCACGCGGGTGTGCGGATTGGCGGCGAGCAGGCGGCGCGTGGCTTCGATGCCGTTCAACTCCGGCATTGCCACATCCATCACCACGATATCGGGATTGAGTTGCGCGGCGAGTTCCACGGCTTCGCGTCCATTGGCGGCCTCGCCGACAATCTCCATGTCGGCCTGCGCGCCGAGGATCATCTTGAACCCCTGCCGGACTACGGCATGATCGTCAGCCAACAGGATGCGCGTGCGTTTCATCGTGGAGCGGTACCCGAACCTCAATTAGAACACCCTGGCCGGGGCGCGAGCGCACGGTAGTGTCGCCGCCGGCGCTGCGCGCGCGGGCGCGCATGCCAATCAGGCCGAGGCCGCCCCCGGTAGTGGGAGCGGCGCTCAGACCGCGGCCGTCATCCTGAATGGAGAGGCGGATTTCCGCGCCGCTGGAGGTCAGTTTCATCTGCACGTGGTGCGCGCCTGCATGACGCGCGATATTGGTCAGGGCCTCCTGCGAGATGCGAAAGAGATGCGTCTCGGCCTCCTCGGGCAGGCGGCCCGAGTAACTGGAGTCCACCGTTACCTCGATTCCGGTGCGCGCGGCGAAGCCCTCCGCCAGCCAGCGCAATCCTGCCTCCAGCCCGAAATCGTCGAGGATGGTCGGACGCAGCAACTGCGACATCTGCCGCACATTGCCGATGGCTTCATCCACCAGGTGGAGGCAATCGGCAAGTCGTGGGCCCCAGTGCGCGGCACTCTCGCCTCCGGCGGCAGTCAGCGCGCTGAGATTCGTCCGGACCGCGGTCAGCGATTGCCCGAGTTCGTCGTGCAGTTCGTGCGAGAAGCGGCGGGCCGTCGCCTCCTGATCCTCCAGCATGTGCCAGGACACGCGGCCCAGCTCGGCGGTCTGCCATTCCAGGCGGCGAATCAGTTGCGAGACCATACGCACCGTGACGACGGCGAAAATCAACGCCAGAAGAACGCTGGAGCCGGCGAACACCAGGGAGTTGTCGCGGAGGTGCGAGGTGCGGCGCTCGATCTGCGCCTGCGCCGCATTCAGTTTGCGGTATTCGCCTTCCAACAGGCGCGCCACCACCGTCGCGAAGGCCCCGTGGAAGCGGAAGAGATCGATGGAGGAAAAAGTCTCGGGGTCCTCGATGTCCAGCAGGCGGCGCGCCTCCCGCGAGAAATCCAGCGACGAACCGTTGAGCCGCTGCCAGAGATCGTGCTCGGCGGTGCGCGCCCCTTCGCCGGAAATGCGCGCGATATCGCGGTCGGCTTCGTCCAACTGGCTCATGATCCTGGAGTAGTCCACCGAATCGGGATCGCGCGCCAGCACGGAAAACACTTCGCTCAGCGTGGTCTGCTGGCTGTGCAACTCGTCGATCAGGCGGTTGGTGAGGGATTGCTCGCGCACCAGGCTATTGGCGTTTTCCTGAATGGACTGGATGTTTCGAATGCCGACGATGGCCGCGGCCGCCAGCAGCACGATCACCAGGGTGAAGCCGGCCATCAGGACCCTGAAGATATTTTGGTGGGTGATCTGCCGAGGTAGCATCGCGTTATCAGTATCGCGCGCCGGCGCCGCCGTTCCCATCCCCAACCCGGGCTAAAAAGAATCCTAATGAACATTAACCCCGATACGCCCTATTTCGTGGACCGGCGTAGCCTACGCAGGCTATCGAGTTTCCTTCGCGCAAAGCGCAGTATGGAATTGTGAGCGGGCAGCAAGGCCCGCCGAGGGAGAAAAACCAAATGAAAACGACCATCCTGACCTTTGCCCTGGCACTCGCCGCCATGCCTCTGACTTTCGCCGCGACGCAGACGCCCGCGCCCGCCGATTCCAAGCCGGCCGCCACCGCGACACCGAAGACCCATAAGAAGCACCACCAGAAAGCGAACAAGAATGTGAAGACGCCCGCCGCCAGCACCACGCCGGCGCCCGCCAAGCAGTAACTGCTACAGCGTCTCTTTCGAAAGCCCCGCCGTCGCGTCAGTCGCGCCGGCGGGGCTTTTTGCGTGGCATAAGGCTCTGCCTTGTGCAGGCGACCGAAGCTCGCCCGTCCGCGCTACGCGCGGATCTGGAGTTTGGCCATTTCCAGGCTGCTGCGCAGCATGGGTGGGGCATGCTTTAGCTTGCCAGGCGAGCGAAGCTCGCCCGTCCGCGCTGCGCGCGGATGCACAAGGCGTAGCCTTATGCCACCGCCACCTTGCAGCTGCTTCTGTGCCAGCCGGCTCCAGCGGGCGGTATAGCGTCGTCGATAGCGCGGCGCGGTGCGGTCGGCCTCCACGGCGCGGGCATAAGCCTCGCGAGCCGCGGCGGGTTTGCCGAGCCCTTCCAGCGACTGGCCGTAGTAATAGAGCCCTTCCGGATCGTAGGGGCGGCGCTCGGTGTAGATCGCCAGTTCGTTGTGCGCATCGGCGTACTGGCGGGCCACCACGTAGATGCCGCCGAGTTCGCGCAGCACCTCGCTCGAACTGTGACGCTCGTCCTGGCTGACCACGGTTTGGAAGTGGCCGAGCGCCTCGCGCAGGCGTCCCTGCTCGCGCGCCATGCGCCCGAGTTGGAAGTGGGCGTCGGTCAGCGTGGGGTCGATGGCGATCGCCTTCTCGAAACGGGCGGCGGCCTCGGTGTACTGGTGGCGCTGCTGGTGAATCAGGCCCAGCTGGTACTGCGCCTCGCCATCGTGGGGATTGACAGCGGCGGCCTCGAGCATACGCCGGAAACTCTGCCGGCTGCGCAAGCCCGCGCCCAGGCCGGAGAGTTCGCTGCCCAGATAGTACCAGGCAAAAAAGAGGAAGAACGGCGACGCCAGCATGCCCAGCAGGAAGCGTAGCGGTCCCCAGAAGAACGCGGCCACGGCCAGCGGAATCCAGGAGAGCGCCACCACCCCCGCCGCGATTCCGTTTTCCACGCCGAAAACCGTGCGCACCGCCAGGAACATCAGCAGCGCGAAGTAGAGCACGGCGGCGATCAGCAGGTAACCGGCCGGCACCAGCGATGCCCCCAGCGCCAGCGGGATTTCGGCGGCGGCGAACGCCATGGCGGCGCACGTCAGAAGCGGGGAATAGTCGCGCTGGAAGACCACGCCCATGCCGCCCAGCCGGCCCAACAGCGTCGCCAATAGCAGCGTTCCCGGCACGTAGACCACCGCCAGCACCAGCAGCGGCGTAAAGAAACTGATGGGCAGCCCGGGGGCCGTGAACTTCAGCAGCAGAGTCGCGGCAAGCACCGCCGCGGAGGCGAACAGCAGACTGCCGCGATCCAGGATCGCGCTCATGGCGCCGGCGGGTTGCCACCAGATTCGAAACAGCAGCAGCATGCCGCTAACTCATCCGCTCCGCCCAGCGGAGGTAGCGCGCGAGTTCGCGCCTCTGCCGCCAGGCGAAACTCCAGAACTGCGCGCACGTGATCTCTTCGGCGTGCAGCCCCCAATAGGTCTCGATGCGCCAGCGCAGGTACGGACTGCGCCACGGGCAGAGCCGGTAGCCGCGCGAGAGACGCCACAGGATGCGGATCATAACTTGTTCGTCACTTATTGGTCACTTATTCGTCTTGGCATCCGGCGTGGCATAGTAGCCGCTGCGCGTACGCACCGTGGGGTTGCCCGCCGCCTTGGCGGTAATGCGGATGGCGCGGAATGTGCCGTCCATCACCGCATTCGCCGGCGAGTATTCAATGATGTACTGGCTGCGGATATCGTGCGCCACCAGATGCGC
>PLDO01000565.1 GCA_003136215.1 Bryobacterales bacterium
GTTGCTGCGGTTGTTTTTACAGCAGCAGCAGCACGCACAGCAGGCCCAACAGCAAAAACAACCGCAGCAACGTGCTCAACAGCCCCAGCAGCAACAACCGCAGCAGCGTGCTCAACAGACCCAGCAGCGACAGCAGCAGGCGCGTGCTCAACAGCCCCAGCAGCAACAGCAGCAGACTCGTGATCGTGCTCAACCGTCCCAACAGCAGCAACCACAGCGCACGCAGCAGCAGGCGCAAGCATACCAGCAGCAACGTGGGTGGGCTAAACAGGGCGGCGGCTGGCAAGCACACACCACATGGCAGCAAGACCGCGCCACAAACTGGAACTCCGACCATCGCACATGGGAGCAGCGTGGAGGCTACGGCGGCGGGTATTTGCCTCAGGCTAGTTTCAATCTTTATTTCGGCAGCCAGCACTTCTTCAGGATGCGCACCCTTCCGGTTATGTACATGGGGTATCCGCGCTTTCAGTACGAGGGCTTTTCCTTCCTGCTGGTGGATCCATGGCCGGAATACTGGGCCGCCAACTGGTATGACTCCAACGACCTTTACATCGATTATGACGATGGGTACTACCTTTACAACCGCAGTTATCCGTATGTGAGACTCGCGATCGTCGTTGTGCAGTAATTAAAAGGCACTTGCAGAAGCTTCTTTCGCAACGCCGTTGAGGGTCGCGCGGTTCAGTCCGAGCGGGTGGCAGCCGTGGTCGCCACGCTGCCATTCTCCCTCGGCACGCTGCGTCATTTCCGCATTCAACGTTCCCCGCCGCTCTCGTCTCCGAAAACCCCGCACGAATGTAATCCATCGCCCATTCGTGCGCTTTTGGGCAACAGATTGCATGTCACTGATTCGAGGAGTAACTCGAAAATGCCTTTGCTGAATCTTGTCATTGTGTTGATCGTCGTTGGAGTGGCCTTGTACCTGATCAACAGGTTTATCCCCATGGCCTCCAGCATCAAAACCATCCTGAACATTGTCGTGGTAATTGCCGTTTGCGTTTGGCTGCTGCAGGCGGTCGGGTTGTGGGCGAACGTAACCAATTTCCGGATTGGGCGGTGACCACGTCCTATCGCTTCGCAGTGCGAACCCCGGCCGTGGACGTAAAGTCAGGCCCTCACGTGGATTCGATCACGGTGGCCCCCGGAGTGCCTCTGTAATGTTCGCGGGCCAGGCCCGACGAAATCTCTGCCTCGCGCCGGATGAAGCGAACCGCAGACTACAAGTTCTGAAAACCAAAAAAGGAAAACAAAGGACATGAAACTATTCAAAGCAGCGACGACGGTATGTTGTGTAGCGCTCGCGGCCGTGGCATTAACACCAGGTGCCAGAGCCGATGATTGGAACAGAAAGACCACGATCACCTTTAGCGGTCCCGTGGAGATCCCAGGCGTTCACCTGGTAGGTTGGGCTGTATTGCCCGCCGGCACCTACGTGTTCAAGATTCTGGATTCTCAGTCCGACCGCCACATCGTCCAGATCTTCAACCAGGACGAAACCATGATCTACGCCACCATCCTCGCAATCCCGAACTATCGCCTGAGAGTGACCGACAAGACCGTGGTCACATTCACCGAACGGCCGGCCGGCGAGCCGGAGGCCCTGCGCGCCTGGTTCTATCCGGGCAGAAACTGGGGCGAGGAATTCGTCTATCCGAAGGCCAGAGCGGTAGTGCTGGCCAAGGCAGCGAACACACCCGTTCTCTTCACCTCTGCCGATCTTCCTCTCGAAGTCACCGAGCCGATCAAATCCGTGGACGCGCCGGTGGTAGCGCAGATGAGGACCGCGCCGGTTATGGCGGTCAAGCCGACCGGGGAAGAGATGCAGCTCACCGAGGCGGTTACTCCGCCCCCGGCGGAGACGGAAGTAGCGGCGGCTCCGATGGTAGCGGAGAGGGCGCTGCCGGCCACTGCGAGTCTGTTGCCGTTGATGGCGTTGTTCGGCCTGTTGGCCCTGGTTGGCGCATTGGTCCTTCGCGCCACCACTAAGCACCTTGTATAACGGTGTGTAGTTTCCTCCCGCGGCGCGCCATCTGGCTCGCCGCGGGATTGCGTTAGGGATCGACGAGGACAGCAACAGCCATGCGGCAAAGCATCTTGGGCAGGTCGGGAGTGAATCGGCACTATGTCTATACGCTGGCTCTCCCGTTGCTGCTACTGACCGGCTTGGTGGGCGATACCGCACCCCAGGCTCCGGCGTCGACCGAAGCCCAGGGTCCGCCCGTCTACCAAATTTCAGTGAACGTCCATCTGGTGGTGTTGAATGCCACGGTGCGCGATGGAAAGGGCCGGTTTGCCACCGATTTGAACGAGCAGGATTTTCAGGTTTACGAAGAGGGCGTCCTGCAAACCATCCGCTTGTTCCGCCACGAAGACATCCCGGTTACCGTGGGACTGGTGGTGGACCACAGTGGGAGCATGCGGCCGAAGCTTGGGGATGTAATTGCGGCGGCCCAACTGTTCGTCCAGTCCAGTAGCCCCGACGACCAGATGTTCGTGGTCAACTTCAACGAGAAGGTGAGCTTGGGCCTGCCCGACAATCTCCCTCTCAGCAATCGCCCCGAGGATCTCGGCAGCGCGGTCGCCAACGCACCCACCACGGGCAGGACGGCGCTCTATGACGCGGTCTTCGAGGCGCGAAACCGCCTATCGACCGGAGGCCCGGAAAAGAAAGTACTGATCGTGATCAGCGACGGCGGCGACAACGCCAGCAAGCACACCCTCGCCGACGTCTTGAAAATGGCCGGCCAATCCACCACCCTGGTGTATACCATCGGCATCTTCGATGACTCGGATCGCGACCGGAACCCGGGGGTGCTCCGCCGTCTCGCCGGCGTAACCGGCGGCGAAGCGTTCTTCCCCAGCGAGTACAAAGAGGTCGTAGCGACCTGCCAGCGCATTGCGCGCGACATTCGCAATCAGTACACCATCGGATATCATTCCACCAGCGCTGCGAAGCCCGGCGCCTTCCTGAACGTTCGCGTGGCCGCCGGGGCGGCTGGACACGGCAAACTCTCCGTGCGCGCCCGGTCCGGCTACATCGCCGGCGGCGAAGTGCGGCCGCCCGTCAAGGACGACGGCGCCAGATGAGGCTTATGGTTGCCGGAGAGCCGCTGAGGCGGATTCTGTGGTGGACCGAGCGCGCACTGTTTGCCGCCGGCGTCTTGCTGTTGGCCTGGTGCGCTTTCGTTTTGGTGGATGCCCGGATTTTCCAGCAGGGGGAGCGCCGCCGGCTCGAGCGGCTGCTGACAACCCGTCAGGAGACGAACGGCGAAGCGCGTCAAAGCGCGTCCCTCCCTTTACCGAAAGCCCCGCCGCTGCCGGTCGCGAGCGGCGGCCTGATTGGCCGCATTGAGATCCCGCGCCTCGGTCTTTCGGCGATCGTCATTGAGGGAATCGGCGCCACCATCCTCCGTCGCGCGGTCGGCCATATTCCCGGTACGGCTCTGCCAGGACGGCCCGGTAACGTGTGTATTTCCGGGCACCGCGACACGTTTTTCCGGCCATTGCGAAACATCCGGCGGAACGACGTCATCACACTCACCACTTTGTCCGGCGAGTACCGTTATCGCGTCGTGTCCACCAGAATAGTGCGCCCAAACAATGTCGCGGTGCTGAATTCCGGCGGCGATGAGATCCTCACCTTGATCACCTGCTATCCGTTTTACTTCGTAGGTCCCGCCCCTACCAGGTATATCGTTCGGGCCGAAAGGGTTGGAGCCACGTCATGAAAGAAATGCATTGATTGGATTTGTTGGAGAGCCCAGACGACGACGGGATTTCCCCCCGTTCCATCTTGTTCATTGACGCTACCACACATGTCAACTCGCCTTCCGCAGGACATCCTCCACCGCCTCTGGGTGTTTCGCGATTACCGCCAGCAGCACGCGCGTGGGTGCGTCCGGGCGCGACCTACCCTGCTCCCAATTTCTCAGAGTGGCGGGAGGGAAGCCGAACTTGGTCGCGAATTGCGCTTGGCTGAGCCCCATCTTCGTTCGGACCTCCCGTACGTCTACATCCGGCACATGCACCAGCGTCACGCGGACATCAGCGTTCTCGCCGCGCGTCCACGTGATCGCCTGCTCCAACCCTTCCACGATGCGCGCCCCCACGGTGGGTTGCTTTCTCGCGACACGGTCCACCGTCTTCACCGCCCGCTTGGTTTTCGCCGTCGTGTTCACTTTGTCCTCCTATCGCTCGGCCGGATACCCCGCTACCAGGATCGGAACCAACC
>PLDO01000685.1 GCA_003136215.1 Bryobacterales bacterium
CCATGGTCCCGCCCCTGCCCTCCGTGGTAGCATCATGACCTGATGTGGGGCGATGCTGACACGGCGATTGGCGGCAGCCGCGACCGTTTTCCTTCCACCCAGGTGTCACTGATCGCTGCCGCGCCCGGCGAACCGCTGGCGATGGAGCGCGTGGTGGCGCTCTACTGGAAACCGGTCTACAAATTCATCCGCTTCAAGTTTCGCAAGGACAACGAAGCCGCCAAGGACCTCACGCAAGGCTTCTTCGCCTCTGCCTTGGAGCGCGATTTCTTCCAGCGTTTTGATCCGGCGAAGGCCGGCTTCCGCACGTATCTCAGGCTGGCGGTGGAACGCTTCGCAGCCCATCAGCACGAGTCGGAGAACCGCCAGAAGCGCGGCGGCGGGGTGGAATTCGCGGAACTGGACACTCAGCCGGCGAGCGGCGAATCGCCCGAAGAGATCTACCTGCGGGAATGGCGCCGCCAGTTGTTCGCGCTGGCCATCGAGGACCTGCGGGCAGAGTGCGCCGGCGCCGGCAAGCATACCGAGTGGGCGGTCTTCGAAGCCTACGATCTGGCGGAGGATGCGCGGCCATCCTACGCCGAACTGGCCCGCCGCCACGCGGTGGCCGAAACCTCGGTGACCAATTACCTGGCGTGGGCGCGCCGCAGGCTCCGCGGTTTCGTGACCGAACGCCTGCGCGGCGTGACTTCCGGTGAGCGCGAACTGCGCGAGGAGATGCGCCGCCTGTGGAACTGAGCGATCCGGTGCTCCGTCACCTGCGCGAAGTGGTGGACCTCCCCGACCTTGCCGGCACGCGCTACCAGTTGGAGGAAGAGATTGGCTGCGGAGGGCTCGGCGTGGTTTACGCCGCCCGCGATACGCAACTCGACCGGCGCGTGGCCCTCAAGGTGATGGATGCCCAATGGGCCGGCGAAGCGCGCTTGATCGCGCGCCTGGAGCACCCCGGCATCGTGCCGGTCTACGAGACGGGAGCATTGCCCGACGGGCGGGCGTTTTACGCCATGAAACTGGTGGCCGGGGCGCGCGCCGACCGCTATGTCGAGGGAAACCCGCCTCTGGGTGAACGCTTGCGAGTGGTGCAGCGCGTGGGTGAAGCGCTGGCATACGCGCACAGTTGCGGGGTGCTGCACCGCGATCTCAAGCCGCAGAACGTGATGGTGGGTCCCTTCGGCGAAGTCTACGTGATGGATTGGGGCGTCGAAGGCGTCGCCGGGACGCCGGCCTTTCGCGCCCCGGAAACATCGCTCGACCAGCGCTCCGACGTGTACGCATTGGGCGCGTTCGTGCGCTTCGTATTGCCCGGGGACGCGCCGCCGGCGCTGGGCGCGATAGCGGCCAAAGCGATGAGCGAGCGGCCCAAGAACCGGTACCCTGACGTGTCCGAAGTGCTGCGCGAGATCGAGCGATTTCAGGACGGGCTGGCCGTGGAGGCTTATGCGGAATCGCCCTGGCAGCGGGTGCGGCGCTTTGCCAGGCGCAATGAAGTGCTGCTCTGGCTGCTGGCGGCCTACGCCGGCGTAAAATTTCTGCTGTTTTTTGTGCGCGGCGCTTAAAGGAACCGTCCGCCACGCGGAATAAGAGAGAGGAGGAGCCAGGAGACAATGAACAAGATCCTAGTAGGGCTGATTTTCGGAGCGGTTCTGGGAGCGCTCGACGGCGCGTCGGCGTGGTTTTACCCGGAAGTCCGCAGCGTGATTGCGAGCATCATGGTGGGGTCCACCATCAAGGGAATGCTGGTTGGACTGCTCAGCGGGTGGTTTGCACGCAAGGTGAATTCCACCGTGTGGGGGATTGTGGCGGGCTCCGCGCTGGGCCTGGCGTTTGCCTTTGCGGTGGCGGTAATGCCGTCCGAAACCGGGCACCACTACCTGGAAATCATGGCCCCCGGCTTTGTGGTGGGCGCGATTATCGGTTTCTTGACCCAAAAAATGGGGACGCCCGTCCCCGCGAAACGTACTAGCTGACAAGGAGGACTATGCCGAGACCAAATCATTTCGAGATACCCGCCGGAAACCCGGAGCGGGCCATGCAGTTCTATTCCAGCGTATTCGGCTGGAAGTTCCACAAGTGGGAGGGGCCCGTGGATTACTGGTTGATTACCACCGGCGACCCCGCGGAGCCCGGAATCAACGGAGGCCTGATGCCGCGGCGCGACCCGAATCAGCCGTGCGTAAACACCATCACCGTGGCAGACATCGATGAATCGCTACAAGCTATCGCCGAGGGCGGCGGGGTATGCGTCGTGCCCAAAATGGCGGTCCCCGGCGTGGGTTGGCTGGCATACTGCAAAGATACCGAGGACCACATCTTCGGCATCATGCAGATGGACGCCGCCGCCGCGTAGGTCACTTCGCGGGTGCTTCGGGCGGCAGCGGAGGGGCCACGAGATCGATGGTCTCGATCACGTGGCCATCCAGCGCGATGGCCTGCATGTGGAACTTCCCGCCTGCGATGTGGATCTGCGTGAAATGCTCCACTTTTTCCACCTTCAGGGTGACGCCGGGGATGGGCTGATCCACCGCGGCTAAAGGTGCGCCGCCGCCACCCGTCACGATGTAATGCACGCCGTTCTTCAGGTGGTGCTGGTAATTGTGGTCGTGTCCCGCAAACACCGCCGTCACCTTTTGCTTTTCGAACATAGGTATCAGGGTGGGAGTCTCCTTGCTCATGTGGCTCGGCACCTGGTTGGCGGTGATTGGAGGGTGGTGCATGACCACGAAACGGAAGTCGGCCTTCTGATTTTGCGACAGGTCGTCCTCCAGCCAGCGGAGTTGATCGTCCCAGAAGCGTTCGCGGACGGCTTTGCCGGGAGAGAGGTTGTTGACGTCGCTGTTAAGCAGCGCGAAGTGGGCCGAGCCCCAGTTGAAGGAATAGTAAGCGGTATTGACGTCGAAGAAATCGTAGAAGCGGGCGTTGTTGCGTTCGTGGTTGCCCAGGACGGGGAAGAACACCGTTTTGCGAAGCATCTCGCGTTCGATATCGAAAAACACCGGCCATTGGCTGGTATCGTAACCGTCGGTCACCAGGTCGCCGGTGTGGAGCACGAAATCGGGGTCGGTCTGACTAATAGCCCCGACAATGCGGCGATGCAGGTCGTCGCGCGTGCGGGTATCGCCGAAGACGACGAACTGGAAGTCGGCGCGTCCGGCGGGTGCCACTTTAAAGTGGCCGCGCCGCTGGTCGACGGGGGCGGCGCCGGGAATCTCGTAATAGACCGTTTCGCCCGCCTGCAGCCCGGTCATGGAGATTTTCCCGGATTGCAGTACGGGAATGCGGCGGGCGGCTTCGCCGGGTTTGGCTCCCGTAAGAACCTCTCCGGTTTCCGTTACCCAGCCGATGGTGGCGCCGCGCGCGGCGGGGTTGACCACGTACGGACCGCCGACCAACTTGTCGGCCGCCTGCATCATTGTCAGGGCACAGAAGGCGAGGAGCACACGAGAGTGGGTCATGAAAGGCATTCTAGCCGCATTCACCGGCGCCCGCGCCCTATTTCCCCTTCAGGTGGAAGGTGAGGCCCACGACCATGGTCAGCGGGTATCCCGGCGTCCCGTGAATCCGCCACATCGCCTCCTCTCCCGGCAGGCGCGATTCGAAGTAGTTCTGCGTCTCGTAGTAGTCCCGATTGGTCAGGTTATCCAGCGTCAGATTGAACTCCACGCCGCGGCGAATCTGGCGCGAGAGGCCCATGTCGAATACGGTGTGCCCGCTGGCCACAATCGACGCGTCGTCGCCGTCGAGCCGGTAATGATTGATGGCGCGCATGCGCAACGACCCGCTCCAGCCGTGCCACCCTGCCAGCGTCAGGCCCGCGTTGGCAGTGAAGTGCGGCGCGCTATCCACGTAAACCCGCGGGAACGTGCCGCGGTAGAAGGCGTTGGCCACCTTGGTGAAACCGCCATTGAGAGAAAGATGGTGCGTCAACTCCACAGACGCCTTGGCCTCGAATCCGTACGCCCGGCTCGGCCCCTTGAACTCGAACGACCCATCGTCCGGGATGTAGACCTGCTCGTTGGAGCGGTCGATCCAGAAGGCATCGACGCTGGTGGAGATGCGCCCGAAGTGCTGCGCGCTGCCCGCCTGGTAGAAATCCGTGGTGGACACGGCGGGCTGCTCGGGATGCTGCACCACGCCGCGCGCGTCGGCGGTGGAGATGCCGCGTCCGTAGTTGGCGTAGAGCGTCACCGGCAAGGAAACCGAAGGACGGAAGCTGACGTTGGCCTTGGGCTGCGCCAGCGTGGCCATTATGGCGTCGCGGCCGGCCACCTCAAAGCGGAATTCGTCCACGCGCAGACCGCCGCCAAGTACCATGCGCCCGCCCAGCAGCGTCACGCTCTCTTGCAGGTACGTAGCGCCGTTAGTGACGTGGGCGTGATCGCGCGTGTCCACACCCAGCGGCACGCGCCCTTCCTGCGGGTACAACCCGACGTTGATCTCGTTATCGTGAAAGTTGGCGCCGGCGGTGAGCAGTGCCTGCATACCGCCGATCTTGTGCGCCAGTTGGTACTGCGCGTTGGCGCCTTCGATGAGGCGCGAATCGTGCTGCTGGATCGCGTCGCCGTGCACCGGGTCGTGCAGGAAGAAGGTGAAGTCGGAGTAGAGATCGAACAGCGACCGTGTCACGAAGCCGTCCACTTTGAACACGCCGCCGTGAGCATCCTCCTGGCGGAAGTAGGCGCTGCCTGTGCCGCTGCGCACGCGGCCGCCATCGCTCGGGTCGATGTACCCGAAGCGGTCGAGCCGTCCGGCAGCCACTTCATCCAGCGGGATCTGGCCCGACGAGTAGAAATCGTTCGAACCGACGTTATATTTGAAGCCTGCGCTGCGGCGCGGGTTGAGCCGCTCGGTGAAACTGCCGGTCAGATTGTGCCGCGTGTAGCGTAACGGCGATTGGAACGGGCCATCGGTGTGCGAGCCCTCATAGGCGAACAGGGCGTCGCCGTGGCGCAGTTCGGGGCTGAAGCTGAAAAAGCCGCGCTCGCTACCGAACGACCCGCCTTGCAGGCGCACCGTCCAGACATCGGGCATGCTCTCGCGCGTGCGAACGTGCACCACGCCCAAGCCGCTGAAATCGCCGTACGCCGCGTCGAAGGGTCCGTTGACGATGTCCACCCCTTCCACCAGTTCCGGTGTGAGGCTTTTGAGCGACCCGAGGTAACCCTGGCCGTGCCCCTGCGTGCCCTGGTTCTGCTGCACGTCGTCCACCAGCACCTTGAGCCCGCCGTTGACGCCGCCGTGATCCAGATTGAAGCCGAAGCGGCGGATCTCCAGGGATTTGCCTCCGCCCTCGTGCTGCCCGGCGTTGATCCCGGCATCCAGCACGTGGAAGATCTGGTCGTCGCGGGAGAACAGAGTGCGCGTGAAGACTTCCGAATTGCGGCGGTCGATGGCCGGCTCCACGGGTTCGGCGGTGATCACGATGGTGGTCTTGAGCGGCTCGATCTTCGGCGGATCTTGCGGAGCGTCGCTGCCCTGTTGTGCCCAGGCGGCGAAAGCGAGGAGAAGAAACGTCGTCGCGGTCTTCATGCTGGTGCTACGAATCTGTGAATCGTAATACTAACACTGCGCGACGCGCGCCGCAAATGAATACAAGGCCAGCCCCTTACTTCATCGTCAGCGCTACCTGGTTGGAGGCCGTGCCGTCCGGATTCACCACTTGAACGCTCCAGGTGCGCAGCGTCGCTCCGGCGTTTACGGTCACCTGGATCTGGCTGGCGGAGGCAGACTTGATGGCTGTGCCCAGCAGTGCTGTCGAAGAGCCGTTGGTGGTCAGCACTACGCGCAGTCCCGCTCCGGTCTGGAAACCGGAGCCGTTGACGGTCAATGTCTGCGACGCGGCGGAACGCGCGATCGGATTCGGATTCAGTGAAGCGATCACCGGCGGCGGGGGCGGCGCCACCACCCGCAGGCTGCCGTTGCCGGAGGCGAGCCCGTTAGGGTTTACCACCTGCACCGTCCAGGTGCGCGCTACCGTCCCCACGTTGACCAGCGCCAGAACCTGGGTGCTATTCACGAAAGCGATCTGCCCGCCGCTTATGGTTGTGGCGGGTCCGCCCGAATAACCCACCACTACCTTTAGCCCCGCGCCCGGTGCGAAGCCCGACCCATTGATAGTGATGACCTGGCTGTAGTTGGAGCCAGTCAGCGGGTTAGGCGCCACATTCCCGACCACCGGGGGGACGGGCGGCGCCACCACGCTCAGGCTGGCCGCGTTGGATGCCGGCCCAGCCGTGTTGGCCACCGTGATGCTCCAGGTCTGCGCCGCAACGCCGGTGGTGATGGTGGCCTGAATCTGCGTTGTGGTGAGGCTGGTCACCGGAAGGCTGGTACTGACACCGCCATGGATTGCCGTCACCGTCGCGCCGCTCAGAAAACCTGTGCCGGTGATGGTCAACGTTTGGGCGCCGGTCGATCCCGTCATCGGATTCGGGCTGACGGAACCGACCGTCGGACCCGAAACCGGGCGTGCGCCCCAGTTGAAGGCCATGGCGTAGGCATCCACCGACCCCAGGCCGGTGGCCAGGTCGTAGCCCGTGGCGGCGGTATAGCCGGTCATGACACCGACCTTGCCGGCAGCCGTGGAACAGCCGGCTGAGCCGCCCGCGCAGGGCACCGCGTTGGCGCCGGCGGTGACATCGTGCCAGGCCGAGGGCTTTTGGGCGGCCAGCGAATAAAAGCGCGTATTCGGGTTGCCATTGCGGCCGCCGGTGTATTGATCGACCATGGCCATCAGTCCGGCGAAGGCGGGCGAGGATGCCGAGGTCCCGCCCACCAGATAAAGGCCGCCTTCCTGGTACACCAGGTAGCCATCGTGCCCGGCCGCGGTAAGCGAAACATCCGGGAGGTAGCGGTGATGCTGGCCGGCGGCGGCGGGGTCGGCCGTGGGCACGCCCGTGCCGGTCTGCCACGAGGGGCTGGCGTAAATCGAACTCACCCCGCCGCCCCCCGCATAAAGATTGTTGCCGGTGGCGTTAGCGGCAGTATAGGCACTCTCGTTCCAGGCGGTTTCCGGGATGTAGCTTCTGGCCGAAGCCTTGTGCGCGTCGTTAGCCGTATTCCACCAGGTGGCAGGGCTGGCGGTGTCGGCGAACTGCGTGCCGCCGACAGCGACGCTATATGGTGTCGAAGCCAGGCCGTTGACCCCTAAACCGTGGCTGGCGGGAGTGCGCGAACCCGGATTGTCGCAGCCCGCGGAACCGGCGTCGCCCGACGAGACGAATACCGAGATCCCCTGCGCGGCGGCCTGCTGCCACAGCGCGTTGTAGAACTGGTTGCCGGAACCCATGGCGGCTTCGCAGGCGCCGAAACTCACGCTCATCACCGCCGCCACATTGTTGTTGACAATGTACTGGCTGGAAAGATCCACGCCGTCGGAAGCGTTGGTGCTGGCGGACACGACGAATTTAACCGTGGCGCCCTTGGCCACACCGCCGGACCATTCCACGTCCAGATCGGCCTCCATCTCTTCGCCGGCGCTCACAATGCCTGGGTCTTTGCCGTTGACGATGACTTGCGTATTGTTGCCGGGCAATCCGAAAGTGGCACGGAACGTGGCCACGTCGGTGAGCTTGATGTTGCTGCGCCCGGCGATGGCGACGGATTGTCCGGCGCCGTCGAAGTTGGTGCTCCACAGCGGCGTCAAGTTGTAGATGACCGCAAAATCGTACGGACTCAGCCCGCGAGCGCCGCCGTTGAGATTGGTGGCCGGGGTAGGCGCCTCGCCCAGCGCCCGGTGCATCGGCTGGTGGCGGAAGTCGTGCAACGAGACCACCCCGCCGATTACCGGAGCCAGCGCTTCGGGGATCGCCAGATCCGTCGAGTTGGCCAGGTGCCGGACGCCATCCACCTCATACTGGCGCATCTGGGTCTGAAAGGCGCGTTCCACCTGGCCCGCGGTGCCGCTGAACTCAAGCGTGCGGCGGCCGCGGCCGATTTCATCCACGTGGAAACCGTTGTCCTGAAGCCACCCCACAACCACGTCGATATCCTGCTGGGCTGGACCGAACCGCTCGCCAAACTCCTCGGGGGTCAGCCATTCCTGGAAGTGCGGGGATGCGGCATCGTGTTGGTCGGCCAGCAACTGCCCTAGCGCCGCCTGCTGTTCCGGGCTGCTGGAAAGCTGCATCTGGATTCGCTCCATGGGCAGGTCCGCGGCGACGCGGCCGAGGTCGCGTCCGGATCGTGTGAAGGGGTGAGTGGTACGGCCCAGGCGGGTAATGCGCGTGCTATCGACGCGCTGGCTGATGCGCGGCCGTTGCTGGGCCGTGAGCACACCGGTGAGGGCAAGAGTCAGTAGGAACGAAGCGCTGCGGAGTCTGGACAAGGCTTATCCCCTTTTTCGAGAGATCAAACCCCACATCGGCGCCTTCCGCGGCGTCTTGAAGCGAATTGGTACTATGCGGCAAAATTTTGCCGCCAGTAAGAGCCTGGCTTTCCCGGAACTGCGTGCCAGCGCTCCGCCCTTCTAGTGCTCCAACGGTGTCACCGGGTCCAGCAGCGCCCAGCACACGATACCCATCAGGTAGATGGCCGCCGACACATAGAAGGTCATGTTCCAGTTGTTATGCGTCCAGTAAAGGATGTAGCCGATCACCAGCGGCGAGATGGCGCCGCCGACGTTGCCCATCATATTCATCATGCCCGACAGCGAGCCGGCGTGTTTGCCGCCCACGTCCATGCAGGCGGACCAGGCGCCCGGCATCACCAGATCGTTGGAGAAACTGGCCAGCCCGATACACAGCATCGCCGTCCGCGGGTCGTTCATCCGGGTAGAGAGCAGCAGAAACATACTGGCGCCGGTAAACCCGATGTAAGCCATGATCCGGCGGGTCTGCGGCATGCTGCCCACCCAGGGCGCAAACCGGGCGGCCAGAAAGACGCTGGCCAGGTTTCCCAGGCCGCCCATGAAGAGCGGCGCGATGCCGAAGATGGCCACCGATGCCACGTTCAAATGGCGCGCCTCCCCCAGGTAGGTGGGCAGCCAGGTGATGTAGAAATACCAGCCATAGGAAAGACAGAAGTATTGCAGGCAGATCATCCACACCTGCCGCGACGCGAAGAACTTCGCCCAGGGCACGTCGCCGTGCGGGCGCGCGTTGGCGCTCGCGGTGCGCACGATTTCCCGCTCCGCCGCATTGAGCCGCGGATTGTCCAGCGGATTGTTGCGGTACCAGCGGTAGAAGAGGACGCTCCAGGTCACGCCCAGTAAGCCGAAAAGTTGAAAGGAGTGGCGCCATCCCACTTGATACATCACCACCGCTACCAGCGGCGGCGTGAACGCGCCGCCCCAGCGCGCGCTCAGCCACATGATGCCTTGCGCCCGCACCCGTTCCTCCTCGGGGAGCCAGGTGGTGAACGTCTTGGTGAGGTTCGGGAAGCAGCCCGCTTCTCCCGCCCCAAAGAGAAACTGGGTTACCGCCAGCGACGCCAGGTTCCAGATCGAGCCCATGGCGGCCGTGCAGCAACTCCACCAGATCACGATCCGCATGAGCACGCTGCGCGGCCCCAGGCGATCGCCCATGTACCCGCCGGGGATTTCGAACATGGCGTAGGCCCAGCCGAACGCCGTGAAGGCCAGGCCCATCTGGCGCGAATTCAGCCCCAGGTCCCTGGCGATATACGGGGCGGCAAAGGAGAGAGATACGCGGTCAATATAAGTGACCACTGCCAGGGCGGCAGCGAAAACGATCACCCAATAACGTACGCGCGTCGGCGCCTCGACCCCGATCACGCCAGGGCATCCCTGGCCGATGCCATCCTGCTGAAATCCCGTCTCAAAAACATGAATGCCCTCACCCCCGGGCCTTTGTAACCGTCACCATTCTATCCGATAGCTCGACTCCGCCACACCGCGATGGTGTACGTTGCGATGGTGTACGTCTTCCTTTAGAAATAAAACACTAGCGGTTTTCCGCGCGCGGCTTTGCGGGCACGGGGTCGTGACGATCCGCCGGCAGCAGCAATACCGGCAGGAGGCCGCTCAGGGCCACTAGCGCCGCCAGCACCCGCATGCCCATCGCAAAGGAGCCGTTGGCAGACTGCAACGATGCCAGGATCGCCGGACCCGCCTGTCCGCCGAGGTTCCCAATCGAGTTGATCATGGCAATTCCGCCGGCTGCCGCGGTACCCGTGAGGAAGGCGGTCGGTAATCCCCAGAACGGTCCGATGATGCTCCAGCGCCCGGAAACGCAGAGCGTCAAAGCGAAGACTACCAGCAGCGGAGGGATTGGGAAAGAAAGAAGCACCAGCCCAAGCGAGAACCACCAGGCGGCGGCCGCCACATGCCAGCGCCGCTCTTTCAGGCGGTCTGAGCGCCGGCCGTGCAGGATCATGATGGGGATCGTGATGAGGGGCGGGATGGCGGAGAGCCAGCCGAGCTGCGACTTCGCGAGCGCCGGAAATGCGCTCTGCAATAGTGTGGGAAGAAAGAAATCCACACCGTACCCGCCTACCACGGAAAGGAAATAGATCACGCTCAAAAGCATCACCTTCCAATCCAGCAGGGCCTGCTTCAAACTGAAGTGCTTCTTCTCCTCCTGGGCGGCCCTTTCCGCGTCCAGTACCGAAGTGAGCCACGCGAGTTCCTCGGGCTTTAACCACTTCGCGCTGCGCGGCCCGTTGGGCAGATAGAGCAGAACGGCGATCCCCAGAAGAACCGAAGGAATGCCCTCCACCACGAACAGCCACTGCCAGTTCCGCAAGCCCAATTGCGGATGGTCGAGGAGCCAGCCGGAAAGCGGCCCGCCGATCACGAACGAGAGAACCGCCGACGTCATGAAGATCGCGACGGCCCTGGACCGGTAGGATTTGGGAAACCAGTAGGTGATGTAGAGGACCAGGCCAGGGAAGAACCCGGCTTCCGCGGCGCCCAGCAGGAAGCGCAGAGAATAGAATCCCCACTTGCCGGTCACGAACATCATCGAGAGTGAAATGACTCCCCACGTGAGCATGATGCGGGCGATCCAGATACGGGCTCCGACGCGCTCCAGAAGAAGGTTCGAAGGCACTTCGAAAAAGAAATATCCCAGGAAGAAAATCCCCGCGCCCGTGGCATACATTGGCGTCGAGAGGTGGAGGTCCCCCAACATCGAGAGCTTGGCGAAGCTCACATTTACGCGGTCGAGGAACGCCGCCATATAGCAAAGTTCCATGAAGGGCAGCAGCCGCCATGCCACCTTTTTCATCACCTGGCGTTCGAGCGCGTTGGGTTCCATCCCGTCCAGTTGAGCACTAGTCGCGCCCGCCGTCAAAGTATAAGTGCGCGGCCTACACTAGACCTTGGGAGCGCGTACCCCATACCGGTACACCAACGACCCCGCCCCGAGTGTGGCCAGCGCGGTCAGCGATGCGCGCGGCTGCCAGATCACGCCGTAAACCATCATGCAGGTTCCCACCAGAATGTACGAAGCGGGTATCAACGGCCAGGCGACTTCGAGCGCCCTCAGCCGCTGCCAGCCCACGCGCCGCCGGCGAAATACAAAAATCGACGCTACCGAAAGCACCGTGAACAGCGTCAGGCTGAAGCCGATATAGACCACCAGTTCCGGGAACGGCGTGACGGTCATGACGATGGCGCAAAGCCCCTGGCTCAGGATGGCGTTGACCGGCGTGTGCCAGCGCGCATCCACCTTGGCCGCGCCGCTGAAGAACGCCTTGTTCTTGGCCATCGCGTAGTACACCCGCGGGCCGATGGTTACCATGGCGTTCACCGTGGACACAATCGAGATCGCCATCAGCGCGGAGAACACGCCCGCCACCCGCGGGCCGAACAGGTTGGATGCCGACAGCGTTCCCACCGCGATCACGCCTTTCAGATTCTCCAGCGGCGTGGCGTAGATGAAGACCATGTTGAGCCCCAGGTACAGCACCGCCACAATCAGGCTCCCGGCGGCGATGGCGGCGGGCAGCGTGCGTTCCGGCCGGCGCACTTCCTCGGCGACGTAAGTGGCGGCATTCCAGCCGCTATACCCCACCATCACCCACAACAGACTGATCATGAACTGCGTGGGAAGTCCCACGGTGGAGGTGCGCACCGCATGCTCGGAAAAGTGGTGCCAATCGCCCGTGCCCGCGGCAAACCCCAGAATTACGAATCCGGCGATCACCAGGAGCTTCGTCGAGGTCAACACGTTCTGCACCTTGGCGGCCCGGCCCACCCCCAGGCAGTTCAGCGCCGTGAACCCCGCGATCAGCGCCGACGCCGTCATCTGGCCCGCGCCCAGACGCAGCGTGAATGCGCCGCTGCCGATCACCAGCGTCGCGTTGGCCTGCTTGAGGGCCGGGAAAAAATACCCGAGGTAGTCGG
This sequence comes from Bryobacterales bacterium, assembly GCA_003136215.1. Lineage (GTDB taxonomy): Bacteria > Acidobacteriota > Terriglobia > Bryobacterales > Bryobacteraceae > Solibacter. Next base: position 12,305 of record PLDO01000685.1, read on the forward strand.
AGAACGCCAGGGCGGCGGCGGCGATGGGTGCCGAGAAACCGGCGAAAAACGAGACCCATCCCGTCATGAATCCCCACTCCGGCCCATAGGCGTGGGTCAGGTACACATACTCGCCACCCGAACTGGGAAAATTGATGCCCAGTTCGGAATAGCTCACCGCACCCGCCAGAGCGAAGAGCCCGCCCACCGTCCAACAGGCGAGAATCAGGCGCGCGCTACCCAGATCGCCCGCCATGAAGCCGGTGGTGGCGAAGATTCCAGTGCCCACCATGTTGGAGATGACCAAGGCAGTGGCGCTGAAAAACCCGATTTGGCGCAGCAATCCGGGGCGCTGCACCGGCATGGTGGATAATGGCATTCGCGAAGACCTGGATTCATTCTATCTGGATACACTCTATGATGAGGCGCGCATGGCCGCGCAAATCCCTGCTTGGCGAGCGCCCGCACCGCGCGCCCCGGCGCGGCGTCTCCTGCCAAACCGAGCTGTGACTGCCTGACCCGCCGCCCGATTCTTCCGTGCTATAATCGTCTAGTCTTTCCTGCAAAGATCCAGGGAATAATTATGCCGAAGCTTAAGACTCACAAAGGTGCGTCCAAGCGGTTCAAGAAGACGGGCAGTGGCTTAGTGGTTCGCAATCATGCCTTTGGCCGTCATATCCTGACCTCGAAGCCGCACAAACGCAAGAAGAAGTTGCACCAGAGCGTGGTTGCCGACAAGGCCGACCAGCCGGTGTTGAAGCGCATGATTCCCTACTAGACCTTCGGGTCTGGGGGAGTGCGCGATTTGCGCGGACGGTGCGCGTGGCACGTGCCCGTTTCCGCCAATGATAATCAGCCAAATTAAAAGGAGACAAACGTGCCCAGAGTAAAACGTGGTACCCACCGCCGGGCCTCCCGGAAGAAGGTTTTAGCCCGCGCTTCCGGTTACTTCCTCACCAAGAGCAAACTGTACCGTGCAGCCATGGAGGCCGTCGATCGCGGCCTCAAATTCGCCTACGTCGGGCGCAAGCGCAAGAAGCGCGACTACCGGAGAATCTGGATCGTCCGCATCAACGCGTCCTGCCGCGCCGCCGGCACTTCCTACAGCAAGTTCATCCACGGCCTCAAGGCCGCCGGCCTCGATCTCAACCGCAAGGTTCTGGCCGAGGTGGCGCTGCATGACGATGCGGCTTTCCGAAACCTGGCGGAGCTGGCGCAATCGGCCCTTGCCGTGAAGGAGTCGGCCCGGGCTGCCCTGGAGAAAGAATGAGCCCGTCCGATCAGGAAACCGATTCCCTCGGCAGCCTGGAAGACCGCATCCAGCGCGCCGTGCAGTTGGTGTCGCGCTTGCGGCAGGAGCGCGAAGCCGCCGTGCAGGAGGCCGCCGAAGCCAGGCGCGCCGCTGCCGTGTTGGCGGATGAAGTCAAAACCCTGCAGGCGGAACGTAAGCAGGTGCGCAGCCGCATCGAAAAGCTGCTGGGCCAGATCGATCAACTAAGCGCCTCCTAGCGGGGCGCTGCGGGTTTTTGGGGGGAGTTACGCATGGAAAACAGCGCTCCCGATAGACAGCAGGTTCGTGTCACCATTCTGAGCCGGCCTTACACCCTGCTCACCAGCGGCGATTCTCGCGAGGTCGAAGAGGTGGCGGCCAGCGTGAATGAATTGATGCTGTCGATTGCGGCCAAGGCGCCCAACGCCGATTCCACACGGATCGCGGTGCTGGCTTGTTTGCACCTCGCCGACCGTATGCGCACGCTGGAGCGCGATCTCAGCCAACTCAAGCAACGCGTGGACCGCAAGAGCGAGGAGTTCGCCGGCATGCTGGAACAACTCATCGAAGATGCCGGAGAAATCTCATGACCTGGCGCATGGTGCTCGCGGCGCTGGCCGGGGTGGCGCTCTTTGCCGCCACCGCCTATCAGACCGAAATCGGCCAGTGGCGCCGCCAGCGCGAAGAGGGCTTGAAACGCGATGGCGGATGGCTCTCCGTGGCCGGCCTGTTCTGGCTGCATGAAGGCGCCAACACCTTCGGCCAGGACCCCGGAAACGAGATTGCACTTCCCGATGGCGCGGCCCATGCCGGCGTGTTCCAACTGCACAACGGCAAAGTCACGGTCACCATGGATGGCGCTACCCGCGAACTTTGGCCCGATTCGCTCGATGTTGCCAAGGTGGGCCGGCTGAGCCTGTTCGTCATCCAACGATCGGACAAATTCGGCATTCGCCTGAAGGATCCCGACAGCCAGTACCGCCGCGAATTCAAAGGCATCGAAACCTACCCGGCGCAGGAAGAGTACCAGGTGACCGCCAAATGGGTGGCGGCGCCAGAAAAGATGCCGATTCTCAATGTCATCGGCCAGACCGAGTCCATGGACAGCCCGGGCTATGCGGTCTTTACTCTGCACGGCCAGGAGTACCGCCTTCGCCCGTATCTGGAAACGCCCGGCGCCAAAGAGCTTTTCTATGTCTTCCGCGACCAGACCAGCGCCAAAGAAACCTACGGCGCGGGGCGGTTTCTGTACTCCGCCATGCCCCTGGACGGCAAGGTTGTGCTCGATTTCAATAAGGCCTACAACCCGCCTTGTGCATTCACGCCCTACGCCACCTGCCCGCTGCCGCCGCCGGAAAACCGCTTGGCGGTGCGCATCGAGGCCGGCGAAAAGAAGTACGGGCACTAGCCTAGGACGGCCCTCCCGGTCATCGACCCCCTACTCCCCAAACAGCCGCTCCGCCGCCGCCGCCCCCTGCTCGTATGCCGCAATCAGCTTGTCCCATCGTTCGCCAGCATGAGTGTCGATCTCCCGGCGCGCCGGGTCGGCGTCGAACCATGCCAGGGTGCGCCGAACGCCCTCCGCGTAAGGCACGGTGGCGCAGTAACCCGGAACGAAGCGTTTGATCTTGCTATTGTCGAATACCACGCTGACGGCCTTGTCGCCCTTCAACCCGCCCAATTTATCGGGCATGCAGGCGCCGATCAAGTCGGTCGGAATGTGCACCAGTTGCGGCTCCACTCCGGCAGCCGCCCCCACGATGCGGTAGAACTGGTCCCAGGTCATCACTTCATCGCTGGTGATGTGAAAGGCGTGTCCGATCGCCTGCGGATTCCCCAATAAGCCCACCAGTCCCTTGGCGAAATCCGTGTTGTGCGTGATCACCCACAGCGAAGAGCCATCACCCGGCACAATCACCTTCTTCCCCCGCCGCATGCGGTCCACCGCGGTATAGGATTTGGCCCAACTGTTGACGGCCAGAGCAATCTGCGTGTCGCCGTACGTCAGCGACGGACGCACGATGGTGACCGGGAACGCCTCCTCGCGATAGGCCCGCATGAGCCGGTCCTCGCAGGCGATCTTGTCGCGCGAATACTGCCAGTACGGGTTGGCCAGCGGTGTGGATTCGGTAATCAGGTAGTGCCCCGAGGGCTTCTGATAGGCGCTGGCCGAGCTGATGAAGACGTACTGCCCGGTGCGGCCCCGAAACAGCGTCAGGTCGCGCTCGATTTGCGCCGCGGTGAAGGCGATCCAATCCACCACCACATCGAACCGCGCGCCCGCCAGGGCTTGCGCGGCGCCGGCGGCGTCGTCCATGTCCAGGGTGAGCGTCTTGACGCCCGCCGGCAGACCGCCCGTGCGCCGGCCGCGCGTCCCGAGCGTCAGGTCGATGCCGCGTTGCGCGGCCAATTGGGTACAAGCGGTGCTGATGATTCCGGTCCCGCCGATGAAAAGAACTCTCATGCAGCAGTTGTACCAGATTTATCGCAAACTTCCCCGGCCCTGGCCGATAAGCTTTTTGTGAAAGCGTTCCTGCGGCAGGCCGAAGACATCCTGGACATTGCAGTGGAAGGGGATAGGGACGGCGGCAATCTCGCCATCCTGATCGACCGCCAGGGCGGCATGCGCATGCTCGATCCTCAGGGATGGTCGCTCCCCGCCCTGTGCGCGGAGTTTGGCGCCGCCGCCGCCTACAAAGTGGAGCGGCGCGCCCGCACGGTCCGCGTGGAAGGCTGGGGCGGCGGGGAACGCTGCCTCCTCCAACGCGATCTCGCCCCGCGCCGCGTATCGGACCTCCCCGGAATGCGCGCGGCGTATCGCGAACAGCGCTTTCTGGCCGCGTAGGCCCCGCGAACGGGATGCACCCGGTTTCGCAGGCGTCGTGCTTTACATTGGCGCGGTGCCGTCGCTAAGGAAGGGCGACCGGCTAGGGCCCGTGGAGCACCTACACGATCTTGCCTTCCCCCGCTGCGGCCTCCGTCGTTTGATCCGGAATGTCTTCTGCCTTGCCAGGTCTGGCTGGATCGAATTGATGCGGCTTCTCAAGTCGGGAATCGGGATACAATTCTCCGCTACCCTTGTGAATCCGCCGGTCGCACGTCTCCCATTCATCCTGCAGGCACTGCCCCTTGTGGCAGTCGAACTGGCAAATAGCGAGATCTTCCGGCACGTCGCCGATGGTCTGCCGCTTCACGAACTGCCATAGCTGACGGAAGGGGTTGCCCTTCCTGGAACGGTCTACCATCATCACAGATCCCTCAAACCGCACGGTGCCTACGACAGTATATCACCGCAAGAACGAGTAGCCTTTTGGGGTCTGGGACCGGGTGCGCGACGTGGAAGTGGACGCCGGCGCGATTCAGCAGCAAATCAGCTTGAATCTGAGCGTATGTGTTACGCACGGCAGGGGTGCCGTTGTGGGGCAGCTTGGTAAGCTGCGGCCGATTGGCAATCGGCCCGACCCAGAGGGTACCCCGCCGGGGTCGCGCGCAGGCTACCAGCCAGCCTGCCCCACATCACGCCAGCGATTCCACTTATATGTCGTGCACCCGTCCGGCGCCCGGAGCGTCGGGAGCCTTACCGCACAGTTGGAGTGGTTCACCCCTTATGCCGGGCTTTGGCGTGATGCACCGCCTTGGCCTTCTTGGGCGGCGGCGGGGCCGGTGTTTCCGCGGCGCCGGCCGCCTTCACGTAATCCTTCAGCTCGGCTTCGGTAAAGTGGATGGAGTCCGCGGTCAGACTGGCGTCGCTCAGCACCTTCATGAGCTGCACGCGCACGGTTTCGGCATCGGCGCCGGACTTGGCCTGGGCCAGTTGCTGGCGCAGTTTCAGCGCGTCGTCCTTGGCCTGGGCCACCTGCTGGGCACGCTTCTCTGCGTCGCTGGGGCCGCAGCCTGTGGACAGAAACACCACAAACAGGCTGACCACCAGCAAAACGATTCGCTTCATAAATGTCCTCCTTGTCGCGCCTTTCCGCGACTTCCCACAATAGCAATAACGGGAACCACAAAAGACACTGGCGGGGTGCGCGACACAGAAGTGACCGGTCCTACGCAAGTACCGGCCAATTGAGAGAATCCTGGCGTAGGAGTAAGTCATGCAGAGCCGCGACCGTCAGGGAGCGGTTGACCGCCCGTTGACCTCTCGGCACAGCCGCGGCAACCGCTCCCTGACGGTCGTGGCTCTGCCTGGGGCCGTCCCGCTTGATCCACTTCTACGTCGCGCGCTCCACTGGCGGGAGCCCGCGGGGTGTGACTCCTTCATCCGGCTGGGAAGCGGTGCGCGGTTTGCCGGGATCGCGCACCGTGATCCATATAGCACAGCGAGGCTGCCGCTCCTCTGGGCAACCGCCTGGAAGCTTTGAGCGGCGATCGCAAAGGGCAGTACAGCATCCGGATCAACGACCAGTACCGCATTTGCTTCACGTTTCACGAAGGACACGCCGAACATGCCGAAATCGCGAAGCACTACCGCTAAGCTCCCGCCCGTCCATCCGGGCGAAATCCTCAGGGAGACCTTGCACGACCTGGGACTGAGCATGAACCAACTCGCCCACGGAGTAGCGGCCGTCATTTCCCCATGCGGTCTTTTGTCGCGTCCGTGGTGCTGGTCGCAGTCGCCGCCGCCAGCGTCTATCTGTCGTATGAACTGGTTGTCAAGCCGCGGCGGGCACTGCAGGACCAGATCCGCGAGCAGAAAGGGACCATTCTCAAGCTCGAGCAAGAGAAACAGCGCCTCGAAGCCTACCTGAAGATTCTGAAGCGCATCGACCGCCGGGCGCGTGTTGAGGTTCTTCGACAGGCGAAGGACCAGCAGGGGAGCCTACAAACCACGATTAGGTTCACCGAGGTTGACGACGCCGGCAAGCCGATCAATGCCTCTCGAGAGCTGACTCTGCCGGGGCAAGAAGTCTATTTTGACACCCTAGTGATCAAGTTCGACGACCACTTCATCGAGCAGGGCGACCCTATCAAGGGCGGGGCGCTCCTGCTGTTTCGTCGCGTTTTCTCCAGCACCATGCGGGCCGAAGATGGCTTCGTCATCGACAAGGAGGGCCAGGTGCCCGAGGTTTACGCGGAGCGGCAAGCGACCAGCGAATTCGAGAAGGATCTCTGGAAACGGTTCTGGGACGTTGCCAACGACGAGAAATTGGCGAAGGAGCGCGGCGTGCGGGCTATCCACGGCGATGCGCCCTACATGCGTCTGGAGCCCGACCGGGTGTACGAAATCTGCCTGAGGTCAACCGGAGAAGTCGTCATCACGCCCGGAACGCGCGTGGCCCCGCCGCAAGCGGAATGAACCTACCATGGGCGCGGAAGCACAGACGAACTGACCGACTAGCCGGGCAACTTCGATGCTCCCAGCCTTTACCGATCTGCCCGCTCCGCCCGGTTTACGCGCCACTCGGACATCGGGCTGGAATTCCTCCACAGCCGGTGTTGTTGGCCAACGGTCCTCCTCTGGGAAACCAGTCTTCCTATCAAGATCAACCGACCGTCCACATTCGATCATTCGATCCCTTAAGTGAACCGTATTGAGTCTAGCCGGTTCCCCGCAGGTCCTCGCGGATGACTTGGCGGATTGTTGATTCCAGCGGTCGCGTCTGTGTGCGATTTGCTTCCCCGCCGGAAGGGCTGCTCGTTCGGCCTTTTCCAGTTTTGGCAGCGGCCCCTGTCAAGCTACGATGGAGTAAAGGACCTACCTGTGCTCCAAACACGAAGGCGCCTGCTGCAGGCGGCGACATTATGGCCGGCGCTCCACGCGCTGCACGCCGCTGGCAGAGAATTCTGGGAAAGCAATGATCCCGCCGCCTGGAGCAGCGAGGAGAAAGCGATTCTGCTCGGGCAGTCCCCGTGGGCGCGCGAGGGAATTGTCCGCTTTGAGGCCGGAAAAAAAGGCGCAACCGGATCCTACGAGGGCGTGGCGAGACCGGGAGGAGATGTCCCCGGCGCCAGGCCGGGCAACTCACCCGGGTCCGTCCCCACCGTGCCCATCGGTGAGCGTCCGCCGCCGGCTCCAAGCACCGACACGGGCCAGTCCGTGCGGTTCCCGGTGCTCGCGCGCTGGGAGAGCGCCAGGCCCATCCGTCTTGCCGGCGGCCCTGAGCTGCCTGAAGGTACCGCGCGGTACTACGTGATCCGGCTGCGCGGAATGCCTTTGTTGCCGCCGCCCAAGGGCGGGAACCCGGAAAGCGCGCCTAACCCCAACCAGGGCATGCTCGATGCCATCAAACAAAACTGCCGCATCGAACGCAAAGGGAAGATCGCTATTTCTTGCGACCACCTGCTTACCGGATCGGGCGAGTCGGCGACGGAGCTACTGCTCTTCTTTGCGCGCGGCAAGGATCCCATCACCGTGGGCGAGAAGGTAGTCACCCTGGAATGCCGCTTTATCCCGTTTCACCTGTCTGTGAAGTTCCCGCTCAAGGACATGATGTACAAAGGCGCGCTGGCACTCTGACCGCGCCGCTCGTTACCGCACGCAGAACAGCGTATTCTGTCCGCGCAGGTAAATCGCTCCGTCCATGATGGCGGGCGTGGCGATGAACACTTGATCGGCCAGCGTGTTGGTGGCCAGCACTTCGAACTTCTCGCCCATCTTCAACACCACCACGTCGCCATCCTCGGTGGAAAGGTATAACTTACCGTTGGCCGCCACCGGGGACGCCTTGAAGCTGTAACTCTTCGGCAACCGCTGTTGCGAGTAGAACGGCTTTCCCGTCTTGAAGTCGAGGCAGGAGATAGTGCCGTTGTCCGTAAGCATATAGAGCTTGCCCTCGTGCAGCACGGGCGAGGGCGTATAGGAATTGCCCCGCTGGTTCTGCCAGAGAATGGCGTCGGTCCCGGTCAAATCCCCCTCCTGGCCCAACCGGATAGCCAGCAGGTTGGGAGCCTGGTAGCCGCTCATCACGATGGCCACGCCATCCGCCGCCACCGGCATCGGGATCACGTTGCGCCCCAGCCCTGTAGTCTGCCAGATCAGTTTCCCGGTCTCCAGCTCGTATCCGGCCACGAACTTGGTGGCCGCCACCAGCACTTGTTTCTTGCCGGCGACGGTAGCAATCAGCGGGCTGGACCACGTGCTGCCGGGGGGCCGCGGCGTACGCCACAGTTCGCGCCCGGTGCTCTTGTCCAGCGCCACCAGGAACGAGTCGCCTTCGTGATCGAACAGGATCACCAGCTTGTCGCCATCGAGGGCGGGCGACGACCCTTCCCCGAAGGCCATGATCATGCGCAGCTTGATGCCGAAATCCTTCTGCCATACCGGCTGCCCTTCGTGCGTGTAGCAGTACACGCCGCGCGACCCGAAGAACGCGATCACGTGCTGAGCGTCCACCAGCACGGAGGGCGAGGCGAAGCTCCCGTATTGCGAGTGAAAGCCCTCGTGCGGCGTGGCCACAATGGCCGTTTTCTCCCAAAGCTGCTTGCCCGTCTTACGGTCGAAAGCCAGCACCAGCAACTTCTGCTCCACCTGCGGTCCGCCGCCCCCGCCGTACCCTCCCCTCCTGCCCGAGGCAGGAGCCGCGTCCGCGGCCGGCGCGTTGCCGGTGGGCACCGCCGTGGTCAGGAAGAGGCGATCCCCCCAGATCACCGGCGAGGAATGCCCTTTCCCCGCCACCTGCACCTTCCAGGCGATATGATCCTTGTCGTTCCACGTGAGCGGAGCGTCGCCGCGCGCCACCCCGTTGAACTCGGGGCCGCGCCAGCGCGGCCAGGAGTCCGGCGCATCCGCGGCAATCGCGCCGCCGGCCACTAAGGAGAGAATCAGGCCCGTAAGTACGCGTTGCATGAAGGTTCATTGTAAATGGCGGCGAAGCAAGAAAACATATTAGCCACAGATGAACACAGATAAAACATGATTGGTCTTATCTGTGTTTATCTGNNTGAATGCGCCGCGGGCTTTCCGCCGATTGGATCTTCCCGAACGTCGGCGAGCCCAGGAAGTTATCCGGCAGATCCAGATTCACGTGATTCAGCAGATTGAAAGCCTCGGCACGGAATTGCACGCGCGCACGCTCACTCAATGCGGTCGTCTTCAGCACGGACACATTGACGTTCCGGTAGCCTGGGCCCTCCAGTATATTCCGCCCGGCGTTGCCGAAGCTGCCGAAAGGCGGCATGGCAAACGCGGTGGTGTCGAACCAACCGTCCGGACTCCCGTGGGAAAGCGCCGGATTGCGCAACACGTTCGGCCGGTCGTTGGCGCCGAAGCCGAGCGTCGATTGGCCGGTGTTGCTGTTGTCCACGTCGGGCAGCAGCGCCACCGTGAACGGCCGCCCCGTCTGGAACGTCCAGACGCCGAAGGTCTGCCATCCGCCGCGCAGACGCCCCTTGCCGAACGGCAAATCGTACCCGTAGCTCAACGTGAAACGGTGCCGCACGTCGAAATCGGATAGCCCGCGCTCTAAATTCACGTGACGGCTGTCCTGCGGATAATTCGGATCCCCCGCCGTGTTGAAGAATCCCGAGGCGTCGTCGATCGATTTCGACCACGTATACGCGGCATTGGCGGCCAACCCGGCGCGCAGGGTCCGCCGGACGCCGGCTTGCAGGCTCTGGTAATTGGAATTGCCGCGCGACTCGATGACGTTGATGTCGTCGAACTGCGGGACGGGCCGCGGATTCGGCTGTTGCGCGCTCGCCGGCGGCTGATTGAGATCGCGCCCATTGATCAGCTTGGTGCCTTTCGAACCCGCGTACGCCAGTTCCACCACCTGAGCGCGGCCGGCTTCCTGCTGCACCAGGAAACTCCATTGCTGCATGTAGGGCGTGCGCAGGTCGCGCTGAAACGTCAGCGCGGTGGAGGGCAGCGTCAGCGGGTAGTTTTTCGGATATGGGTCGGACAGGCTCAGCGGGAACTGCGCGAACGAGTAGTAGAGGTTGTTCACGTAGTAGGGCGCGTTGAAGTAGAGCCCTTCGCCCGTGGCCAGCGACGATTGGTCGTAGGCGATGGCGTATCCGACGCGCAACAGGGTTCCCTTTAGGCGCCCCGCTTGGCCCGGACGCCACGCTACCCCAATCCGCGGTGCGAAGTTGTTGCGGTCCGCGGCGTACCCGCCGCGCGGAATGCCGTTCGTGCCCACCCGGACCAGCGACTGCGTGGCTGGCACGTAAACATTGGCCCGGTCCTCGCTATCCACCGGCGGCGCGTTGTATTCGTAGCGCAAGCCGGCGGAAACCGTCAGGTCGGGTAGCACTCGCCACATGTCCTCGAGAAATGCGTATTCGCTGTGTGTGCGCAGGTGCTCCGCATTGTCCACGTGCGCCACCGTGGTGACCGAGGGCAGCCCAAGCAGCAATTCCTCCAGCGCGTTGCCGGTCATGCCCGGGAAACTGAGGTAGCCGTTGGCCATCACGTCGCGATACGCGTTCTGCTGGAACCGGCGAAGGTCTACCCCGGCCTTCAATAGGTGCCGGCCGCGCACCGCCGTGACCGTGTCGGTGACTTGATAGACGGTGGAAGCGCTGTGCTGCGGATTGTTGTACTCGTCGCCGATGGGCGAGTAGCCGGTGATGTCGATCAGGCTGAGACCAGTGTCGCGCGGGTTGGTGGAGACTTGCGGCAGCCCAACCTGCTGGTTGAGATTGCGCCCCATGTTTTCCTGGAAGACGCCGGCCGAAATGCGGTCCAGGCCGAAGCGGAGCTCATTCAGCAGGCGCGCCGAGAAGATGTGCGTCTCGCCCGCCATGGTGTTCTGCGCGCGCCGCGGCACGTTGTCGCCGTAGCCCGGAATGGCGGCGAACGAAGGGCCGGTGAACGGCTCGTACAAGGCGCTGTCGGCAAAGCTGTAGCGCGCCGCCAGTTGGTCGGCAGGCCCCAGGTTGTCGTCCACGCGGACGTCGAAGTGGTCGTCGCGATCGCGCTCCGCTGGAGAAGATACGTAGTTCTGACTCGGGTTGGAGCGGTTAGGCAGCGGATACAGCGCGGCGATGGCCACGCCGACCGGATTGAGGTACGGCTGGGGAATCGCGTTGCCGGGGAAAGGTGTTTGCGTGAAGGGGTCGATGGCCGGCACACCGCTGTGCGAGAAATCGCCCGTGCGCTCCAGTTGGGTGGGGACGTTGGTGACGCGCGTCAGCCCCTCCCGCAAGCGGAGCCCTTCGTAATCGCCGAAGAAGAAGGTGCGATTGCGCCGCAGCGGACCGCCCGCCGACGCGCCGAACTGGTTGCGTTGGTACGCCGGGCCAGGCTGCCCCCCGGGGGCGAAGTAGTTGCGTGCGTCCAGCGCGCCGTTGCGCAGAAACTCGTAAGCCGTGCCGTGGAGTTGATTGCCGCCGCTATGCAGCACCACGTTGAACTGCCCGCCGCCGTTGCGACCGAACGAAGCATCGCTTTCGGCGGTGGCCACCTCGAACTCGCGCACGGCGTCCACCGGCGGCGTCACCGCGATACCGTTCAGCTTGGGGTCGCCGTTAAAAACACCGTCGAGCAGGAAGTTATTGGAGTCCTCCCGGGCGCCGTTGATGTTGACCGCAAAATCGCCGCGCACCGACCCGGCGGATCCCTGGGCGGCGGGTGCGACGCCGGGCAATAACAGGCCGAGTTCGTAGAAATTGCACCCGTCCAACGGCAGTCCGATGATTTGCCGGTTGTCCACCACGCCGCCCAGCGCCGCCGACCCGGTGCGCAGCACGTCGGCAGCGGCGGTCACTTGCACCGTATCCTTGCGTTGGCCGGGCAGCAGGGAAATCTCGATGGTTACATCCTGGTCCACCAACACGGTGAATTGCCTCTCCTGCCGGGCGTAGCCTTCGCGCCCGGCTTCGATCCGGTATTCGCCGGGCGCCACCAGCGAAATGGTGAACTCGCCCCGCGCGTCGGTGAGCGCTTGGCGAACCCGGTTCGTCTCCTGCTGAACCAGCCGCACCGCCACCCCTTCGAGCGCCTTCCGCCCGTCATCGGTGACCGTCCCGCGGACCGATTGTCCACTCGCCACCAGTGGCAGCAGCACGCAGACCAGTGGGATAAGCCTCTGGCTTGTCCATCCGAGCGAAGCTCGGACTCTTTTTCCAACCATCCGCACCAGTATAAATAGATTCAGACCTACATGTCGAGTTTTGCTACAATTGATCCGATTCGCCAAAGAGGCGTATGAAGATACTTGCCTTCACCGCGGGCGCGGCCAAGATGTACTGCGGTAGTTGCCTGCGCGACAACGCGCTGGCCGCCGAGCTCAAACGGCAGGGCCACGACCTCATTCTGCTGCCCCTTTACACACCCACCCGCACCGATGAGTCCAACGTCAGCGAACCCCTGGTATTCCTCAATGGAATCAGCGTATGCCTGGACCAGCAAGCCGCCTTTTTCCGCAAAACTCACCGCCTGCTGGACCGTCTGTGGGACGCCCCGTGGATGCTCAAACTGGCCTCCCAAACCTCCATCGAGGTGGACCCGCACCTGCTGGGCGGAATGACCGTCTCCATGCTGCGCGGCGAGGATGGATTCCAGCTCAAGGAGATTCGCAAGCTGAGCGCCTGGCTGCGCCACGAAGCGCCGCCCGATCTGGTCACCCTGCCCAACTCCCTGCTGATCGGCCTCGCGCGGCCGGTGCGCGAAGCCTTGCACCGGCCGGTGTGCTGCACCTTGCAGGGCGAGGAGCTGTTTCTCAGCCAGTTGCAGGAACCCTACCGGCAACAGGCGCTGGAGCTGATTCGCTCTAAGCTCAACGACGTCGATGGGTTCGTGGCGGTTAGCCGGTACTCCGCCGGCTACTGGATCCGCGAGTTGGGCATTGCCGAAAACCAGATGCACGTGGTCCCGCTGGGCATCAACCTGGAGGGATATTCTGCGGCGGATCGCGCGCCGCAACAGCCGTTTCGGGTGGGCTACCTGGCGCGCGTGGCCCCGGAAAAAGGGCTGCATCTGCTGGCGGAAAGCTACCTCCGCCTGCGCCGCGAGACCGATTTCCATGGCGCCGTGTTGGACGTCGCCGGCTATCTGGCCCCCGAGCATCGCGCCTATCTGCGCGGCGTCGAGCGGCGGATGAAGGACGCCGGCTTCGGGGCGGAATTCCATTATCGGGGCGAACTCGACCGGCCCCACAAAATCGAATTCCTGAGCAGTCTCCACCTGCTGAGCGTCCCCTGCACCTACGACGAGCCGAAGGGGATTTTCCTGCTGGAGGCGATGGCCGCCGGCGTCCCCGTGGTGCAGCCGCGGCGCGGCGCATTCCCCGAGATCCTCGAAAAGACCGGAGGCGGACTCCTGGTGGAACCCGACGCCCCCGCCAGCCTGGCCGACGCCATCTACCGCCTGTGGAAGGCGCCCGAAGAACGTGCCGAGTTGGGGCGGCGCGGCGCTCAGGGAGTCCGGCAGCACGGCAGCGTGGCGCACATGGCGGAGCGGGCGCTCGCAGCCTACCAGAAGATTCTTGCCGCGGTGGCCCATGCTTGAAATCTCCCAGGTGGCCAAGCAGTACCCCTCGGCGCGCGGACCGCTGACCGTGCTTTCGGACGTATCGCTCGGTTTAAGGCGCGGCGAGGCGGCGGCCATCATGGGCCCATCCGGCGCGGGCAAGAGCACCCTGCTCTACATCGCCGGGGGCTTGGAGCCACCTACGGCGGGAACGGTTACGCTCGACGGCGCCGATCCCTACCAGCTCGGCGAAAAGGAACTGGCGGCCTTCCGCAATCAGAAGATCGGCTTCGTTTTCCAGGACCACTGCCTGCTGCCGCAGTGTTCCGTGCTGGAAAACGTGCTGGTTCCGACGCTGGTCGGGGACGCGGACGCGGAAGCTCCCCGCCGCGCCCGCGAACTGCTCGATCAGGTCGGGCTGGCGGACCGGATCGATCACCGGCCGTCCGAGCTATCCGGCGGCGAGAAGCAGCGCGTGGCGCTGGCCCGTGCGCTGATCCGGCGCCCCCACCTGCTGCTCTGCGACGAGCCCACCGGCAACCTGGATGAGGCGTCGGCCGAAATGGTGGCGGATCTTCTGATGGAGTTGCACGCCCGCCAGCAGACCATGCTGATCGTGGTGACCCACAGCGCCGCCCTGGCCGCGCGTTTTCCCCTGCGCTACGAGTTGCGTCATGCGAACCTCTACCCTGCTGGCGCGTAATCTAGCCTGGTACTGGCGCACCAACCTGGCGGTACTGCTGGGGGTGGCCACCGCCACCGGCGTGCTGGGCGGCGCGGCCCTGGTGGGCGAGTCGGTGCGCGCCAGCCTCCGCAGCCTGGTGCTGGACCGGCTGGGCAATGCGGATTTCGTGGTGACCCGCGCCGGATTCTTCCGCGAAGCCCTGGCAGAGGAAATGCGGCCCGCCGGAGCGCCGTTGATCGTGCTGGAGGGCGCGGCGGGGCGCGCCGCCGGAATTCAGGTGTACGGCGTCGATGAGCGCTTCTGGAAGTTCCAGGGCTATCCCGGCAGCCCTCCGCGCGGGCGGGAAGTTCAGTTGACGGCGGCGCTGGCAGCGGAACTCGGAGCCGCGCCGGGCGACACCATCCTGCTGCGCATCCCGAAGTTTTCGGCAATTCCGTTAGAGAGCCTGCACGGACGCAAGGACGATGCCGGGAAAACCCTCCGCCTGACCATGGGCGGCGTGGCGCGGCGCCCGTTCTCCCTGCGGGCGCAACAGGGTGACGTGCGTGCCGTGTATGTGTCCCTGGCGCATCTGCAACGCGAAGTGAATCAGCCCCGCAGGGTCAATACGATTGTTGCCGCACACGGGAAACTGCCGGCGCTCACCCTGGCAGATTTGGGCATCCGTCTGCGCACGCTGGAAGGGCAGCAGAGCCTGTCGCTCGAAACCGATGGCGCGGTGATCTCCGACGCCTTGGCGGACGCGGCTGCCCGCACCGCACAATCGCTGGGCCTGCGCACCGAACCGGTATTGAGCTACCTGGCCAACAGCATGCGCATTGGCGCGCGCGCGGTGCCGTATTCGGTGGTGACGGCGCTGGACGCCGCGCCCGCGCCCGCCGACGAAAACGGCATCGTCCTGAACCAGTGGGCAGCCGGGGATCTCGGCGCTAAAGTGCGCGATTCACTGGAGTTAGAGTACTTCGCCTGGAAGTCGGACGGGCAACTGCACACCCAAACCGCGTTGTTTCACGTGAAACAAATCGTCCCGGTGGACGCCGGGGACCGCGATTTGACCCCTGAATACCCGGGGATTACGGAGTCGCGCAGCCTGCGCGATTGGGATCCGCCATTCCCGCTGGACCTGAAGCGTATCCATCCGCGGGACGAGGAGTACTGGAATCGCTATCGCACCACGCCGAAGGCCTTCGTCCGCCTGTCGCGCGGCCGCACCCTTTGGGGGACGCGCTTCGGGAGCCTGACTTCGATTCGCATCTCGCCGCCTTCCCCAGCCTATGGCGAGGCACTACGCAAGGCGCTCGACCCCGCGAAAATGGGGCTCACCGTGGTCCCCATAAAGGCGCAGAGCCTGGAAGCGGCGCAAGGCGCCACGGACTTCGGCGAGTACTTCGTCTATTTCAGCTTCTTCCTGATGGTGTCGGCGCTGCTGTTGACGGGGCTGTTCTTCCGGTTGGGCATCGAACAGCGCAAAAGGGAGATCGGCACGCTGCGCTCGCTGGGTTTTTCGGCAGCCAAAATCCGCACCTTATTTCTGCTTGAAGGGGCGGCACTCGCCGTGGCGGGCGCCGCAGTGGGCGTCGGCGCGGCACTGGCCTATGGCGCACTCATCATGCTCGGTTTGCGCACCTGGTGGTTCGACGCGGTGGGCACGACGCTGCTCTCGCTCCATGCCTCCGCCGCTCCGCTCGGGGGAGCGGCAATCGCCGGAGTCGTCGTGGGATTGGGTTCGGTGGCGTGGACCTTGCGCGGACTTCAGCCGGAAACTCCGCGGGGTTTGCTGGCTGGGGTGCAGAAGACGGCGGGTGGGCGTTGGCGGTGGATCGCTGGCGCCGTTGCGGCTGGCCTCGCACTCGTGCTCGCGGACGCGGGTGGGACCGCCGGCTTCTTCGGCGCGGGCACGCTGCTGCTGATTGCCGCCCTGCTGCTGGAATCCGCCTGGCTGCACACGCGCGGCTTCGCGCCCATACGCGGACTAGCCACCCTCGGCATGCGCAGCGTGGCGTATCGCCCGGGCCGCGGCATTCTGTGCATCGCGCTAATCGCTTCGGCCACCTTCGTAATCGTCTCGCTGGACGCCTTCCGCCGGGATGGTTCGGCGGCCGGAACGGGCGGGTACCCCCTGCTGGCGGACTCGGTCGTGCCGCTCATCCTGCCGCCGATCGAGGGAGTGGAGTTGGTTCCCTTCCGGGTGCGCCCGGGCGACGATACCAGCTGCCTGAATCTTTACCAGCCGCGCCGTCCGCGAATTCTGGCGCCTCCCGTGGCGTTCCTGCGCAGCGCGCATTTTCCCTTTCAGGAAGCCGAAGGGCAGGCGAAGAACCCGTGGCTGCTATTGGAGGGGAAGCCTGCCGGGGGCGCGATTCCGGCCATCGCCGATGCCAACTCGATGACGTATGTGCTGCACCGGAAACTAGGCGAGGAATTCGCTCTGGACGGAGTCCGCCTGCGCATCGTGGCGGCGCTCCAGGACAGTGTGTTTCAGGGCGAGTTGATCGTCTCCGAGGAGAACTTCCTGCGCCTGTTTCCGGACACCGCCGGATATCGTTTCTTTCTGGTGAAGGCGCCGCCGCAACTGGAAGCGTCGCTCGCCGATTACGGCCTCGACGTACAGTCCGCGCCGGGGCGCCTCGCGGCGTTCCACCGGGTGGAGAACTCGTATCTGGAAACCTTCCGCGCGTTGGGCGTGCTGGGTTTGCTGCTGGGCACGTTTGGCCTTCTGGCGGTAGTGATGCGCAACGTGCTGGAGCGCCGCGCGGAACTGGCGCTGCTGCGCGCCGTGGGATACCGCCCGCGGCACCTGGCGGCGATGGTGCTGGCGGAAAATCTGTTTCTGCTGATAGTGGGGCTGGCCACCGGCGCGGTGTGCGCAGCGGTGGCGGTGGCGCCCGCCGTCAGTGCGCGCGGCGGACATCTGCCGGTGGTATCGCTGGGCGTCCTGCTGGCCGCGGTGCTGGCGGCCGGAGTGCTTGCTTCCCTGGCGGCGACGGCGGCGGCTTTGCGTTCCGGGGTGCTGGACGCGCTCCGGTCGGAGTAACGCCATTTACAATATGAGGTGAACAAGATGCGATTCTCTCAAAAACCGACCGTCATACTGGCGGCCTCATTGGTGCTCCCTCCGGCGGGACTCGTCCTGCTGTGGTTGCGCAAGAGCACGGGAGTCTTCCGAAAGTGCCTGGGCTCGCTCGCTATCGTAATTGTTGCCGTGGCGCATCTCTTCCTTTTCTATGGCCTGCACATGGAGTTCGGCGGCGGAATCCAGCCGGTATTCACTTTCCAGGGTGGGGAGCGGCACTACCGGCAGCTGGAAGCCCAGCGCGTGCAATTCCGCGCGCCGGCGCCCGCCGCGGCGGCGACTGCCGGGTCCACCTATTGGGCCGACTTCCTTGGACCGGGCCGGCTGGGGCATTACGACCAGAAGCCGATTCTGACGAACTGGCCTGCCGGCGGGCTCCAGCAGGTCTGGAAACAACCGGTGGGCGGCGGCTATGCCTCGTTCACAGTGGCCAACGGATTGGCTTTCACCATCGAGCAGCGCCGTGACAAAGAGGTGGTGGCCGCTTACGACGTGCGCACCGGGCACGAGCGCTGGACGAATTCGTGGAAAGCGCGGTTCGAGGAAGTCCTGGGCGGCGACGGACCGCGGGCCACGCCGGTGTGGGACGAAGGGCGCGTCTACGCGCTGGGCGCCGAGGGCGAACTGCGCTGCCTGGAAGCGGACACCGGCAAACTCGTCTGGAACAAAAACATTCTGGCCGACAACGGCGCGGTCAACATCCATTGGGGGATGGCAGCATCGCCGCTGGTGGTGGACGGCAAGGTGATCGTGACGCCGGGCGGGCACAATGGCAATTCGGTGGTGGCGTATGACAAGCTTTCCGGCCTCCGTGTCTGGGGCTCGCTGGACGACAAGGCGGCCTACGCGTCGCCCACGGTCGCCACGGTCGGCGGGCGGCGCCAGTTGCTGGTGATCACCGCCAGACGCGCGGTGGGGCTAACAGTGGAAGACGGCAAGCTCCTCTGGGAGTATCCGTGGGTCACGCAGGAGGACATCAACGCCGCCCAGCCGATTGTGGTGGCGGCCAACCGGGTCTACGTTTCCTCCGGCTACGGACACGGCGCGGCGGTGCTGGAATTGAGTCCGCGGGGCGACGGTTTCCAGACGCGCGCTGTCTGGGCCAACACGCGCATGAAGAACAAGTTCAACAGCGCGGTGCTGCT